>JBDOIU010000013.1:0-81022 GCA_047404195.1 Coxiellaceae bacterium
CAGTAGTGCGCAAAGCTATTAACGCAAATTCTTTATCACTTTTGAGCGTATTACTTGCGTATTGAATTGCACACCCGTTTATCCGCACCGCTGAAAGCATGAACTCGCGATCACTCGTAAGATCATCACCTGCCCACTGAAGGGCATCTTCACTGTCATCAAACTCCTCACAACTAAGCGCAGCCAATAGCACATCTTTGTCATTTTTGAAATCCTCACGCGCGTCGTGCAGAGCACCCCAATTATGCTTAACAGCTGCGAGAACGACTTCCTTGTCATTTTTCAAAACATCTTCCAGCTCATCGAATATGTAGGCATATGAGTGCATCGCAGCGAAAGCAAAGGCCTTATCATTTCTGAAGTCATCACACTGATCTTCGTAATATTCACCATTCTGACGTACTGCAGCCAATGCTACGTCCCTATCATTTTTAAGCTTCGCACTTGCATATTCAAGTGACTGGCATTTTTGCTGTACTGCAGCCAATACCACACCCTTATCATTGCGAAGATTAGGACTTGCATATTCGAGCAACATGCCATTGTGCTGCACTGCCGCTAGTGCAATGTGTCGGTTATTTCTGAGTGACTCGCTTGCGAACTTGAAGTTATCTCCACATTGCTGTACTGCTAACAACATAATGTCTTTATCAGAACGAGCAACCTCAAGACAAGGCTGATCGAGATCAGATAACATGATTTGATCAAATTCAAGAGCGTACAAAATATCTAACTTAATTGGGTGCTGCGCCTCGCGAGCATTAGTGTGCTTTTTCATCTTTCGTCCTTGTTTTTCTACATAGCTAAATGGCTAAACAATTCTACAACAATCTTATCAAGTCAGCCCACATCATGACTCACTGTGAATTTTTCTGTCGCATCACTGCACCTTAGCATGCAAGCATTCAATTTATTTAACATCACGCACTGGAAGCCACGTGAAGGGCTCAGCTTATTGTAAACAGTTGTCTCAAGCGTGTAAATACGTACGAACATGCTTCCCCTTACTTTTCATAACAGTGATACGTCCATGTCCTCCCACACAAGGAGCTCATCAGTGAAGACGAATGTCATGCATTAGCCACAATCACACATGAAGCCTCCATGCACACCGCACTGAATGTGGTCAAAATAATTGCAATGCGCAAGCAACAATCAAAATGTGCCTGTCATATGCGATAAAATGATGCTAATATAAGACTCATTTTCAAAATATGTGGTGCAATAATGACCATGCCAACATCTTCTTGTGTAGAAATTTGCCTCAGCACTGAAAACATTGAGCAAACCAGTGTTATTTCTCTGATCGAATCACATAACATTGCCATCGCAGCAGTAGATAAGCTCAACAATCGACTCGGCAGCAACGCAAGTTACAATATTGTGATTAACTGCCTGGATGCCGCCAAGTTAGACCTATTATCACAAGCACTGAATACGTTGCCGGAAGTCACACGCTGCAACATCATTGATCCAACCTTTAAAGTACATATCGGTGGCAAAATTGCAACTGATGTGCCCTACCCAGCCAATGATCGCGAAGATTTATCCCGTCTGTATACACCCGGTGTTGCAAGAGTCTGTGAAAAAATTCATCGTGACCCCAAAAGCGCCTTTGACTTTACCATACGCAAAAATACCGTTGCAGTCGTAACAGATGGTTCTGCAATTTTAGGCCTGGGCGATCTGGGCCCTGCAGCAGCACTGCCTGTCATGGAAGGTAAGGCGCTGCTACTTAAGAAGTTTGCCAATGTTGATGCCTTTCCTATTTGCCTGGACACACAGGATGTCGACGAAATTGTACGTATAGTCACGGTAATGGCCCCAACATTCGGCGCTATTAATCTAGAAGACATTGCTGCACCACGCTGCTTTGAAATTGAAGAAAGACTACAAAAGGAAATAGACATACCTGTCTTTCATGACGACCAACACGGAACTGCAGTTGTCACAACTGCAGCCTTAATTAATGCACTGAAAATAGTCGGCAAAAAAGCAGAAGACATCAAAATTGTGGTTAATGGTACTGGCGCAGCAGGCACAGCCTGCACACGCATGTTCTTAGAGCTTGGCGTTAAGCATATCGTCGGCTGTGATCGCAAAGGCATTCTCAGTCGAGGCAGGGATCACCTCAACGATGCTAAACGCGCCTATGTTGAGATGACCAATCCAAATAATGAGGTTGGCACACTACAAGATGCATTAAAAGGAGCCGATGTTTTCATCGGTCTATCAGCCCCAAATGCAATTAACACGGATGACATACAAACCATGGCAAATGATCCAATTATCTTTGCAATGGCAAATCCAACACCTGAAATCATGCCCGATATCGCCGGCCCCTACGTGGCAGTGATGGCAACCGGACGCAGTGACTTTCCAAACCAAATTAACAACCTACTCGCATTTCCAGGGATCTTCCGTGGTGCACTGGATTGTCGCACACAGGAAATTACCCGCTCAATGCTTATGGTAGCCGCTAAAGCCATCGCTCATATCGTGACCGATGAAGAACTATCAGCACAGTACATTATTCCCAGTGTTTTCAATGAACAAGTCGTTCCTCTGGTTGCAGATGCCATCATGGCACACTCAACACATTACACCACTACGGAAAAACAACATGAAACCTGCTAACAGCATACCCACCATTACCGTCAGCTGTGGTATTGGTGCAGGCGAACGAGGCACTGAATCAGGACCACAGACATTTGTAGCATCAGCCCACTGCCCAAAGACACTGCAGCATGATCACAGTGTTCACACCACGTCCTTTGACTGTAAACAAAGTGAAATTATTCGAATATGTGAAGAACTGGCTACGTGGACACATGAACAAGTCACACGCGAAAAAAGATTTTGTGTGCTTGGTGGTGATCACTCTATTGCAATGGGTACCTGGTCAGGTGTCGCCAAAGCGCTTGGTAACCAGAAGCTAGGGCTACTCTGGTTCGATGCGCATTGCGACGCACACACACATGATACAACACCAACGGGTAATATTCACGGCATGCCTGTAGCAGCATTACTGGGCCATGGCAGACGTGAACTGACGCATATTTTTCAACACTGCCCATCGATTCAACCTGAGCATGTTATCTTGATTGGCATACGAGACTATGAAGCCGAAGAGTATGCACTCCTAAAGTCACTGGGCGTAACTGTGCACACCATGAAAGACGTACACCAACAGGGCTTTTCAGCACTTTTTAAACAATCAATTGACAGGCTAAAACAGGATACTGATCACTATGGGCTGAGCATTGACCTTGACGGGTTAGATCCGATGTTTGTTCCTGGGGTTGGCACACCTGTTGATGATGGTGTTGGCTTAGGCGATCTCATCACCATGCTTGCACATTGCCATGCTGATAAACAATGCCTCGGCGCCGAGTTTGTCGAATATAACCCGGAACTAGATCACCTTCAGCAAACAGCAATTACACTGTCACAACTGATTAACGCCCTCTACTCTGGCATCAGCACAAACTAATCACTTGCCCCTGCTACACTGCGCCTATGCGTGCAGTCTCAATAACATGCTCTTCTTAGCAAAGCATTGACACAACACCACCATAATGGTATTCGCAATCACGCCTAGCTAAATAGTGTAATAAAAATATTTCTTCTAGACTTTGTGGGCTATCGTTTCTACCAACACTAAGTGAGAGAGACGTGGACCATTTAACAAGAGGGTTCTTTGATCTACACCATTATGACATTCTTTCAGATAAAATCTCATCTGCAATGTGATTAATTGTTTGTAGATATCGCTCAAAGGTTTTAGGACCTGCTGAGTTTCGAACTAAAAACCATGCCTGCTTCGTTGTGTGTGGCGTCTTTATTTTTGCGCGACTGGCATCCATGAAAAATGGATTATACTGGCATGAATCATGTGTGACGCTCAACACCCTGCCTTTTGACTTTAAAGACATATAACGAATGTGCTCATCAATTGCATCACCGTAAGTAAAAACATCACCATTTGCTAAACGCGATTTTATCCACTTTTGAACGTATGCAGAAAACCCCGTGAAATCACCCAGCTGACTCTGAAAAAAACGTCTCGTTGCCGGGTCACTCTTATAGTGCCTTACTCTGGTTTCTCTACACAATAGACCACGCTGGCTATCTGGCAATCTAGTCATTTTAAATGCGTTTGCTTTTCTGATTACTGTTCCAGTCTTCAAGTAGTGTTCGATACGTTGATTAAGGTCTTCTTTCAACCCTTGGGTAGCTATGCCTTTACGTCGACAAAAGGCTACTAAACCCTTTTTATCATAGTAATGCTGCCTAAACTGCTCTACTGTCAGCGTACTTGATACCGCTGGTGCCGACTCACCAAAACCTTTTAAACTAACTCTTTGCTTGATAGCAGGAAACAATGAAACAGGTGCTGTTAGCTGACTCGACTTTTGTTTTTTTACGACAGAACTCAACACAGGGTCTACAACAGACCCGGTATGCTTACTTTCACAACCAGAATTTCTTGACATAAAATGATCTCCCTGATGCTTGGAAACCTTGAAAGAATAGAGACCTGGCCGCGAAGCAAACAAATTAATCATTAATCTTGATACACGCATTGACAACAAACTAAACATGTCAGTCTCCAGATACTGGCTTGCACACAGTCAGACCGACTTGAATTTAGCCTCATTATATCAGAGCATCTCAAACATTTAAAGCATCTTTAACATATTAACAGTTAAATTTTATAACAAGATGACGCCGCGTGGCGCCAATCAAGATATTATTTACATCACTGCAGAGAACAGTGGTCCATACACATTTCCCGCACTCCAGGCAATCCAACCGTCAGCACCGGCTGACTTTGCACCCCGTATTTCTTCTCGAATGTAATTGACTTGTTCCCGCTTGGTCATGGCATAACGACTATTATACACCTCAATATAAGCATACACTTTGACCTATGTACCCGAGATGATTTTTTTCAGTGCTGACACTGAATGCCTAATTGTTTCGTATGGACGTTTTGAGTGGTAAGCATACGGATGGTAGTGTGAAGGATATACCATTGGACAAATAGCATGTACGCTACTCGCAAACAACTTTGGATCTTGCCCAATATTGGGTGACTCACCATGTGCTGCAACACCAAAAATATCAATTTGCAATTTTGCACGATACGCATCAACTAGGTGCTTAACTGCTTTAATAACCTCATGCACGCACTTCGCGTTTTCTGACGACGCTGGTTGAGTATGCTTATATCGAATATAGTCCAACTGGATTTCTGGATAGCCTAAAATCAATGCTTGCTTAATGGTATTCAGACGTTTAATTAAATATGGCTTTGAAACAATATGCTCATGCAAGCCACCATGTGGATACATCACAATACGAGCGACAGGATGAATACCCGCTTTTCTCACAGCCTTTAACACGACAGCTGCACGCTTGGTTGGCTTGACAAAATCAATCACCATTGAATTAATATGGTGTTGCTTTGCTTGAGACAACAACGTTTTAAAACGCTGCTTCATGCGTGATGTCTGATGACTGACATAAATGCCATTAACACCTGTCAATTTAACAGCAGGATACGTTTCACTAACAGTGTGAATCTCTGTCATAGACTGCTTTTGCTGCACATCATGATTTGTGATCAATGGCGCTTTCTGCTGACAGGCCGATAATGACAGCATGGTACCGACTATTGCGATTAGAGCCTTAAGTGAACAACATGACACTCGCCTCAATTGTACTACACGCATCAACATATCCTATTCTGTATTACCTGCTTCCCTCGTAAAGCGACATAACATCGCCTCGCCGCCCCCCCAAAACTGGTGGCACAGGCTCTAATGTCACAGTGATGTCATTGGCCTGCAGGTACATTAATAACTGCGGTGGTAAATCAGCAGCATCAGAAACTGGCATTGGATAGACCCGCACTTCCTGAGCCACACGCAAGCACTCCATCATGCGCCCTGTAAATTCTTCACTCAGGTCTTCTTCTGCATTCACACAAATAGCCAGTGAAAACTGCTGTGATTGGAAAGGTAATGCGACCAATCCAGAAAACTGATAACGTCTTTCATGCCGACCCTGCGCATAATCTGCCAAGCAAACTTGTGCAATACGATGCCAAAGCTCCCAATAGCGATTGGCATCTTCTTCAGAGATGACCTCCCTATCGCATAGCATTTGTAGATTCAGGTATGCAGACTCTAACCACTCATCCAGTTGATGCTTGAATGCAGACCGGTCTAATGTGAATATAGGTGCAGCACTCACCACTTGTGTGCCTAACTGATGAGCTTGCATGTTAAAACTAGACAGTGCCGAGGGCAATTCCAAGATACTGTTTTCAAAGTCATTATCCGTTAGACAGAACGAACGCTGATAGTCCGCCAATGTGTAAACCCACACATCGGGCAGCTGGATGTCAATAGCCATTGTGATCTTCCTTGAGCAATGGTTAAATGTTGTGGAGACATTCATTCATGAATGCTCTAAGGAATATGATATGTATACAGAAACAGATTTTCAATTGACTGAAGAGCAGAAACTGCTTAAACAGGCAGTTTACGACTTCTCGCACAAGGAAATAGCACCTTTAGCGCACGAAATTGATAGCAATAATCTCTTCCCGGCCACTATTTGGCCAAAGTTAGGCGCACTGGGCATGCATGGCATCACTGTACCAATGTCGCTCGGTGGTAGCGAGATGGGTTATCTAGCACATGTACTCGCCATGGAAGAAATCAGTCGTGCCAGTGCTGCAATCGGTCTCAGCTATGGTGCACACAGCAACCTCTGTATTAATCAATTAGCCCGATTTGCTAACGAAGAGCAATTAAAGGCCTACCTACCCGGCTTACTATCCGGTGAACAATTGGGTGCGTTAGCCATGAGTGAGGTCAATGCGGGCTCAGATGTCATTGGTATGAAAACCACTGCCCTGGAGGATGGGGATCATTACATACTCAATGGCCGCAAAATGTGGATCACAAATGGACCCAGTGCAGATGTCATCATCACATATGCAAAGACAGACCCTGAGGCCGGCTCCAGGGGAATCAGTGCCTTTATCATCACACCCGATATGGCTGGATTCACGCCCGGGAAAAAACTCGACAAAATGGGCATGCGTGGCTCCGATACCTGTGAGCTGATCTTTGACCAATGTCGCGTTCCCAAAACACATCGCCTGGGTGACCACAATCAGGGTACTCATATCATGATGAGTGGCCTCAATTACGAGCGCGTAGTATTGGCTGCTGGCCCCTTGGGCATTATGCAAGCATGCCTAGATCAAGCATTGGCCTATGTGCACGACCGCAAACAATTTGGACAGCCCATCGGTGAATTTCAACTCATACAGGGAAAAATTGCTGATATGTACGTTGCACTGAGCACAGCAAGATGTTTTGTATACAACGCTGCACGAAATTGTGACAACGGCAGCATCTCTAATCGTGATGCAGCAGCAGCTATTTTGTTTGCTGCTGAGCGGGCAACACAGCTGGCACTCGAGACCATACAAATATTCGGTGGTAATGGCTATATTAATGAGTATCCGTGTGCTCGTTTACTGCGAGACGCAAAGCTGTACGAAATTGGTGCTGGTACTTCAGAGATACGCCGCCTCATTATCGGTAAATCTCTGTACAAGGAAACTGGCCACTAGGAGCAATATGCGCATTTATAAATCAACGCATCACGCTGTCAAAGAGCGCACATGCCGCCATCAGCGGCTACAACCGCAGAGCAACAAAACACGCGAGGCCATATGACGCTGCATCAACTGGGCACCAGTGTTGTCAAAAATGACGACTATCAAAACAACGTCAACGCCTACGACAAACTATGCGCTGAGTTATCACACATCACCTCAGAAGTAACAACAAGCACAAGACACGCCAAAAGGCAGTTTAGTGTGCGTGAGCGCATCAACCAGCTGATTGATGCCCAGTCTCCATTCCTTGAACTTTCTACATTGGCAGCATATGCATTAACAGAACATGACTTACCTGCAGCAGGTATCGTATGTGGCGTTGGTTTAATCAACAATAAACGCTGCATGATTATTGCCAACGATCCCACCGTCAAGGGTGGTGTGTATTTTCCAATGACCATTAAAAAGCATCTCAGGGCACAAACGATTGCAGCAGAAAACCGCTTGCCATGTATTTACTTAGTTGACTCTGGTGGCGCATATTTACCAGAGCAAGCCGATGTTTTCCCTGACGAGTGTGGCTTTGGACGCATTTTCTATAACCAAGCACGTATGTCTGCAAGGAATATACCCCAAATAGCTGTTGTACTGGGCTCATGTACTGCCGGTGGTGCGTACGTACCCGCTATGGCAGATATCAGCATCATCACGCAGGGTAGCGGTACAATTTTTTTAGGCGGGCCACCATTAGTGAAGGCAGCAACAGGTGAAAATGTTTCTGCGCAAGATCTAGGAGGCGCTGTGGTACATACAGAGATATCTGGCGTTGCAGACTACTACGCTGACACTGAAGAGCATGCTCTTGCACTGGCCAGACAAGTATGCGCCAGCATGTGCCCCAAAGATGCATACCGGGAACCTGATCAACAACCACTTGCACCACGTTATGCAGCCAGTGAAATACACGGCATCATCCCACAAAGCAAAAAGAAAAAATATGATGTGCATGAAATCATAGCGCGCTTGGTTGATGACTCAAAACTCGATGAGTTCAAGGCTCGATATGGCAAAACGCTGGTGTGTGGACTTGCACACATTGATGGGCAAGCTGTTGGCATCATTGCCAATAATGGTGTCTTATTTTCAGAGGCAGCATTAAAAGGCACCCACTTCATTTCATTATGCTGCTCGAGAAAAGTTCCCCTTTTGTTTTTGCAGAATATCAGTGGCTTTATGGTAGGTAAAAAATACGAACAAGCAGGTATTGCCAAACATGGGGCAAAGCTTGTTAACGCAGTCGCATGCGCTGCCGTGCCTAAAATCACCCTACTCATTGGTGGTAGCCACGGCGCTGGCAACTATGCCATGTGTGGCAGAGCCTACTCTCCACGGTTTTTATTTGCATGGCCAAACGCAAAGCTATCTGTCATGGGGGGTGAGCAGGCAGCCTGTGTATTAACACAAATCAAAAAAGACCAAGCAATACAACGCGGTATTGATATTGATGAAGACAAGCTAAGAAAGCTTGAAGCCAGCATACTCAACAAGTATGAAGAGGAGTCATGTGCCTACTATAACACAGCACGTTGCCTAGATGATGGTATCATTACGCCAAATGATACACGACAAGTACTGTCACTCTGTCTTTCAATTGTCTATGCCACAAAAATAGAAGACACTCACTTTGGCATAGTGCGAGAATAATGAACAGGGGAACGCATGAGCGAAATACAGTTAAAGGTTGACGGCCCAATTGCAGAAATCACAATCAAGCGCCAAAGCAAGCGCAATGCGCTCACTTGCCCAATGGTCATTGAGCTGAAGAGACGCATAACGCGCGCAAGTCAACAAGAAAGCATTCGCTTGTGCCACCTCAAGGCAGATGGAGACTTCTTCTGTGCGGGTGCTGATATCAACACAATGAGAGAAAAACCAGACAGCGAGTCAAAAGAGGATTTCGCAACGCATCTCGCCAAACTATTTAAAGCCATGTACAACTGCCCTATTCCTTTGATTGTCAGTGTACAAGGTGGTGCTTATGGTGGCGCACTTGGCCTATTAGCCTGTGCAGACATTGTTATTGCTGAGAAGCATGTTGTGTTTGGTTTTACAGAAGCTCGTATTGGGCTGATTCCAGCAACCATTATGCCGTACGTCATACATAAAATAGGCCAGAATCAAGCCGCGAAATTGTTTATCACAGCCGAGATATTTGATAGTCAGCATGCGCATGCCATTGGCTTAGTTCATGACATAGCAGATGAATCATTAGAGAAATCATTTGCTAAAACACAGGCTATGATACTGGGCAACTCCCCTCAGTCGCTACGACTCATTAAAAAAATAATTCGCAACAATTACAATATCAATGATGATCAATCACGGACATCAGCTGACTGGCTAAACATTTGCAGGAAGCAAAGTGATTGCAATGAGGGATTGACTGCATTTTTAGAGAAAAGATCGCCCAACTGGAAGGAGAACTAAAATGAGTCAACCATTCAGTAGAGTACTGATTGCTAACCGAGGTGAAATTGCCTGCCGCATCATCAAAACCCTTAGACAGCATGCAATGACAGCTATAGTGTTATCATCCGACGTAGATATCAACGCAAAACACGTGCGTGAAGCAGATGAGGTGATCATATTGCCAGGAAAAACTGTGCAAGAAACCTATCTCAACATCGACTCCATCATCAAGCTGGCAGTCAAACATGGTATTGATGCGATTCATCCTGGCTATGGATTTTTATCTGAATCAGCCATATTTGCCCGCGCCTGCGAAGCTGCTGATATCACCTATATCGGCCCGCCAGCTGAGGCCATTGCCGCAATGGGAAACAAAATCACAGCCAAAGAAATTGCTGATGAACTTAACATACCCACGCTCAGCACAATGAGACTAACCGATCAAATAAGTTATGCAGACTGTGTCAGCACCTTAGGCCCACTATTTTTAATCAAAGCTGCTGCTGGCGGTGGTGGAAAAGGGATGCGCATAGTTCGTTGTGAAGACGAATTCAGCAACCTGATTGAAGAAGCGAAAAGAGAGTCGAAAAATGCATTTGATGATGATACCCTCTTTGCCGAAACGTATTTAGAGTCAGCCCGACATGTTGAAATTCAGATACTGGCAGATCATCATGGCAATGTAATTCATTTACTGGATCGTGAATGTAGCCTGCAAAGACGCTACCAGAAGGTCATTGAAGAAGCACCGGCACTGGTTGACAATGATATACGGCAAAAACTTTTCGAACACGCTTGTCAGCTAGCAAAGCATATCAATTACTGCAGTCTCGGTACCGTTGAGTTTCTGGTAGACCAAAATAGTCAGTTTTATTTTATGGAAATGAATACACGCCTGCAAGTAGAACATCCTGTCACAGAGGCCATCACTGGCCTAGACTGTGTCAATTTGCAATTGATTGTAGCGCAAAACAACCCTATTCCACTTCAGCAACAAGACATCAATGCACATGGCCATGCCATTGAGGCAAGAATATGTGCCGAAAACCCACAGCGAAATTTTATGCCTGATAGCGGCACAATCCATACGATGATCACACCACCTGAATCAGCGCAATGTCGTATTGACTCAGGATATGAAAGTGGTGACATGTTTCCAATGTATTATGATTCCCTCATCATGAAGATCATTAACCACAGCACAAATCGAGTAGACTGTATCAAGGGCCTTAAGAAACGACTGGCACAGACCTTTATAACTGGCATTGCAAGTAATCTGCAGTTTTTACAAAACTGCCTAATACACCGAAAATTCGTGGCGAATGAACATCACATTAAGTTGATTGATGAACAAAATGATACCCTGGTATCACCACGTAATTCTGGTAAAAAAATGATGATACTGGCACTCATACTTCAGTATGAGCCACCTATCAGAATGAACAACGCTCACAATGCATGGCAAAAAAAGGATAGTTGGCGACTCCAATCGTCTCTCCCAATCACGCTTACAACGTATCTAAACAATAATCCAATGACTGGAACAATATCAAAAAATAATGGCGAATATCATGTCGAGCTAGAAAACACAAGATATCAATGTCAGCTCAAGCACATTAAAGATCATGCGTTTACATTACTGGTTAATCAAAAGCAAACAGACTGTGAAATAACCATCGTTAATGATCATGTCTTTGCAGCATGCCATGACGAGCAAGCAGTTATTCGCTTCAGAGTAGAGCCCAAGAAAACCAATACTGACACTGAGGATGAACTCACTATCAAGGCGCCAATGCCAGGAACAATAACGAGCATTGCCTGCAAAGCAGGCGATCAAGTAAAAGAAAATAGCGTCATCATGACCATGGAAGCAATGAAGATGGAATATCAAATCACATCACCAGCAGACGCAACGGTGACGGTTGTGCACCCTACTCTAGGCCAAACAGTACATGATGCAGATGTCCTGATTGAGCTGAGTACAGTGGAATAAGCACAATGAAGAACTGCCTACTACTACATGGTCTTGGTAAATCGAGCAGGATCATGCAAAAACTAGCGAGTGTACTTGCACAGGATTACCAAATACACAACATTGATTATCCATCGACAAAGATGAATATCAGCGAACTCAGCACAATGATATACAATCAAATAACAAGCATTGACAGCGATGAACCCTGGCATGCTGTTGGTCATTCGATGGGTGCAGTGATCATCAAGACAATCGCTCTAGACAAGGGCTTTGAATTCGAACGTGTGGTCATGCTTGCTCCGCCATTAAATGGTAGCTCACTGGTGCAACGACTGAAGCAGTGGCGCTTGTACCGTATGCTCTATGGCCCCGCAGGCTGTGAATTGGGTACGGATGAAGAATCGTGGCCATTAAAACTAGACAGAAAAATGCCCTTCGACTGTGGCATCATTACAGGTTCTCGTGTCGAAACTCACAACCTAATTTGGGGAAAAATATGTCTTCCACTCATTCACAAGAAAACAACCATCAATGATGGCATACTCACCGAACCCGAACAAACCCACAATGACATACCACATATTAATATACCCTCAGCAGGACACACAGAACTGCCCAATAACAAAGAAGTACAATATCGAACGCAGCATTATCTACTATATGCTACGTTTGATGCATCATCATTACCGAACATGCCGAACCAGCCATAGCCTATTCTAGACACTACAAACATCAATGAAGTGGTCCAGGGCATGCAAGCACATAAATAATAGTTAAGGCACCATCAGGCGCGGATTAAACAATGTTGTCTTTTTCTACTCATTTAAAATCTGAAAGTATGTTTTACAATTTAAAATAATAAAAAGGCACTACTAGCCATTATATTTATGCAATGTCACCTGCTTAGCATCACATAAAATAACATTCTCACCAGACAACATACTGCCAGGCGTCATGATTTTATGCGCTTTAAGACAGTCAGGATCTTTTGTGTATCGGTACTGTTGCACGCCATTGATGTTTTGAAAATTGAAAAAAATATAATGCGTATCAGGAGAAATAGTCAAATCCATATCACTTTTATTGCCACACCATCTTAAAGATGGATTTAGAAAACCACAGAATTCCCACTGACTATCAGACTTGCACGCCTCTATTAGTGGCTCCATGTAGTTGTGTGCGCGTAAACGTCTTACATCATTCAGCTCACTTGCAGAGCAACGTGCACTTGATAACTCAATAAAGTGAGCATCAGTAGAGTCAGCATATGTAACAGCTGAAGAAAGCAGTGTCGCAGCCACCATTAAGTAATATCGTAATTTCATATTGAGACCTCATATTATGTAATACACTATCTATTATACTCGCTACCAACCAAAGAGGAAACCACCAAAATCATTGTGTTACATACAAAAACAGCATATTTATATTAAATATAGCTTAAATCCCCATCTACAAGAACAATAGCCACAACTGGGTGTGATTATCATTAAGTATGTAACTGTCTCTCTGTCACA
Organism: Coxiellaceae bacterium; assembly: GCA_047404195.1. Lineage (GTDB taxonomy): Bacteria > Pseudomonadota > Gammaproteobacteria > JAJRRL01 > JAJRRL01 > JAJRRL01. The sequence goes on from JBDOIU010000013.1 coordinate 13,607, forward strand.
TAGAGTATTTAACGACATCATTTCACACCACATCACTGGAAAATGACCTTACTGAATCGTTCGCCAGCCACTGCTGAATCAAATCTTTCAGAGCACTAGCACGCAAATCAATTTGTGATAAACTTGATATTGGTACCCAAACCAGCTCTATTTGCTTCTCTGGGCTTTGAGGGTTTATGCTCGTTTTTAAGTGGTCAGCCGTCACTTCATAAACAAAATTATATTCATAGGTATGACAAACATGATCATGCTCCGGCTCGAAGCTGTATTCCAAACATCTAAATATCCTCTGATTCTGCATGGTACAGCAATCTCCTCATCCAATCCTCTCAACAAGGCGCTTTCAGTTGACTCCCCCTGCTTAATATGACCACCTGGCAAAAAGTAGAAATTTACTTTGTAGCCCACTGTTTTACACAGCAGAAGATTTTTTCGTGAATAATGACTGCCCTGCTAAGCACATGTATCTTGTCTTGATTATTCGTGAGTCTTATCCTATTTAAATGTAGATACTGTGACACAAAAAAAAGGCGGTGCCGAAGCACCGCCTTCTCAAGTCAAGTAGTATGACTAGTCTTCAGTATCGAGCACAATACCTTCCACTGCTTCTGCAGCTTGCTTTAAGCTAAGACGAATACGGCCCTGACGATCAATATCAATGACTTTGATTCTGATCTGTTGACCTTCTTGCACATAGTCAGTCACATTCTCAACATGCTCATCTGCAATTTGAGAGATGTGTACCAGCCCCTGGTGAGTACCGCCAAGGAATGTCACTATAGCGCCAAAGTCCATGACCTTAGATACGAGACCATCGTACATCTGCCCAGCCGTAATCACAGTAGTGATCTGACGAATACGATGCGCAGCTGCCTCTACTTCCTCTTGTGACTGACCAGACACTTTCACCAAGCCTTCATCGCTGATGTCGATGTTAGTGTTTGTTTCTTCAGTCAACTGACGAATTGTAGAGCCACCCTTACCAATCAGATCACGGATCTTCTCGGCTGGAATCTGCAGCGTTTCAATTCTTGGCGCATAACGAGACAACTGCTCGCGCGATGTTTTAATGGATTTTTCCATTTCATCTAGAATGTGTAGACGACCATCACGTGCTTGGTGCAACGCTTTCTCAAGAATCTCTTTGTTGATTCCTGCGATCTTAATATCCATCTGAAGCGCTGTGATACCATCTCTTGTACCAGCCACTTTGAAGTCCATATCACCCATGTGATCTTCGTCACCAAGGATATCACTCAAAATTGCAACACGATTACCTTCTTTAATCAAGCCCATTGCGATACCCGATACAGGTGCTGTAATTGGTACACCCGCATCCATCAATGCCAGACTGCTACCACATACCGTTGCCATTGAGCTAGAGCCATTTGATTCAGTGACTTCTGACACAAGACGGATGACGTATGGAAAATCAGCCATTGTGGGTGATACAGCATGCATGGCTCGTTTAGCTAAACGACCGTGTCCAATTTCACGTCTCTTAGGCGATCCAATGAAACCACACTCACCAACACAACTCGGTGGGAAGTTGTAATGTAGCATAAAGCATTCATCCTGCCGATTACCCTCTAGATCATCAATCTTCTGTGCATCTCTTTCGGTACCCAAAGTCAATGTGACCAATGCCTGTGTCTCACCACGTGTAAACAAACCAGAGCCGTGTGTTCGTGGTAATAAACCAGTTTCAGCCTCAATGCCACGAATTTCTCCAAGCTCACGTCCGTCAGTCCGCTTACCACTCAGTGTTTGAACACGCATATACTTCTTTTGCAAAGATGAAAACGCCTTGCTCACGTCTTTCTCACTAACTTCATCACTGACAAATCGTTCAATGGCTGCCTTCTTCACCACCGCAACTTGCTGTTGCTTTTGCTGCTTACTGGTTGCATTAATCGCTGCAATGATGTCATCCTTCATTTCATCATCAATCGTTTTTTCAACTTCACGATTAATGACTTCTGGTTGCCACTCAATAGCAGGTTTATTCACCATGCCAGCAAAAATAGTAATAGCTTCAGCAGCTTTACAGCTTGCCACATGACCCTTTTCACATGCGGTGATCATAATAGCTTCAGACAATTCCATTGCCTCTGATTCAACCATAGTGATTGCATCAGTTGTGCCTGAAATAAACATATCTAATGATGATTCACCCAGTTTCTCAAAGGATGGGTTTATTACATATTCACCGGCATCATCCGCATCATCTTCACCAAGGATATAAGCAACACGCGCCACACCGATAGGACCGTCAAAGGGTAAGCCAGATGTGCTAAGTGCTGCAGATGCTGCCAATACAGCAGGCACATCTGCAGGCACGTCTGGATCCATTGAAAGCACAGTTACGATAACCTGAACCTCTCTTGAGAAGCCATCCGCAAACAGTGGGCGGATACCCCTGTCAATTGCACGACATACCAAACGCTCTTTATCACTTGGTCGGCCTTCACGCTTCAAGAAACCACCAGGAAAACGCCCAGCAGCATATGCTTTTTCACGATAATCCACTGTGAGGGGGAAAAATCCGCGGGTGTAGTCGTCCTGCCTAGCTGAGCAGACTGACGCCATAATGACCGTCTCGCCCATAGATAAGATAACCGTACTGTCGGCTTGCTTACCGATGTAGTTTGTTTTCATTGTCACATCATGTGATCCGAGTTGAAATGAATGTTCAACAGCATTTTTAGTTGTCATATGATTTTTTTCCTATTTTTAATTGCCACGCTTAATTAGCGCGCAAGCCTAATTTGGCAACCAGCTCACGAAAAGCAGTGATATCACGTGCACGCATGTATTTGAGCAGCTTCTTCCTTCTTGAAACCATTTTCAACATCCCAGAACGCGAGTGAAAGTCATGCGAATTCACCTTCAAATGCTCTGTTAAGCCCTTGATTCGGTGTGTAAGAATGGCGATCTGCACACTTGAAGATCCAGTATCTTTTTCGTGTAGACCATAATCTGCTTTAATCTGCTCGATGCAGATAAATTTCGAACTTAATGACATGTTAGCTTCTCCAATAGTGATATAAAGATAAATTCAGTCAGCACCCACTGTCATTGACAGGCGCCAACTGGCAAAATGGTTTACATAGTACGCATTTACCTGCTGATATGCAAGCATTTTAAACCAAAATATATCTTTTTCTTGCCAGAACAACACTGGCAACCAAGCCACGCCAGAAATTTGGCACTGTGCGGTATAGAAAGTAACCAGATCATGTGTTACTATGCAGTCTGACTTAATTACGGCAAGTACATATGAGTTATCTTCCAAGTTTCCTACTTTACTACATCGCAGTCATCATCCTATGTGTTATGGCCTTTCGATCAGCCAAGAACCTAGCGGACTATCTGTTGGGAGGGCGCTCGCTTTCTGCCTCAGTTACCGCACTGGGTGTAGGTGCATCCGACATGAGTAGCTGGCTACTCATGGCGCTGCCTGGTGCCGCCTACATGCATTATCAAACTGAAGTTTGGATGCCAATCGGCTTACTAATCGGTGCCTACATCAACTGGAGATTGGTTGCTGTGAGATTACGCGTCTTCACCGAGCTTGCCGCTAACTCACTGACAATACCCAGCTTTTTGGGGGATAGACTGGTTGAACACGCTAAATTGATACGCATACTGACAGCCGCAACGATTCTTTTCTTCTTTACGGTATATGCAGCAGCCGGGTTCAAGGGTGGCGCCCTGGTATTCGCAACCGTGTTTCATATCCCACCAAAAACCGCACTCTTCACATGCGCCGCCTTCATTGTACTCTACACCACGATTGGTGGGTTCTTGGCTATCAGCTGGGTTGATTTGGTGCAAGGTATACTGCTTTTTGCGGCCATTGTCAGCATACCGCTCATCATGCTCAACAAGATGACACCGATGCAACAAGCGCAGCTGATCTCTCAACTACATAAAAGCTGGTTAACTTCAACAGCAGCCGATGGTGGCGCTTTGATCGGAGTGTCCTCTCTTCTAGCTTGGGGGCTGGGTTATTTTGGGCAGCCACATATACTGGTTCGCTTTATGGCGATTAAACATGTCTCTGATATGGCAAAAAGTAGACGCATACATATCTTCTGGATGTTTTTTGCACTGCTGGGAGCGCTCTCAGTCGGCATAATTGGGCACTTTATACTCACCAATCAACTACTCAACCCAGAAGCCATTTTCATCACAGTCATCCAAAGCCAACTCATTCACTGGTTAGCTGGCCTACTCTTTGCAATCATACTGTCTGCGATTATGAGCGCTATATCAGCACAGCTACTCGCTGCATCCAGTGCCATTACAGCTGATGTAGTGACTCACATTAGAAAACGTGAGCTATCACCAAAAACATTACTGATGATCGGTCGCATTACTGTTTTTATACTTGGTTTAGCAGCAATCAGCATTGCAGTCACGCCGCACATAAACATCATGCATCTTGTGAGCTACGCCTGGGCCGGCTTGGGAGCGAGCTTTGGTCCTGTGATTATCTTATCTCTCTATTGGCGCAGACTTTCCAGCGCAGGCGCGTTAGCTGGCATTTTATCTGCAGCAATTGCTGTCGTTACCTGGAAATACTGTCAAATAAGCTTCGGTGGTGTTTTCAAGCTTTACGAAATAATTCCCGCCTTTGCACTGAATATGTGTGTCTGCACTATCGTCAGCCTGCTCATTCCAAACAAGAGCAATAAAGCCTTTGAATTATTCTCACGAATGCATGGCCAGCTCGAAGTGAAAAGCAAGCTCTAAAATCACCGAAGAGCACTACTTTACTTCTACGCATACACCCTGCTTCCGCTTGTTAGAATAGTGAGAAACAGCACAAGCTACCAACGCATCGCCAGTCACATTAACTGCTGTTCGACACATATCAAGCAGTCGATCAACACCAATGATGAGTGCAATTCCACTCGCAGGCAAACCAATATGCTCCAATACCATCGCTAACATAACCAAACCAGCAGAAGGCACACCGGCAGTGCCAATTGAAGCTAGTGTCGATAGTGAAATAATCATCAAATAATGCATCAAGCTCAGACTAATACCATAGGTGTGAGCAATAAATATTGTCGCAACCCCCTGCATAATGGCTGTTCCATCCATGTTGATGGTTGCACCCAACGGAATGGTCAATGCAGCAATGGCTTTTGGCACTTTCAGGCGCTCTTGCACCGTTTGTAGCGTTATGGGCAACACAGCAACACTACTCGACACTCCGAATGCTAAGGTAGCAACAGATAGAATACTGCTATAAAATTCTCGCAAAGAAAGCCGTGTGAAAATCTTAATTAGTACCGCATATGTACCGAGAGCATGCAGCAATAAAATACCGGCCACCAACATAAAATACTGTAGCATGAGGTATAATAAATCAGCGCCAGTACGATATAAGGCAAATGCCACTAAAAAAAATACGCCTATGGGTGCAAATTGAATAATCACTTGAATCCACGCAATCAATAACTTAGAACATTCTTCAAAAAAAGACATGACGACTGGGAACTGATGCTTTCTTGTTGCTAAAACCAACCCCAGAAACGTTGAGAACACCACGATGGGCAACATGTCTCCCTCTGCCATGGAGCGGAAAATATTTTTTGGTATTGTGGAAATGAGCACGTTTACTGCGCTGGGTGCCTGGCTAATATCAACTGGGTCAACAGCTTGTACTTGTTGAGCAACATAAAATGGGAAATGACTCGCTATCAATAATGACAATGATACTGCAATAACCGTGGTTAGCAAGTATAGTGCTATTGCCAATAGGCCAGACCGTATCACAGCTGGACCACTCAATTGAGATGCCCCACATACCATTGAGGTAATGATGATAGGAATCACTAACATGAATAGCCCACGAAGAAAAAGCTCGCCCGGCACACGTAACCACCCCCCAAGCAAGATTGAACTTGTAAAATGACGCACCACAAAAGCAAATATAATAGCCAAGCACAGCGCAATCACAGTATGTAATGTCAAGCGCCTAGTATGAGAGAAATCAGTTGCCATAGCCAGCAGCCCACGTTAAAAAACTACATGTATTATAGACTTAATTCTCTCAGCTTATCCAACACAATACAGCCAATGTGCATTAGAGCGAAACAAAGAACCATGAGCATTGAAACCGAGACATCACTGACCAGCAGACATGGCTTCCGCACTGGCTGCTATTGTAGCCATGTACTCATTGACATACTGAGCAACAGTATTGACATCATCGCGCGATATATACGGATGAAAAGGTAAGCTGACTACCTCTGACGCAGCTTTTTCTGCTACAGGACAAGCACGCTGATTATCACTAAAGTATGCTTTGAGGACTTCAATTTGAGTAAATGCACGCGGATAATGCACAGTTGTCGGCACGCCTTTCGCTTGCATATGTCTCTGAAAATGATCGCGTTGGGGAACCCTGATAGTATACTGAGCCCAGACACTTTGATAACCAGAAGCCACCACAGGGGGAGCAACAGAACACTCCAAAGCTTGCTGGTACCATTGTGCAGCCTGTTGCCGAGCGACAACCTCACCAGGAAAAAGTGCAAACTTCTCCAACAGAAAAGCAGCCTGCAAGGTATCTAAGCGGCCAGTTGTACCAATATCATGGTGCTCGTATCGACTGACCTGACCGTGGTTCCCCAGGCGCCGTATTTTGGTGGCCAACGCATCATTATTGGTAAAGCATGCACCACCATCACCGTAACAACCCAGCGGCTTCACTGGATAAAAGCTGGTACAAGCGATATCAGCCAATGAGCATGCAGGACGATCATGATAAGTCGCACCGAATGCCTGAGCAGCATCTTCAACTACCCACAGACCATGCTTCTTGGCAATGCGATTAATCTCATCATAGGAAGCAGGCAAACCGTATAAGTCAACCGTCACGATGCCCTTGGTCTTAGATGTAATAGCAGCTTCTATGAGTGCTGGATCTATATTATATGTAATCGGATCAATATCGACATAAACAGGAATGGCACCCATTTCAACAATCGTTTCAGCGGTAGCGTAAAAACTAAAAGCAGAGGTGATCACTTCATCGCCCGGCTGCAAATCCAGTGCCATCATAGCCAGTTTCAGCGCCATTGTTCCACTAGATGTGCCCACACAGTGATCAACTTGGGCAAATTTTGCCAGAGCCTCTTCCAGCTCGGAAACCTCTGGACCCAAAACATAGCGGCCATGCCCAAAAACAGTCTTAACACGCCCAAGCAAACGTGACTGGATAAGGCGCTGCTGAGCAGCAAGATCTATGAAGTTTATCAAAATCCGCTCCAAAAAAGTCAAAAATATGATCAGATCCAAGTCTAGCTCATGCTGACCCTCCGTGCAAGTCAATCTAGCCAATTAATCCGTGGCCAGTCGCAGCAGCATGAAAGAAGTAATACCCTCTCCAAAATAGCACAAACCCATGAGCATCAAGACTAAGCAGAGTGATCGTAGAAAGCCAAGACACGAAAATGAAAATACAGCTTGTTATAAACAGAGATCACGTCAACTGATAATGGCAATAAACCACTGGCAAGTAATAAGCGCCCTTGTAAGCAGCACACATGACATGCATACAATACGATTCACACTTCACACTCAGTGATACTTAGCATGTAATCAGGCTAAGCAGCACAATCGCATGCTCTAATGAATAAAAATTAAAGTAATGGTCTACTACCAAGCACCTACCAACCAAAATTTAGCCAGACGAACAAAACCATTTACAAACAAACTCATTTCAAATAGTGTTTACGAAAATACGGCCAGCTATTCTGGAAGTAAACATTACAAGGAGTATTATATGTCGAAGGCAAGTATTGATGCTGCAGCGCAAGCAGCAATGGAAGTAGAAGCACCAACTCCAAAAAAAACAGAATTTACAACCAGAATCTTATCTATTTACGCAAACAAAGGTGGCGTTGGGAAAACAACAGCAGCACTCAACATCGCAGCTGAATTGGCACACATGGGGGTGCGTGTTGGCCTCATAGACTGTGATTCCCAGTGCAATAGCACGAAATCATTTGTCAAATATAAAATAAACTTTGACAGGGACTTCTGTCCTTATATGAACGAAGAACATAGAAGACTCATCAGAGAAGAACTGACAAGCAGAATAGTTAATGGTAGAAGCTTTGATAACAATTTTGAACCACACACCGGTATCCATATACGCCTAACAGAGACACATACACTAGAAGAAATTCAATCATTACTCTACAAAACAAAAGACCGCGGGCTCAGAACCGCACTGTTTCTCGATGAGAACAAGGAGCCTCACTTTGCTTTTCTTCAGCAAACAAGCACTAAAAGGTGTGACTTCTTACACAATGAAGCCACACGCGAAATAGGCAATGCCCTGACAGATGAAAAAGAACCTCAAAACATCACAGAGATTTTCACATTAGATCGTTGGAAAGCAATCGAGTCTGGCGAGGCATGCCCAACAGACAGAGAAAGAAGACAGCTTATCTTCTTTGCCTTAGCCTGCACTGCCGGAGCAAAGAGCAAAAAACATATCAACTATGCTGTCAATGAGATAATTTACTGCTTGAATGACTTTGAAGTATTAACAGAACCAGAAGAAGAGAAAAAGAAAAGCTATAAACAAGCGTATATCATCAAAGGTGATGATGAAGATTGGACAATAACGCACTCCAAAAGGGCATATCCATACACTGAATCAAACCGTCTTGAGGAAACATACGATGCGCCAACAATCATCGACAACTATAGAGAAAAACATGCAAAATGTGCAGCAAGTGGCATAACAACAATAGATAAAAAAGAAATTAAACAGCGGCTATGCAGTCACAGGGTAAGTAACATATTCACATTACTGGGTGACCAAACAGGCAGCACAAGACAGATTCTACTGTCTGCCGCACGCTCGGCATCGCTTATTGAAGCAATGCCACCACGGGATGAAGGCACTGATGCAGATGGTGTTGTCATGCTACTGCCAGGAAATCGTTTGTTTCATCTCAACTTGGAGGAGCAGGCCTCCCGAGCCATTTCTGGTCTAACCAGAAAAGATAGACTGACCGGAGAGCCACGGCCTGAAATCCCAAGAGAAGTGGCTTATATTACAGAATCACGACTTAAGCTAACAGAATTAGCTAGAAATAATCATTTAGATTTCCTAATACTGGATCTTAATCCAAGCATATCACGTATCAACCAACTATTCATCACCATATCTGATGGAATATTGACACCATATAACCTACAGGAATATAATGATGATGCCGTTGAAGGGTTTTGCCACCTCATTAAGCGTGTCTCTGATGGAAGACGCGTACTATTTAGTAGATTGTCCCGAGCTCATCATAAACAGCTTGAAATTAACCAAGACTTCAAAAAATTGAAGCTAATGGCACCAAAATTTCTTGGTTCATTCTACCAAAAGTATCCCAAACGACTAAAACGAATACATAAAGATTACATGGCTAGCATAGAGAACAAAATAAACAAACACTTAATACCACTGCTCATAGAGCAAGATATGTATCCATTAAATGGCATTCACGGCTATGACAGCACTGGTAAACGCTATGACAGCACTGGTGCGCGACCGAAAACGAAAAAGGCGCTGGCTATTCGAGCATTTGTGCAGGACATCGAACAATGTCACAAGGAGGGTATGCCAGTTTCTTGGATTGAAAAGACATCAAAGAATAAGAAACAAGTAACTCAAGCAAAACCGGTACAGTGCTCTGTACAAAATGTCATCAGCCATACTATTGGTGATCACGCAGTAAGCAATCTTCACTTTACGAACCCACCAGTGAGGAAACTATTTGAAAAGCATGGGAACAGCATGTCAATAGAGTCTACAAAAACATTCCTCATCGAAAGCTGTATAATGACACACTCTGAGTGGCGAAAAAGTTGTCATCACTCCCCCATGCGTGACCACATACACATAGCCCACCCACTATATCGCTTGGACGATATTGATATGCACCTCGGACTTTGCGCTAACATACATGCACAACTAGGGAACAGAAACTACAGGCTTGGTATACTGTGTGGAAGCACGGAAACACCTATATTGTACTTCGAGAAACCCTGTCATTTCAGGCGCGTTAATGCACAATTTCAACACTGCTTTAGAGTTGAATTTTATCGCCTACACGACAGCATATGGGATCACAAAAGCCAGAACTTAAATATTTTAGTGACATTTTTTGATGGCACCAATTGGCACACTGCCGAGTTCAGGCTGAACCCACCCAAACACGCAGAGCTGGATATTCAAATGAGCGTACGAATCAATCAGACAACAGCAGCCAGAAACCAAAAACTATCAAGCGATATCAAAGACATGATAATTGACTTGAGCAACGCAATCTGCTCGATTATCAATGAGAAATGTGGCATCACAGTGAGACAACCAAGGCAAGATGACCACCCCACTGTAGTAAATTGCAGTCAATTCTATCAAAATAATCTTGACACTGGTATTATCGCACTACTCCATGCTAAAAACTTCATTTCATCAACAATGGGACAACCGACACTAGCAATACCATTAGCGCCAAAAAACCATGCCGGAAACAAACGTAAGCCACCAATTCTTAGATGCAAAACATTGAGCCGAAGAAGACAAGAAATCATTGCTGGGATAGAAGGTATTTATCGTGACGAGTTGATAGGCGCGAGCCTCATCAAGGATGCATATGCTTTATCAGAATCAGCTCGAAAAGAACAATTGCACTTCAGCAAATATGAGGAAGACTATATTGCTGATCAGCTTTCTCGCTGCGTGGATTCTAGCTATACCTCGCTACGAAAAGAATGGGGAAGCTCACCCAACGCATTACATGTTGCAGGCTTTATAGCACTGTGTGTATGGCAATCAAACATACCAATGAGTGGACCTCAAAAATCAGAATTCAAGTATGCACTGATACGCAAGAGTTTAGCTCAAATCGCTGAGGAAAAAAGCACACACCTGATGGAGATGACAGCACAACCAGCTCCTGCAATAAGTAGCTCATCTATTCTGACAGGAAAGAAAAAAGCAAACATGATGCAAGCTGCCACCCACAAGAAAGCGCGAAAAAACTAACAATCCAACCCAGGAGATATCATAATGAAGCCACAAAAACGCAAATTAGTCACCGAACCTAATGGAAACACTCACACTCGAGCATGTGCCGAAAGGCTACAAGCCGAATCAGCAACTGTAAGCATGCAACTTGTAGCAGGCGCAGCTCAGACGACCACAGAGAAAAGGGCTCGATTAAATCCAGCACCATTGGTAAAGATACTGGGCGCACTTTACCCAATCGACGCACATCTGAGGTTATTATGGGCTAGCGCAGTAAAGCAACACAACATTGCATTTTTACTTGACTTAAGAGAGCAGTTAAAACACTATGCCTATGATAGAGAAGCGCAAATACTCCTTGAAGATACAGAGAGCGCATTGAGGCCTGGACAAAATAGCGCACTGATTACAGATTCTTTCCTGTACCCAAGGTGTGAATCTTGCAGCAGATATTATGGCACATGCGTCACAGCACAGGGAGAGCACAAATACTGGTTAACGTACCATAGAAGCATGAAAACACGGTTTGCAGACAAGGTTAGAGCGTCAAGTGCAGCCCACCTTACAACTGAGAACGTGCATATTAGTAACAGGTATTCTGGCATGATGGCCATTAATTCACATGCTGGTAATTTTATCTCACCATTGAGTGTTCAAGAGTATCGCCAGGCCTTCGATGCAGAAAAAAAAAGAAAAGCAGGAGGTGGTAGTGAAAATATGCATGATGCGCTACTCTCATACAAAAGAAAAATGTGTCGTGTGATCAAAGAGCGTTTTAACAAACAATATCACGCGTCTCACAAATACTTTCCTAAGGCAATGACCAAGCATACACTCAATATCGTTCAGAGTGACAATAGATACCCATGTGTTGTAATATTATTACCTAACAACAACCCAGATTGTTACGATACTCGCCCTAAAGATTGGGTCACATACTGGGGCAAAACAAGAAAAGCAAAGAGTGTTAAAACCAACAAACATGAACAGTTTCAACAGCTACTCACATGCATATTCATTGCATACATTAATATTAATGCAGAAAAAGAAGGGATTCCTATTGAAATGGTGATGCGATCGAGTTTTAGTCATAATGGTCCTAGCGTGTCTAGTACAGGTGAAACATTCCGTATTAACCCCGGCTTAATTCCCACATGTTATGCTGATTTGATTGCAAAGACGCTCGTGGATATCATGATAGTACTTCATAATATCGACGATCGGCAAGGAGAATACCGGCTAAAGCCAGCGCAAGAGTTAAGCTACAAAGAGTATTATTACCACAAGCTAAGACTAAAAATTGATACAAAATCAGTATTGGATAAACTCAAAGGATCAGCAGGATATGAAAATGGATTTTCTGAAGACAACTTATCAACATTATATGATTCATACATAGCGCTCAAAGAAGAGCTTCCAGACAAAAGGAAAGCTGGAATCTGTAAAAAACCAACATTGACACATGGCATGTGCGCATGGGAATTAATCCGGCAATCTGCAACCACAACAGGAAAGGATTGCCTTCAAGAAATATTCAGACATCATGGCGGAAAAGATTTGTTGATTAGCAGGCTCATGATTGCAATCAGAAGCAGAAAAACGCACCCAATACAATATGCACTGGGTCAAATGATTGATGAACTTGAGCCACTTATTGAATTAAGGTCTCCATCTAGGCAAACCAAAACTGCTCAATTACAGATGCCAAACTTATCTACATCAATATCAAGGAATGTACAAAAACAATTCTTTTCAAACCCTTCATTCGAATGGATTTACCGTCATGATAAGGCTTTTTTTGACATCATTGCTAAAATGATGCATTCATTACGCCCACTTCATAGACCCAAATCAAAGCAACCCCCTCTTTTTGGTCTCTATGCAATGCTTGAGTTAGCTGGTCTTGAATTTGCCATGCAGCACATCCACAAAACTCTGCCAGGTACTAGAGGTCTCGCCCATATAGCACCAGGGTTTGGATCAGACTCTGACTCAGAGGTAAGTCTTTGCAATAAATCTCGATTATATCACAAAAAAATTCGTGTTTGCTCAGGCATGAAAGCAATTCTGATTGCACACCTAACTGCACTCCAATTTTATAGCAAATCACATGACAATAAAACACTGGCTATCGACTGCACCAGAATGTACTTCGAAACACTTGATGCCATTAAACTGGTCAAGAAAAACAGAGAATTTGATGTTACATTTATCAAGTCTACCGACCAATATGATACAAAATATGGTAACTTTCTTTTATATTATGATCTTAACCACAATAACAGCACAAGCGTGCGTACGACCCAAGAAAGAGCAGCTGCAGCAATTGATAAACTGCTTAGGCGTGCAAGACCGACCCCCAAGGTTGTTATTCTTGACTGGACATCAGCAACTACGAGTGAGATGCTGCAATCAGTTGAATCGTGTTTTAGAAAGGAAGATATCAACATCGTTTTATGTGTCAGTAGTGGATTAAAAAACTCACAGGCAGGCACTGACTACAACCCCTATGGTGAGATAAGAATATTCACACGCGATCATGCTCTCACATCTCGATTAAGAAAGGGAATGATACACGCCCTACATGGAAAACCGCTTGTTGATCCGACCCAACACGCGGCTCCACCACAGAGCGAGCACGAGAGTGAGCACAGTACTCGATTGCAGTCACTCATCCTTAAAGCAAAAGAATCGTCACCAGAGGGCCTCAGCGAGCAGACACATAACCTGGTGCGCCTTTATAAAAGCAGAGGACATGCTCCGAGCGTTAAGGATAGAAAATTCAAGAGGCATGCAGACATATCAGGCATGAAGTGACATGAGAAATTAGCCCATACCCGAGCCATATTGAGCAATGTGTACTACTCACATTGAAGATTGATCCATGCCACGGCTGATGTAGCGGGCTATCCCGCCACCAGTCCATCTTTTCAATCCTGGATTGACCGCAAAAAAATGATGGACACGACGTAAATCATCACAGCTATCAGCAGATTTGTCATTTCCATCTTGAAGATTTTTACTAGCAGAATGACTACCTACAGCATGATGATTGATTAAGCGACAAAATAGGCGTTGGGACGGCCGATCATTCATTCTATATTTTAAAATACGATTAATCGATCTCACCAGCTCATGTCGCTTTGGTTGTTGCTGCTGGAGCAACTCTCGGTCTTGTTCTACACAGCGAGAAACATTATGATCCTGATTAATATAGCTGTCATTTAAGTCATCCAGCATGAATCCCAAGCATTCATCACTGGGCAGGTGGTAGCCCCCATCCAAACTTTTTTCAATCATCTGATAAAATTTCTCATGATAATTACTGTAACAGAAATGATAAACCTTGTCTGTACTTCGAGGACCTACCTTTTTCAATGACTGCTTCCAGATTTCGTAGCATTGTAATAAAGAGTCTGACTTCAATGCTTTCTCACTAGCAAACAATTGCATATAATAATATTCCCATAAGTCATGTTCGCCGCCAAAGAACGAAGCTATGGATTCAACTGCAGCTGTTTTCTTATCATCAGATAATGACGGATATTGATCGATACAGAAACTAATTACTTCTTGAAAATCCTTGAACCTCGGCGCACTCTCAGCACTTACGCCCTCTTCTGAACTCACAAGACCCTTGGGGGTATTATCATCCCCACCCTCTAGCGACGCAGTATTTGCTTGCACTCCTTCCGACACATGATCATTGATCGGAGAAATTCTACCTTCATTTGATTCAGTTGATGATTTTTGAGATAGTAAGCTGCTCGTATTCTTCTGTAAGCTTATTATTTCGTCAGAGCCATTCAACTGAAGTGCTTTTCGGTAATCTTTATATTTTTTACCTACTGCGATTACTGACACAATACAGATCACTGCAGCAATTATTAAAATGGCCCCTGTAGCAAGAAGGCCATGTGCTAGTTCGCCAGGGCCATGGTTATAAAGCAAGTACAAGCCGAGCAATATGGAAATGGCAGCACTGACAGTAGATGCCACAGAACTCCAACGAAGACCACAATCAACACCAGGGTATACCTTCTCAAATGTAGGTCGACGCATTACCATATGATCGCGCACCATTGTCAGAAATTTATCACGCTTGTCACTATCTAGATCTGACCATATTGCATTTAAAGACCTTATTTTCTCTTCAAGAATGGTACTTGTTTTATCTGCAGCCGATATATCATGTTTATAATGGACCCTCGCTGCTTTAATCAATCTGAGGATGCGAAGCAGTTGTGCTTTGTGCTTTAGATCGCTTTTTTTCACGACAAACAACAGGAAATGTACTTTTTCTTGAAGTGCTTGTAAATTACCAATCTCGCGCCCCGACCGTTTAACTGCCTCTGTTTCCGGGCTACCAGTTCTATCGTTCCCCCCCCCATGTTCCTGGAATTTCGACATAATTCGTATAGATATAACAACGCACTCTGAGATTAGCACTATCACCGAACAAATGTGTAAACAACATCCTACTTTGAACATTTTTCATATCTAACCCTAATTGAAAATTTCTCTGAGCATATATTATGCAACACAAATATACACCGACACTGAGTCGTTGGATAGATTGCCATATTCAATGCGCATCGCGGGGTTATGATATGCAAATACACGGTAAGCGATCCCTCTTATATAGTGCTATATTGCTTATATAACATTCTTTTACGGGGTAGCAAGTGTCCATTAATCATACAGTTGGCCGCATACTTGCAAGATATTTAAGCAAGGAGCCGTCTGACCGGCGTCGTGAGAGCAAACTAACGGACTTCACACGCGTATGTCATGAAATCATTCCGGGCGATATTCTACTCATCGAAGGCCATAATCGTGCCAGCAAGATTATCAAACGCATGACAGCCAGCTGCTGGACGCATGTTGCACTGTATATCGGACGCGTACACAGCATCACCAATCACAGCACGCGACAGACAGTGGAGTCCCACTTTATCGGCAGCCCAACGAGTCAGCTCTTTGTCGATACCATGCCCGGCACAGGCACGCGTGTCGTACCCGCCGAACACTATGAAGGGCTACATCTACGTATTTGCCGACCAAATGGCTTATCGGCAGACGACGCGCAAAAAGTCATCGACTTTGTCGCCAAGCACTTGGGGCGTGAATATAACATGAAGCACTTATGCCAACTGGGGTTATACGGTGCACTTGGCAGAATTATTCCAAGGCGTTGTCTTGCCGGCCTGTTTGAACACAGGAAGCAACAACAAGCAACGCGAGATATTTGCTCCGCCCTGATTGCAGAAGCATTCATACATGTTAATTTTCCTGTATTACCACTCATCGTTGACAACGCAACTGATTTGGCGATGATACACCGCAATCCAAGACTCTATAAACCATGTGACTTTGACTATTCACCGTATTTTAACATCATCAAATACCCCATCATACCAGGCAAGCACAATGGTATATATCACCATTTTCCGTGGCGCAATGAAGCAACAAGCCATGATGAGTTTGTGAGCGAAGAGTCAGAAACCGGCACACATATAATCGACCATGAGTGATAGTCATTGAGATATTAGCTGCTACCCCAACCAATTGAACCAGGACTACAACTACCCTGGGTCATAAACCTCTTGTATCAAAATTAGGCCTCATAAGCATATGGTGCAAAGCAAATATCAGCACACTATTTACTTTTATTAGTCTGATTTGCCTGCAATGGCGCCCGGGCCTGCTCTCCAGAAGCTCGATGTGATGCATGGTCACGCCATAATAATGATGTATTTGCTGAATAGTATTCATTTGACATAGTCAATCTCCAATAACAATGGGAGTTATGTATAGTTTAACCCTTCATTATTAAATTAATCTTAGGAAACCCAAATGAAATCGATGACAACACACATTGGTATATTGCAAACGGTACAGAACACAAATCACTCGAGCGCATGATACCCTATCATTATGAAATAGCAATACTTTTTTCAGCAAGAAAGCATATTCAGGAACGATACTATTTTCTATCTTTTTGTAGACCAGCCATCACTGCCTGTAATGATTGACAGACCCACTGCACAAGATGTCTCAACTTCGTAGGTATGTGCAGCTGATGACAAATAGTATCACAAAGACTCGTTAAATCCACCCCCGGCTGTTTCCCTGAGATATGACGGCAAGCGTATTCACAAACGGCAATCAATAGTGGTGACCCGACGGCCTGGAACTGGCACTGGACGCCCATTTCAGCATCAAGATATGCAATGAATACAATGCGTGCAATAGAGCCTGACCTTTGCTTGTCAATCACCACTGAACCTGGCGGCCTTTGTGCTGTTGATGGCAAAGCATGCAGACAATTTTGGTAGCACTCCCAAGCAACCGCACTCATTGATGCTGGTATCATGATAACCCCCTATCTTGATCAGTGGGGGCTATATGCCGTAGGCGAGTAATGGCCTGCGTGAGCACCTGCAGTAGCGCCTCAACATCAGTCAGCTGTGTTGTGTGTGCAAATCCAACTCGTAGGCTATGGTGAGCCCTGATTGGTGAAAAGCCCATGGCCACTAAAACGTGTGATGGTTCTTCCGTCGCACTATTGCATGCAGAGCCAGTCGAAAGCGCGAACTCATAACAATCTGCCAATAGACACTCAACTGACACGCCAGCAACATGAAAAGAGCAACAGTGCGGAACGCTATCACGCTGCCTTGTATTAAATAGCATGCCCGGGAGCTTAGCCAACTGCTGACGAAAGAGTGTCTGGCAAGCTTCAACATGAGCGTAGGATGCCACTTGCCTAGCACTGGCTAAGCGCAGCGCCTTGGTGAGGCCAACAATTTGATGTGTTGCCAGCGTACCAGCACGCAACTTATCTTGCCGATGAACACCCATAGCCGGAATGAGACGCACCAGAGGTTTGGTTTTGCGATACAAAACGCCTACACCCTTTGGCCCATGGCACTTATGTACACAAAAGGATAATAAATCCACTTTTGGGGCCAAGTCATGCAATGGCAATCGACCAATGCTTTGTGCTGCATCAACATGCAGTAAACAACCATGCTCATGCGCAAGCGATATCATGTCTTCAATGGGTTGCACCAAGCCTGTTTCATTATTCACATGCATGACTGAAATCAAAATGGTGTCTGCTCGGATAGCTGCTTGCAGTCGCTGCATAGAAACATGTCCGGATGTTTCTACCGGCAAGACAGTTACAGTAAAACCCTTTTTTTCAAGGGCTTGACAGGCATTGAGTGTGGCTTTGTGTTCAGTAGCAAAGGTAATGATATGTGTGCCTTGTCGGCGGTAGGCTTCAGCAGCACCCAACAATGCCAAATAAATTGATTCGGTTGCACCAGAGGTCCAGGTAATACCCTCTGGATCCACTCCCCCCAAAAATGCTGCCACTTGTTGCCGGCAATCTTGAACCAATTGTGCCGTTTGATAGCCAGCTGCATGTTGAGTAGCAGCTGGATTGGCATGATAGCGCGGATCATGCATCACTGTGACCATCGCATCTATAACAGCCAGGTCAATGGGTGTTGAAGCCATATGATCAAAATAATGTGTTTTCGCCATGCCTACTTCCAAACTACTCTTGCTCACCAGGACAAACATCATCAACCGCACTGAGAAAGCCACGCATGATATTCAACTCAGTCACCGACAATTCAGAGCGATTAAATAAGCGCATTAAACGTTGCATGAGAGTTTTAGATTGCTGTTGATGCATAAATCCTAAGCGCAACATCACTGACTTCAAATGATCATAAAAACCAGCCATTTCATGCATAGAAGCATTTCTCTCAATTTCTTCAGTTGTCAGTATGGTTTTAGTGCCTTGATGCTGACGACGCGCCATACACAATTCGTAACATACGACTTGCACAGCCTGAGCCAAGTTCAGCGAGTGAAAATCATCTGCTGTTGGTATGTTCAGCAAGCGATGCGACATCGCCAATTCCTCGTTGGTGAGACCAGTGCGTTCTCGACCAAATACAATCGCCATTTTTTTATGACAGCTCTCAACCACTGTATGCGCGCATTCCCTGGCGTCACATCCCGACCAATCCAATGAACGAGGCCGCGCTGTGGTTGCAAAAACATACTCACACCCAACCAAAGCATCTGGTAATGAGGATACCACAGGCACACGTTGCAACATCTCTTTTGCGCCAGTTGCCATCGCATCTGCCTTTGCATCCGGGAATGACACAGGATTGACCAGAACCAAATCTGAACAACCCATCACCTTCATGGCACGCGCAGCTGCACCGATATTACCGGGATGGCTGGTATTCACCAGAACAATGCGGATATTTTGCATAGCAGAGACCCAAAATGTACAGTAATGGTGCATTATAACACCAGAACAGCAACTTGCAAGGTGTAACAACAGCCAAATCATACCCAATCACGGCTTGTCAGACAGTCAAAAAATGTTACACTGTTCTATTTTTCAAGGTGGCAATCTATGAGCAACCCGATACTGAATATCGCTGAACAAGCAGCAAGGCATGCCGCTAAACATCTGCATCGCCAAATAGATATGCTGAGTGATTGTAACCTCATTCCCAGCAAGCGCGCGCACATTCTAGAGAAAGTCACCATCCAGGCATTCAACGAAATGCAACAACTCGTCCAAGCAAGCCACCCTGAACATCTCTGCTGTATGCCACATACTTTGCCGGCAGTGACAGACAAAACATGTTGGATCATCAATCCGCTTGAAGGGCTCG
The DNA here is from genome assembly GCA_047404195.1 of Coxiellaceae bacterium. Classification (GTDB taxonomy): domain Bacteria; phylum Pseudomonadota; class Gammaproteobacteria; order JAJRRL01; family JAJRRL01; genus JAJRRL01. Next base: position 33,380 of record JBDOIU010000013.1, read on the forward strand.
CTTACTACAGCCGAGGCAGCTCGCATTATGTCATCAGTATTGCCATTATGAACAAGGGGCAATGTGATGCCGCCTTGCTTTACCACCCATTATCTGAAGAAATTTATGTTGCTACCCGCAACCATGGCACTCAACTGAATCAAAGACGTATTCGTCAGGGTAAAAAAAATATGCTCAAAGCTGATTTTTTCGTCTGCGGTGCCGGTAACGAAGCCATTGTCAAATATATGAAAACCAGCTCCAAGCAAGCTATCAATATCGATATGACTCACCTGCCTTCACTGGCTATTGCACACACAGCTGCCAGCCGATACGATGGATTTTGGGACAAACTACCGTGCACAACACATGCCCTACATGCTGCCACATTGATTGCGCAAGAAGCCGGCTGTGAATTCACTGAGACGACTGCTCAAAATGATGATACAAGACGCTTTATCATCATTGGTAACAGACGCGCCCACCCACAAATACTCGACTCAGTTGCACAATTTTCTGATTGATGTCTTCAGTCAAGGTGGAGAAAGACTGTCGAGCGACCAACGTGCGCGCGCCTCGATCGCATGACTGGCATCAACCTGACCTTGCGACAGTCGCATTGCAGCTGTTACCGCCACCATAGCTGCATTATCAGTACAAAACTCATGCCTGGGAATGGTCAGCGAGACACCAAGCTCAGCCATTTTAGCAGACATGCTTGCGCGCAATAATTTATTTGCACTGACACCGCCGACTACAACACAGCTTTGATAGCCCGTTTGCGCAAGTGCAAATACCGTTTTCTTCAACAAAACGTCTACCACAGCCTCTTGGAATGCTGCCGCAATGTCTGACTCTACAGCCTGCTCTTTGTGTGCTTGGTAGCACTTAGCGACTTGCGTTTTAAGGCCACTGAAACTGGTGCGACAACTTTTTTCATGATACAGCGGTCGAGTAAAATGAAAACGACTGGCATCACCCAACTCGGCTAAACGCGCCAAGTGCGGGCCTCCCGGATAAGGCAGGCCCAATAGCTTGGCAGTTTTATCGAATGCCTCACCAGCTGCGTCATCAATGCTTTGACCAAGCACCTGATAATCACCCAAACCACGCACATCCACCAACAAAGTATGCCCGCCAGATACCACCAACGCGACAAATGGATAACTCGGTGGGCTCTCAGACAACATCACAGCCATGATATGCGCTTCGATGTGATGCACACCCAGACTAGGCAAACCACAGGCATATGCCAGTGATTTGGCAACACTGGCGCCTACCATCAATGCGCCAATTAAACCCGGTCCTGCCGTATAACCAATACCAGTCACATCAGCAAAGGTGCAGCCTGACTGCTGTAATGCTTGCGTTATAACTGGCAGTAGCTTGCGAATATGGTCACGGGAAGCCAATTCAGGCACAACACCGCCGTATGCAGCGTGTATTTCAGCTTGCGTATAAACGACTTGCTTGAGTAGACCATGCTGCTGTGAGTACAAAGCAACAGCTGTTTCATCACAAGATGACTCAATAGCCAAAATGACCATAGCACCCCCAGGGCTTGCCAGTAATTCAAACAGCATTGTGTCATAAGTCACCAGCCTCCACAAGAGATCATCGAATAAGACGCCGTACACACCTAATAAAATGAGCAAAGATCTGTTCAATTAATAACCCATTTTGCAGGTGGCTTGTCACCAGGCTGCTTTATATTTATGATTTAAAGAGTGATTGTCTTAACGGAGTGACATGTGCGAATCCATTCTTTCTTACGAGTACTGCTATACAGTACTCTCTCAATCATCAGTGCGTTTGCTTGGTCAGCCAAACCAGCCAAAGCATATCAACTTGAAGTCATACTCTTTCAACAGGCAGCCCCAAAACACCTTGCCAGCGAATACTGGCGAGACACACCACCATGGACCAGCACGCACGCACTCAAAGCAAGCAGCATTGACTCAAACAGGGTCAGCAGCATCACGCCAGACAAACTGTCAAATGTTGTTGAACAACTCAAAAAGCAAGACAATGCCAGAATTTTACTGCATCAAGCATGGCGCATAGAAAAAACCAAGCTGAACCACCCAATATTACTCGCATTAACCAATGTTGAGAACGTTGACCCCAGCATTGATATCACAGCAAACACACTTGTCACGGGCTCGATTAGGCTCTCCCTGCACCGATATTTCAATGCAGCGCTGAAGCTTCATTACCGCATTCCCCGCACAAGCCTACCCAACGATATGCGCTCAACTCGACATTGTGATGGCAGTGAGTACTGTCATTATTATATGCAAGAGAAAAGGCGAACACGCAGCATGCAGCTAAACTATTTGGATCACCCACTCATCGGCGTGTTATTTGAAGTTTTCCCATTGAGTAGCTAACGCCTGCGACGCAACAAGGTTCAACTGCAAGCGTTATAAAGGTCTCAATCCTAATCTTGGTATCATCTACTCAGACTCAGCATCGCCTACCCAGCGTGTCAGCGCTGCAATGATTTTTTTCAGCCTGATCATTGCTGGAGATATTAAACTTTGACTTCTGCTGATAAACGCCATTACGCTTTTGATAACGACGGATACTATAGGCTGGCCCTTTATAGACCTGTTTGCCACTATCCCAACTCTCGTACTGATAAATGATGGTTGACCAGGCTCCCTTGGTCAGCACAACCTTATCCAGCTCTTTGACCGTATCTACACCACCTTCAGTGTAAGCTATGGTTAAGTCATCTACAGTTTCAGCCATTTTTGCCTCCTTATATTCAGGTGTCAGCAACATCAAAGGCACATTGCTCTCATGCACTATACTAGCGCACAGTTGAATACACAACTCATCATACCGCCCTGCTACCCATTGTGTTAATCTATAATGAATCAGATCGGTATGGTACGGCCCCGCGCTCTGGTTAAACTATTTACAACCAACCGATTCAAGGCACTCCAGCCAATAGGACATGCCAACAAGGAGTTACTGTGTTCAATCCCGCAATACTGACCATTGGATTACTCACCATTACCCTGATTTTTTTCATTTGGGGAAAATACCGCTACGATGTGATTGCGCTCATCTCGTTATTTGTAGCTGTACTCATTGGTGTCATACCATTTCACAACGTGTTCAATGGATTTAGCCAACCTGCTGTCACAACGGTCGCATGCATTATGATGCTGTCGGGGGCGATTGCTGAAAGCGGCCTCATTGAAAATCTAGCTGCCAGCAGCTTACAATTTTCACACTCTTTTAAATTAAAAATAGCAGTCCTGTGCTTTATCACACTCGTACTGTCTGCCTTCATGAATAATATTGGTGCACTGAGCCTGATGATGCCTTTTGTCATCAGCGTGACACGAAAATATGGCCGCAATGTCAGTGAAACACTATTACCCCTGGCTGTCTGTGCAGGCTTGGGTGGCATCATTACACTCATAGGCACGCCACCAAACATCATTATTTCGCAATATCGATTAGCAAATTTACATGAAGGATTTTCATTTTTTTCATTCGCAACTGTGGGTGGGCCTATCGCACTCATAGGATTTATTTTCATATTTTTATGTGGCAAATATCTTGTGCCCAAAGAACGATCTGGACAGAGTCTTGAGCAGACATTTGACTTAGATAATTATATAGCTGAAGTCATCTTTACCGATGACTCACCCTTTATTGGTAAAAGCATCCGTGAACTAGAGCATGAAACACAAGGTAATATTATTGTGGTGGGCCTTATCAGAAACAAACACAAGCGCTTTAATCCTCGACAAAGCGAGAAAATAAGACCCAACGATATTTTCATTATCGAGGCCTGCCCAGATGAAATGAAGAAGTTTATCGTTGACAGCAAAGCCAGTATCAAATTGAGTGACAACAATCAATCAACACGCCTCACCTCAGAAGACAACCACCTTATGGAAGCGATCGTGACGCCCAACTCTAAGCTAGAAGGTGTTTCGTCCAAGCAATATAACCTTCGTTCTCGCTTTAACTTAACATTGCTTGGCATCTCTCGGCATGGTAAAAGCATACGACAGCGCATCCATCAAACGAAACTCAAAACAGGTGATGTGCTACTACTACAGAGCTCACATGAAAATATCTCTGACACCATCATACAGATGGGCTTACTACCACTGAAAGAAAGAAACATCAGCCTGCCTGAAAAAAAACAGCAAATATTACCACCACTTTTCTTTTTATTGGCAATTATCATTGCCAGTATTGGTCTTGCACCTGCAGAAATATGTTTTGCTGGTGCTATTGTGCTGGGTCTGATAACCAGAAGCATCTCTGCCAGAAAGCTCTACGATTATATCAACTGGTCACTCATTGTATTACTGGCTGCACTCATACCCGTTGGTAATGCTTTACAAAGCAGTGGCGCTACAGATATGATCAGCCAAGCGCTATACCAAAGCACGCACGCATCCCCACCCATTTTGACAATCGCACTCACCATGCTTATCACCATTATATTATCATCGATCATCAACAACGCTGCAACTGCAATCATCATGGCGCCAATAGCCCTAACACTTGCAAACAGCATGGGCTTAAGCCCTGATGTGATGTTAATGGCAGTCGCCATTGGTGCGTCCTGCTCCTTCATGACTCCCATTGCTCACCAAAACAACGTGATCATCATGGGGCCTGGTGGCTATCAGTTTTCTGATTTCATCAAATTTGGACTGCCACTGACTATCCTCATTATCATCATTAGTTGTCCGCTCTTACTTTGGGCTTGGCAATAGGCAAAGTACGCCAAAAAACGATGGTGATGTTGCTACCACCCACTTGATGTTTTGAATTATCAAATGCATACAAACCAAGATGACACACACATCCACAATTGAAACAAGTACACACATCGACAGTACTGTGTAACTGATATCGAAGCTACCATCAACAGTCAAAGAAAGCTTTTTAGAGCCTATCATACATTTGTTGTGGCCAACGGGCGCATGACAGGTAATCATCACGATGTGATTAGCAAACCGAAAATCATAAAGATAGTTTGCAACCAGGAAACCAATCACAAATCGGACACTGATTTGATGAGTCGTCATGTTGCTATTTTTTCACTGGCAACCACATAGCATCGCCATAGCTATAAAAACGATAGCCTTTTTCAAGCGCATGCTGATACGCCGCATGCATAAACTCAAGAGATGAAAATGCTGAGACCATCATCAGTAAGCTTGATTTCGGTAGGTGAAAATTCGTTACCAGCACATCTACCACGCGCGGTTGATAACCCGGATAAATGAATAAATTTGTTAAACCTTTGAAGGGCTTAATGCTCCCCCCTCTTCCAACCGATTCTAGTACCCGCGCACTGGTTGTGCCGACAGCAATGACACGCCCACCTCTGGCCTGACAACGACGAATACGCTCACAAGCCTCATCAGCTAGCTCTATCCATTCTTCGTGCATGACATGCTCACGAACATCATCACATTTCACTGGCTGAAATGTACCTGCACCAACATGCAATGTCACAGCCGCAGTCTCTACCCCTAATGAGCGAATTGCAGATAATAGTGATTCATCAAAATGTAAGCCCGCTGTTGGGGCAGCGACCGCACCTGGCTCACTTGCATATACCGTTTGGTAGCGCTGAGTATCTTCATCCGTTGCAGCTCGCTTAATGTAAGGCGGCAGTGGCACATGTCCCCACTGCTGAAGTGCCTGTAACAAGTCTTCACAGTCAAAAGCCAATTCATATAGACCACCTTCTTTGCGCTGCACACATGCCTGAAGCTGGCCATCAGCAAAAATACATTGTGCACCAACCTTCAGTGAACGATTACTTTTAATATGCGCCAATACAATATGATTTGTGAGTATTCTTTCGACCAATATTTCAATCTTACCCCCCGTATCTTTCATGCCGTACAAACGTGCAGGAATCACCTTGGTATTATTAAAAACCAAACAGTCATCTGGCTTTAGCAGTGATAAAACATCTCTAAACCTTGCATCAACCCATGCAGGCTGGTTGCCATTCAGCACCAGCAAACGGCTGGCTGAGCGATCTGGCAAGGGTGATTGCGCAATACACTCTGATGGTAAGGAATAATCATAGCTAGATAGCTGGTAGCTGTTTTCTGTCACAATCGCTCTCCCATAGGCAGTGGTACTCTTTCGCGCATACCCGACTGTTAAGCGTATATGCGTCTGCTATAATGAGGTAATAAAGTCGGCTTGTCTATAGGAGCATAAGATGGTTGTACGCAAACAGTTTTATTTGATCAGCACAGTATCTCTGGTCATTTCATTAGCACTCACCCACATATCAACCGCTGCCTGGTGGCTTGTTGGCCTACTTGCCTTACTCTCTATACTAGGCATATATGACATTTTTCAGAGAAAAAAGAATATCCTACGTAACTACCCTGTCTGGGGACACTGGCGCTTTTTCTTACTTAAGATTCGGCCAATGATACAACAATATTTTATCAACAGTGATGAAAGTGGCGTCCCCTTTAACAAGAAAACACGCGACCTAGTGTATGCACGCTCACAAAAATCACTGGATTATATGCCGTTTGGCACACAAATGGATGTGCATGCTGTTGGCTTTGAATGGGTCAACCACACCATGCAACCTATCACTGTGAAGGATACCGACCCACGCGTGATCATTGGAAGCCATCACTGCCAACATCCCTATGCTGCTTCTGTGTTCAATATTTCAGCAACCAGCTTTGGTGCTATCAGCCCAGAGGCAGTGCAAGCCCTCAATCTTGGTGCTAGCAAAGGTGGTTTTTATCAAAATACAGGAGAAGGTGGTGTTAGTCGCTATCACACGATCGAAGGTGGCGATATCGTATTCCAAGTCGGTACTGGTTACTTTGGGTGTCGTGGTAACGATGATGGCTTTGATGCTGTTGAATTCCAGAAAAGAGCGCAGCTACCCAGCGTGAAAATGATTGAGATTAAGCTGTCCCAAGGTGCTAAACCGGCACATGGTGCCATCCTTCCCGGCTCAAAAGTCAATGCTGAGATCGCTGAAGCACGTGGGGTTGAAGTGGGAAAAGATGTTGAATCACCCGCAAGTCATTCGGCATTCAGTACACCGAAAGAACTACTGGCATTCATCACACAGCTACGTGAGCTCAGCGGCGGTAAACCAGTGGGCATCAAATTGTGCTTAGGAAATCGTATTGAATTCATGAACTTGACTAAAGCCATGCTAAACCACGATATGAGGCCTGACTTTATCACCATTGATGGCTGTGAAGGTGGCACAGGGGCGGCACCAGTCGAGTTTACAGACCATATAGGCGTACCTTTGAATGAAGGTATTATATTCATACACAACACGCTTGTAGGCTGTGGCATACGTGATCAGATCACACTGATTGCCAGTGGTAAAGTGGTCACTGGCTTTGATCTCATGACAAAACTGGCTCTGGGCGCAGATATCTGCAACTCAGCGCGTGGTATGTTCTTCGCCCTGGGCTGCGTGCAATCACGTCGATGCCATGACAACACATGCCCAACAGGCATCACAACACAAAACTCAGCATTACGCTATGGCCTAGACATTCAAGATAAAGGTCAGCGAGTTTATCAGTTTCACAAAGAAACAATCCATAGCTTTTTGCAAGTCATGGGAGCTGCTAGCGTCGATAACTGCACGAAGCTTCACCCCAGTATTATTCACCGCCGTACCTCAAGAAATGAGGCTAAAAGCTATGACGAGATTTTCGAATACATCAATCGGAGCTCGCTCATTGATGGCACAGCAAGTGAGACTTACTTGAAATATTGGCAATCCGCTACAGGTGTTCACTTCAATAGTGATAAAATCAGAGGGGTTGAGTGATGGGCTTCAATACAGAACGCTTACAACTGAATATACGATAATAAAAATTCATGATCGATAATGGTAATAACAAAAAATTGCAAGTGGTTTTACGAATAAACCATAATTGCTTCTCAGAGTGCGACAACGATGGCAGTGACTGCTGACGCTGAAAGCAACGCCAATACTAAACAACATTATACTGTGTTACAAATATACGTAGTCGCTTAATCGTGTGATGAGAACATATCAGTTTATTACCAGAAATCACACCCACTGAACTTTCAAGCAAAGCCAATTCACACTCAGCTCCTGACAAAACGCACTTAAAGTATTGCTGCAATACCGCTATCATATTGCCAGTGATGAGGACTCTATCATCTGAACCCTGCATAAAACTGGAAAATAAATTTTTAATCTTAGCGCGACCAATTGCCCTGCTCAAAGTGGGAAATGAGCTGATGAGCACATTATAAATACGCAAACGAAAGGCGTTCATATAAGATGAATGACGACAGTTTGGTGTTAAATTCAAAGGGTAGCCACCAGAAGGGGCTGCCAGTAAGGATGGGGCTGTTATATTTGCTGACATACGCACCACACAATAGCGACAATCAATGTGTAGATTAAACCATAATCCTTGAAAAAAACATCGAAAAAGTATCAGCAATGTAGCAGAAAAATCGCCACTTCAAGTGAGAAATAGCCCGCTTTCATTACTGAGACATGCACTCATTCTAAGAAAGAGTCAGCTCTTCTAGCCACTCCTGCAACGCTGAAGCAATGGCATCAGGACATGACTCTGGCGCCAAGTGCATGGCATCAGGCAACTCGACAGCACTGACATTAGACCAGGACTGAAGCGCATTTGATACAGCATCAATGGGCGTAATAAATCCAGGCATTCCGTATAATATTAGCTTAGGTATATCGGTTTTTTTCAGCCACTGAAGATACGTGTGGATTGCATTTGTGACTGGTGTATCCAACTGCCCCTTAGGCAATTCATGTACGTACTGCAATAAAACAGTACGGCTCTCCACAGTATCAAATGGTCTCGCATACTCGGATAAGACATCTGCAGGTAGACGTTCCATACTACAAGCTGGTAGGTATTTGTCTATTAGATAATTATCTTGCACCACCTTCTGATGAGCAGAAGGCCCATCCTGCAAGCAAGAAATAAGCGACTGCACAGGTAATGATAGTTTCTCCCAATGCGTGATCGTGCGTATATGTGACTCTAAGCAAACAATACCACTGATCAGCTCAGGATAGCGCTCTGCAAGGGTTAAACCAATAACTGACCCCCAGCCATGCATCACAAGGACAATTTTCGAGAAACCCATGGCTTTAATAAAATCAACCACAAACTGCACATGCTCCTCATGGGTGTAGGCAATAGAAGGCTGATCGCTGTCGCCCATTCCCATTAGGTCAATGGCATAGCAACTGGCCTGCTCAGACAGCAATGGCATGACGTGTCGCCACATATAAGACGAGAGCGGCATTCCATGTAAAAACAGACAGTTAACTTCACCGGTACCGCAATAGCGGTAATGCATATTAAGGCCACCAACATTAAGCTTCTTAATAGTTATTGGCTCACTTTTGTTACTTAAACAACTCATTACACTCTCCTATCACACAACACATCAGCGCTATATGAAGCTGAGTTATAACTGATTTTAAACATTTTTTTCGACACCAACACGTGACATCAACTGCTTAAATCAGTCAGCACCAGATACTTCCTTCAAATAACGCATCGCTACAAATATTATAGCAGAGTCACCCGGCATTGTGCCTTGTAGACTTGCCACAATGCTGTGCCAACGATCAACGGCAGCTTGTCGCGTTGCGAGCCACAAATCAATGGCTTGGGTCGTCAAATCTGCTTCACCTACATTATTGAGGAACTTAACAGCCAACTGCTGCTGTAATTGGTCTAGATCGGCCTTACATGCAGAGCGAGCAAGCAAAGCCCAATCACTTTCAAAGTTAGCATCATCAATTTTTTCACGGAACCAGAATAATCTCAAGCAATGGCTGACCTTAAAGTAAGATTTCGCCAAAGCCAGTACTGGCATATCACAGCGTATAGCAACATGAGACACATTCATGGCATGGTATATCAGATGCGCTTTTGAGAGCCTAATTGCCAAATCATCAGGTACGCCTTTTTCAACCAAGGTCTGCTGATGCAACTGTCGAGCATCGTCCATCTTGCCTGTGACAATATCAGAATAGTGTTCATTAATGACACCCATAGGCTCTGCAAACCCAGCCACCAGCTGAGAAATATCATCACCTTGTGACGTATTTCTTAACAACCAGCGCACTACTCTTCGCATCAATGCAACAACATACAAACGCACTTCTGACTGCATATCTGGACTTAACTTATGATCCAACTCATTGATTGCACCAAGATACGATCTCAGATCAAACAGTCGTGAAGCCACAACATAAGCGCGCATCACAGACAGCAGAGACGCAGAAGTTTCATGCATCAAATGATTCAAAAACAAGATCCCCATATCGGAGACCACTGCATTCACTAGCTGCGTCGCAATGATTTCATTTGCAAGATAATGGTTTTTCAAACGCTCACCATACATTTGGCACATGACATCAGGAAAGCTGGCATACAAGTATTCCAGCAACTCTTCATCACCCAACAAATCATGCTCACGAAGCCCTTCAACCAGTGCAATTTTAGTGTAAGCATACAAGGTCGACATTTCTGGAGAAGTATATCCGTACCCCTTGGCTTGTCGCGCCAGGAGAGTTTTCTCTGAAGGCAGCGACTCATCATGCTCATTATAATAACCTTGATCAGCAAGTGATTCTTGCAAACGATGAAAAGGAGCATACTTTTTCGCTGAAAGCCGCTGCATGAGAACAACGGACTGCGTTTGCAAATAGTTGTTCCTTAATACAAGCTCGGAGACCTCATCAGACATCTCCTCTAGCAATTTATTGCGATCATTCAGAGACATCTCACCGCTGGCGACCAATTCGTTTAAGAAAATTTTGATATTGACTTCATGATCAGAACAGTCGACACCCGCAGAGTTATCGATAAAGTCAGTGAATACACACCCGCCCTGCTCGGCATACTCAATACGGCCCTTCTGTGTCAACCCCAGGTTACCACCCTCACAAACAACCAGCGCACCCACCTCGTTACCATTCACACGCAAACCGTCATTGGCTTTATCTGAAACATCTTGATGGGTCTCATGTGACGACTTGACATAGGTGCCAATACCACCATTCCAAAGCATATCAACCTTAGACATGAGCAACGCACGTATCAATGCGAATGGCTCCATCTCAGACTCATGAGTACCTAACAATGCTTGTATTTCAGGGCTGAGTGGAATCGATTTAAGTGTACGCTCAAATACACCTCCCCCTTTCGAGATGAGCTTAGGATCATAATCATTCCAACCCGAGCGCGCTAATGCGAACAAACGGGAACGTTCTTCAAAGCTGGTGCGGGGACATGGATTAGGATCCAAAAATATATGCTTATGGTTAAATGCAGCCAGTAGCTTCAGGTTTGGTGATAGCAACATACCATTCCCAAAGACATCGCCACTCATATCTCCGATACCAACAACCGTGATATTTTCAGAATCAAGATGACGGCCCATTTCTTGAAAACTGCGCCGGGCGGACACCCAAGCACCTTTAGCAGTGATACCCATTTTTTTGTGATCATAACCATTCGAGCCACCAGATGCAAAGCCATCACCCAGCCAATACTGACGCTCCAGTGCCTGTGCATTTGCTAAATCAGAAAATGATGCTGTACGACGGTCAGCCGCAACAACGGCCAAGGGGTCATCACCGTCATAGTAAACAACATCGGGGTGGTGCTGAACAACCCCATCAATCCGATCATCTATGACATCTAAAATTCCTTGTATGAACGATGCATAGCAACGCTTACCTTCCTTCCATAACTCTTCAGTCGTAAAGGATGACTCAGGTGCATGCAAAACAAAACCACCTTTTGCACCTGCTGGCACAATGACAGCATTCTTGACATACTGGGCGCTGACTAAACCTAAAACCTCTGTCCTGTAGTCCTCAATTCTAGACGACCAGCGAATTCCACCGCGCGCAACTTTTTCAGCCCGCAAATGAATACCCTCAAAATCAACGGCGTGAACGAAAGTCTCAATCTTCGTTTTGCTAGAGCTAAAGTTAGGAATGGCATTGGGATCAATCTTTATCGATAAAAATTCAGATACACGGTCATCACACTTTCTATAATAATTTGTTCGCAATGTTGCCAAAATGAGACCTTGCAACATTCGAATCAATCTATCATCATCCAGCACTGAAATCTGCTCAAGCTCTTTTACAATTAACTGCAAGCAGTGTTGCTGACGCTCATCACGATTATCTGTTAACTCGGGGTTGAAACGATTCTCGAACAACAATACTAAATTTTCGACAACACTTGGGTACTTTAAGAGTATGGCAGCAATATATGACTCACTGAACATGGTTCCTATTTGCTTGGCATATCGTATGTATGAGCGCAGCATTCTAATCTGGTTCCAGTTCAAGCCAGCACTGGCAACCAATGTATTCAATGGGTCATTGGCTAACTTTCCTGAGACAACTTGACAAAAAGTCTCTTCGAATGACTGTGCATGTGGCATGATCTTACAGATGGTGACTTTATCCGATTGTAATAAGAAGTCATTAATCCAAACAACAACACCATCCTTCATTGTGACTTGCGCCGGAAACTCATCCAACACCATTAAACCCATATTTTCAAGCACCGGAAGAATATCTGATAATTTAGCAGATTCAGACAAACTGTATAGCTTGAAACGACACTTATTGCATGTACCCATATCGTCGCAACTGATTAACACCGATTGTTGCGCTTGCAAGCTCACACAACGATCAATGAATTCAATATCTCTAAAGGCCTCTTGTGGCGAGTAATGCTCACGATAAACCTTGCTGAATGCAGTCAAATATTTTCTACTCAATTGCTCCGCTTCGCTTGGCGACCATTTTTCGAAAAGCAACGATTTGAGATGGTCTTGCCAGGAGGAACACAAGTCTATGACATCTCTCTCAAGCGCAACGACATCAACCTCTGGGGCATTCTTTCTATCCACCCTGATGTCAAAATGAATACGTGCCAATGATGTACCAAACAACTGTGTTGAATGTTCAATACTGATTGCCTGCATGCGGCTAGCAAGTAAGTGTTCGCACTGTGTAACAATACTTGAGTTAAAGTTGTCACGCGGCAAAAACAACAAACAAGAATATGAGCGATCAAAAGCATCTTGACGGATAAATAATTTTGTACGATAGCGATCTTGTATTCTCAAAATACCCACAGACCACTGGTAAAGCTCATCCACTGTCGCATGAAACAAATCATCTCTTGGAAGTGTTGAAATAATGTGTATCAAGTCCTTCCACAAATACCCCTGTTTTGGATAATTTGTGCGCTCACATATCTTTTCTACCTTTTTCCTCAGTAGTGGCACTTCTCTCGGGCTCTGCGCGTAGGCATGCGATGTAAACATACCAATAAAACGCATTTCTCCGATGAGATCTCCCTGGTCATTACGTATCTTTACACCAATCATGTCTGTATACACACGCCGATGCATAGTCGCAATCATGTTACTTTTTGCAATGATCAGCTGATTATCATCATTCAGTAAATAATCACGTGCGCGTGCCGCCATGTCCTGCACGTAGCGCACATTAGATTGACTGAGTGATGCGCGTAATACACCCAAGCCTGTGTCTTTGTTTGCGCTTAACGCCAACTCTTTGCCATCATTAATGACATCGTAAAATCGACACCCCAAGAAAACAAAATTATCTTTCAGCATCCAGCTCAAAAATATCTTTTCCTCTTCAAACAACAGTTGTGGTGAATCTTTTTGACGATTGTCTAACGCCATAATGACTTTACGTAGCTCAGACTTCATTGCTGGCCAATCAGCTGTTGCTGCTGACACATCACCCAAAATGCGCGTAAAATTATTTTTAAGTGTCTCCTGCTGCTCATCAGACAAGCGAACATTGACTTCAAGCAACAGCGCCGCTTTTGCATGCTCGAGTACACGCCCTGGCTGGTAGGGAGCCAATTGCATTGCACCTGATTCGCGCCACAACTCAAAACCAGATGTATTCAAAAGCAAACTCACATTCAACTGCAAACGAACCAGCTCCATACTCAATGAGTCAACCAAGAATGGCTGATCATCTGCAACGACCATAATTTGCGTGTAGGGAATGCCATCGACTGGATCAATACATGTCGTCTCTACCAAGCATTCGCCAGCTGATTGTGCTGCAAGAAGCTCCCAATGGGCTAGAATTGTGCTTGACCAGTCCTGGGGTGACTTCTGAAGCAAATCGTCATTCGGAATGTATGCGAAGTAAATATGTACAAACTGCTTTAGTAATTCTTTGTCGGCGCGCTGCTCCACCGATGATAACAATATTTTGCTGACTTGATCCCGATATGTGGTACGCGTGGTTTCTGCACATACCTTTGACTGTTTATTGATCATGACTTTAGGTTCCTCGATTGGTGTAACACGATTGCAGCACAAAGCATTTCAAAGCAGCATACACATAAGACACACTCAAATGCATCCGTGACACTAGCTTGTACGCACAAATATTAGCACTTATGCAAGGTCAGTTGTCAACAGATATTGCGAAAAATTAATGCATGTCGATGTTGACGTATGCGGCGAATAGAGACAACACTGCGGTTTACCTTGAAAACTGGCGCAAATCTTATTATGTTAGTATGTGAGACACGATTACTGACTCTGCAGAAATGGTCAATTTACCACCAAACAAGTCGGCAATCTCTACTAGATCACTTCTGATGATAGGATACGAACATGAGAATTTTGCTGATTGAAGACAACCAAGACTTAGCGATAGCCATCAAAATGGGCCTGAAAACCTTCGGCCACGTGGTAGAGATCATCGATAGCGGCACATCCGCCATTGATTCAATTAAAACCATCACATCCGAGGGATTTGATATAATCTTGCTGGACCTCGGTCTGCCCGGGATGGATGGTATTGATGTACTGAAAATGTTCCGTAAAAAAGCGCTCACAACACCAATCATGATACTAACCGCGCGAGATGCCATTGAGGACAGAGTATTGGGCCTTAACGCTGGCGCTGATGACTATATGACCAAGCCAGTCGACCTGAAAGAGCTGGAAGCCCGCATACGTGCACTTAAGCGTCGCTCTGGTAATGATCCTGTCAGTCCCATCATTGAATACGGCGATATTGTTCTCAATCCGTCCGCCCATTCCGTCACCAAAGCAGGCAAGGAACTGAACATCTCACGCCGCGAATTTGCATTACTGCATAAGTTGCTTGAAAATATTGGACGTGTCATTTCACGCGACCAGCTTAGCCAATCCCTGTACGGTTGGGGTGAAAGCATTGACAGTAACGCGCTAGAGGTACATGTACATAATATTCGCAAACGCTTGGGCAACAAACTGATCCGCACTATTCGTGGTGTCGGCTATATGATTGAAAAGACACCGCCGAGTGACGACGCATAATCCAGTTTTTCATGATCACCGGAGTTGCCTGTGAAAGTATCCATTCGCAGTTTCCTGTTAATCAACCTCCTGTTGAGTGTGACGCTCATAACATCTCTAGCCATTATTGGTAATCTTTATCTGGCACACAGAGATATACAGCACCAACTGGACCTGGATCTTGTGCAAGTGACACATCGCGTTGCAGCAATGATGAGTGGTGTCAATGAAACACGAGCCTTTAAGTCCATTCAAAAAAGACTCGATAAGACCCTCGAGAGCAACTCTGGCAACTGTCAAGATAAGCTCGATACATGCAAGAAGATTCAACGCTCCACAGCCTTTCAGGTCTGGATGGATGATGGCTTTCTCGCACTCAAGTCGAATAATGCACCCAAGAAACCACTGACAGATGGCACAGATGGCCTCAGCTCTCAATCAATTGCTGGGAGCTATTGGCGTGCCAATACTTTTTATGACCATCAAACCGGCTTCACTATCATGGTCGCAGAGCAAGCACATTATCGAGAACAACTAGAAAACCAGCTAACGCAAGACTCTGTACTGATCATGCTGGTAACCTACCCTTTTCTTGGCTTACTCATCTGGATCATTGTTGGACGCGGGTTAGAAAGCTTGAAACAAATTGCACGCGAAGTAGACGAAAGAGCACCTCACTCATTACGGCCCGTTGACGCCAGTGAAGCACCAATAGAAGTGGCACCGATTATCAGAGCTCTGAATCACCTCTTCGGTAGCCTGTCAGACGCATTTTCTCGCGAAAAACGCTTTGCTGGTGATGCAGCACATGAGCTGAGAACCCCCATGGCGCAATTAAGCGCCCACGCCCAAGCGGCATTACGCACTGAATCAGAAGAGGAACGGCAGCAAGCGCTCTCCTCTATCGTTGCTGGCGTCACCAGGGGCACACACATTGTACAACAACTACTGACATTAAGTCGCATGGTGCCTGATGCAGCCATCAATGACCCTAAACCCACGGATTTAGCGCACGAAGTCACCGAAGTAACCGCACTGTTGGCAACACAAGCCATTGACAAAAACACCGATATTGAGCTGATTTATGATGAGAAAGATCGACCTATCATCTTTGCAAATAGCACCGCCATTGGTATTCTAGCTCGAAACTTAATCGACAATGCCATTCGTTATTCCCCACCGAACAGTGAAGTACGCATTACTATCGAGCGGCAACTCAATCACATCGTCCTATCCGTGATTGATAATGGGCCTGGTATTGCTGATGACATGAAAGAACGTATCTTTGAGCGATTTTATCGCGTACTGGGCAGCAATGAAAGTGGTAGCGGCTTAGGGCTGAGTATTGTACATCAGATTGCAAAACTGCATGATGCGGATATACGATTAGACAACCCCGACTCAGGACGTGGACTCGCATTTAGAGTTGTTTTTAAAGCCTATCGCGCCAAAAACAAGTAGCTGCACCAGCTACTTTCTTGGGTTCACAACAGAGCGAATCTCAGACAGGATATCAGTTGCCAATAAACCTCGCTCACCACCTTGCTCAGCCGCTAAGTCGGCTGCACGTGCATGCGTATGCACACCAACGCGCGCTGCAGATGCAGGTGATAGGCCCTGTGCGATCAAACCTGCAATCATGCCAGTCAATACATCACCAGAGCCACCAGTGGCCATACCTGGGTTACCAGCTGTGCTGAGTGAAATACCTTGCTCTTCACTGTAAATCAGCGTACCGGCTCCCTTTAAAACAATTTCGCCACCATAGCGCTCATGCAAAGAGCGTATCGCAGCAATGCGGTCGGCCTCAATTTTAGCGATATCCTGCCCCAAAAGGCGTGCAGCCTCACCGGCATGTGGTGTTAACACCAAATCTTGAATGGACATCGGGTGCTCTGATAAAATATTGAGAGCATCTGCATCAAAAACCTTTGGCAGTGAGGACTGTAAGACACAGTCAAACAAGGTCTCTGCCCAAGCCGATGTGCCGAGGCCAGGACCTAATGCGATCACACTAGCGCGAGCAATGAGTCGCTTTAGATCGTCAGCATCCTGTACTTGATGACACATCAGCTCTGGACGCGAACCACTGACAATATTCACATGCTCCGGGCGTGTGGCCACTGTCACCAAACCAGCCCCCACACGCATTGCAGCTTCAGCTGCCATACGCACGGCACCACCCATGCCATAATCACCACCAATCACTAGGACATGACCAAAGTCTCCTTTATGGCTATGGGGGTCGCGTGGCGGTAAACACGCCTCAACAGAAGCATCATTTAACACATGTAACGTAGACTGAATGCCTGAGTAACAGTTGTCAGGAATACCCAAACGATCACAGACCAGGTGTCCGACATAGGACAGCGCTGGTCCGGTCATTAAACCCTGCTTGTAACCAACAAAAGTCAAACAAACCTCTGCCCTCACCGCACTGCCAATCACGCCGCCAGTGTCGGCATCAACGCCAGTTGGCACATCTAAACTCAGCACGGGCAAAGCAGAATCGTTAATCGCCTGCACTGCCTGAGCCAGAGCGTCTGATAACTGGCCTTTCAAACCAATACCCAGTAGAGCATCGATGATAATAGCACCTGACGCTGCGACAAAATCCTGCATTGATAGGATGGGTAAACCAGCATCCTGCAGAGTCTCTAGCAAAGCCAGCGACGGTGTGGGAAGCTCGTACTGATCAGCACACAAATAAAAATCTACCTGCCAGCCGTGCTGCAAAGCAAGATCTACTAAAGCGATGGCATCTCCGGCATTATGACCCTTTCCAGCACAAACAATGATATGCCGACAATATGGCCAATGCTCAACCAGCAGGTCAAATGCCGCAGAAGCAGCGCGCTGCATTAAGGCTTCAGCAGGCAAGCCACTCTTGATAGCGGCATGCTCAATCTGCCGGATTTGAGAAATGCTGTAGATTTGACTCATTATCAACCACAATGGTTTAAATAGTATTAATCAAGTATCCGAGGTAGATTCATAAAAATCAAGCCATATCGTCAATTTAAGAACAGTAAATTAGCTCGCAGTGATACTTTAATCAAACTTAACTGCGCACACTAAAGAAGCAAATATTAAGTCGTCATTAATAACTTTAAGAACAACAATAATGGTGCATTAAGGAACCTAGCAGTATGGCCTCTCACACCAATTCAAGAGAGAATACAAGCATAACAAACTCGCAGCACAGGCTGCATACTCAAAACCAGGAGCGCAAATGTCAAAAAATCAAACAGTAGAGTACAAAAGTAAGCAATTAGCGCAAAGAATCGAAGCATTGACCAAAAGAATTGATCATCTGGCGCAACAGTCTAGGTTCATAAATGCAAGAAAAGAAAGCAGTATAACCAGCATTGCATCAATGATTCGTACAGAAAGTGTAGAATTTGTGAATGCAATGCGTGAGTTTAATCAACGCGCAAAAGGTTGCAATAAACATCACTTCATCATTGATGCCACTAGTCGCATGCTTGACAAAGTAAGCAAATCAATTGAAGACGGTGCAGCAGTGGCACCAGAAGTACATACGATCAAAATAGGCCTTAAAAGAACAAGAGCGATCGGGAAAGCAGCCACCTATTCAGTCACAGTAACAGAAGGACACGATGTATTGCCAAAAGGAAATCTTAAAGCAATTGGTGACAGCATTGGCATAATATTACCATTAGAGGCAGCCGCACCAAAGGTCGAGGATTTGTCTCAAGGTCTATTGGACAAAGCCCTTAAACTGACAGTCAGAATGAGAGCACTGGTGGCGCTAAGCATAAAAAAAGAACAAGTCGTAGAAAAAATTAAACTTGAAAACGTTATACATGCAATCACACAATACGCTCAATCAACGCACAATGATCTGAAGGCACATGTAGCAACACTATTCAGAGTACGCTGGGACGTAGACGAACATTTCGCTCGATCAGATGAATATCACAACATCAGGAAAATGGTATTTGGAGAATATAATCCTGTGAATGCGAATCAGTACCGGTTTTGGGTAACACAATCTGGGCTAGCTGACCATAAAATAGCAATCAACCCTAAAATGTTTCAGCAGTTACAGGAAATATATGAGAGCACGACGGCGCTTATCACAAAAGAACTAGGCCAGTTAAACGAACAAATAGGTGCAGAAAAATCAAAGGATGCCAGAGCACAAATCGAACTTAAAATCATGGGCTTTAACGGAGACTTAAAAACATTAAAAAAGCAAGCAGGTGAAATCAAATATGCAGATGGTGAAACGCTTGAGGACTGGGTTGCATGGATGAATATTTATGCAGATATTGGTAGATCAACGCAGTTAGAGAACATTCCAACAACAGAAGCCGTTCAAAGTGTTAGGTCTTATTTATCACTGCTAAGCAATACTGATGTCAGAGAGAAACGTAAAGTTGTAACCCAATCACTTGGGGAATCAAGTAATGCTAGAAGACTTTTTGAAGAATTAATCACAGTAGCCGGCTATAATCAGAATTGTCATTCAGCAGCACTGGGAGGTGAGAGACTCCCGCACAATCCAAAACAAGACTATTATGCTGTAATATCAGCTCAAATGGCGTCTTCACTCGTCCGTGTTGGTAACATATCATCAAAGAGTGGCTTAGTGACACAAACATCGAAGCTAGAAAGGATACTCAAAGTACTTGACAGGCTAACATTATTTGTAGCAGAAAAGAAAAGTCGCGCAAGCGCCCAGAAAAGTGGTGGTACTCAGCAGCAATACGAGATGGACTACCTAATAGAGTTTCTTCTTTGTGATGCCGCAAGTGGTTTTACTATTAGCAATATGAGAGAGCAGACCATTGCTTATAAAAATGCAATAGAGGCCGTTGCAACAATAGCTGAAAAGTTGCAAAATGACCTTGCAAGCTACGAAACTTCAATAAGAGAATACAAACAAAACTGCACTACCCTCATGACGCATTACCAAACAGCGAGCATTGCCGATTTAAAACAACCATTGCAAGCACCCAATATACCAGAAAACCTCATGGCGCTTCCGGCTTTCAGCAAGCTAGATACGCAAGCAAAACAATTGTATGCGCAAACAATGCAAACATATCAGGAGAAAAAAGAGGCACTAAACTCAACACTAATGCAACAATTCAAAAAAATTGCAGGGACGTGTAGACAACAGCCAGATCATGATAGCGCAAATATACATAAACACATGAAGGATATACAAGATTATCTAATAGAAGATAGCGCAGCGCAACAACAACAAAAAATGACCACAGACACTCCCGACATGGCAGCAGCTATGATTGTAGAGGGACCAAGTGATGAGGGCGTCATGACAGCAACGGCTGTAGAGGACTGTCAGATGCCTATACCGACAACAAACCACGTATTTGTCAACGTCAATCCCCGTATCATACAACAATTAACTAAAAAGCAGCAGGAGGAGCTAGGATCACATATTGCTACTATTGATGAAGCCTATTGGCAAGCTGAGATTACTACAATTAAACATCAGCTTGATCAAAACAAGTATCCCGATGCTCAACTGCTAAAACAACATTTTCTCATATGTAGGGAAGTCCAAAGATCACTAATCCTAAAGCTGGGCAACGAATACTCAAGCAAAAAATTAGCTGCAAAGAGTCACTACGGTCCGGATGTGGCAGATCCAGCTGAGATTGCAACACAACTTGATGCACTGAGTCATGAAAAAAGACAGGCGCTACAAGACCTCTGTGATTACAGTCGATATAAAGCACTTATTAAACAGCTGAATAAAGCACGAAAGTCGCAAGAATGGATAGTCTGTCAAAAGCAGACGGCGTTAAATGAAAAAATATCAGCGTTTTTTAGAGAGCTACTAACACAAGATGAATACCGTGCAATCGTTAGTACCAGCCATGTAGAAACGCCACTCGCAGACACAGCTGAAGGGTCATGCAAAAACCAACTCTCGAGTTTTATGAGTCAAGCACAAGCATGGTACACTGGTGTACTAGCACCTGTCATACAATGTGAATTAGCAAACCAATGGCGGGCATCATTGTTCGCCTTTAACCCAAAAAATGATGATGATGAAACGCTACAAATACCCACAGGTTTACATCATTTAGACATTGCAAATGACCAGCTACAATACAGTGGTGAAGCTCCAAATTGGTATTATACCTTGACTGAGACATATAATACTGCTGTACTTAAACGCATTATTTTTGACATACAAGCATTCAGGAATAAAATAGAAACCTCAGATCAGTATGATACGTTATTCACTATTCCATACTGCTTAGAAAAATATCTCATAATGAAAGAAGATAGGTTTGAACTCAAAGGATTTGTTTCACAGAAGCAAACTGCTCTAGGCGAGCTCTCAAATCTCAACCAAGCTCACACAGTATGGTTTCAACAGTACAAATATCGAAATCACGAGAAGCTACAAGATCGCATACAAGCACTGAGGGTAGTACTGCCTAAAGAATGGGATGCAACCCACAAACCTAACGAACACTCTTTGGCCCAACAGTTACAAGCATCCATACAAAAAATTGCGAGCGATCATTTCGAAAAGAACACCCTCATAGCGTCAACGATCGGCCGGCACACGTTAACACTGCCAGCACTTACTGACGAGGCCAAGCATGAATTGGAGCAGTCCTTGACGAGTATGACTGATTCCACAATGCGAA
The DNA here is from genome assembly GCA_047404195.1 of Coxiellaceae bacterium. Taxonomy (GTDB): domain Bacteria; phylum Pseudomonadota; class Gammaproteobacteria; order JAJRRL01; family JAJRRL01; genus JAJRRL01. The sequence goes on from JBDOIU010000013.1 coordinate 55,420, forward strand.
TCATTGACTTGTATCATGCCCTGCAACACCAGACACCAACAGGGAGTATAAGAGTCAGCCTCACTGAATGGATAGCAAATCACAAACTACAGGCGTGTATGACCAAAAGTGATGCATCGCATGATGACCAACAAATCAACAGTGAGATATTACAGCAGTTGAGTGAAGATGATCAGCAGCGCTTGCTATCCTCTTTTGCTGAACTTAAACAGTCTCTTAATAAATGCAACCAGCAATACTTCACCGACGAGATAACAAGAAAATCAGCCAAATTGCAAGAATTTATCAGGTCATACGAGGATGAAACCAAAGAGCACCTGCCCACATACCAAGACCTTCTGGACATCGACACTAGAATCAAGGGATATTTGGCTGAAAATCGTGATTCGTTGGCGCAATATAAAATCGACCACTCATCTGTCTCAGTGTTACAGAATAAAGCTTTCGGGCTGGTAGCACAACGCGCAATTAAAAATCAAGAACAAATGGCAGAGCAACAAAGAAGACAAGAGGCAGAAACTTTTGAAACAATGCCAGCGGTCATGACTGCTCAACATGAAGGGTGTGCACCTGATGTTGGGCACTCAAGAACACCAAAGAGAAATCGTTCATACCATCATGAAGGGTTTGGGGATACCAAACGAGCACGTACTCCAGCTAAGCGACATGAATCAATGAGCCAAAAACATGAATTTCAGGAGAAAAGTCAACATGGGGGTTTCGATGATGTACCAATCGCGATGCTTGCAGAAGGGAATCACCCAGCTGCTGCACAATCTTGTCATGGTAAGCCATATCAAGATGGTGTCACATGGAACGCAACTACAAGCTTCTTCGCGGGAGCAAAGACAAATAGGCAAGCAACGCCAGCGAAGAAAAAAAGAGGCTATAGCGCCAGCGAGCTATTAACCTACCTTGTTCAAACCAACCTAGCGATCACCAGAGACCCATCTATCGGGGATGCAAAATCGAAACTGGTGGACGCCACAATAGAAAAGGCTTTGCGCAAGAAGGGAACAGGTAAAATTAAAGATTTTTTTGTAAAGTGTTTCTTGAATGCTAATCACACTAATAGACATGTGATACACACAAATATAAGCACTCCGTTTAATATGCAACGAGTCAATGATATTATGCATAAAAGATCAATGCTCAAGGGATTTGCAGGCTGTGGTAGCAAACAAGCCAGTGCTGACGTAACCCGTGACAATACTCGACAACTATACCTGGCAAATATGGAAAGGTATGCACCGGGAACCAAAGGTAATGATATTAAAAGAGCCCAACACGCTCTGCGTGAGGTCTTTAAATTATAGCTAAAACATCGATACCCAACCCTGCAGTTGAGTGGGGTTTGGTGCACTGTCAGTGAACACACCATAGGTAGCGTGCTGACAAAATATTGATAACCCATCATTATGAATTTTAGATTAAGTCACCTTAATCGCTTACTGGCTTCTCTTATCAAGCAGGCTGTACACAGTCACATCAGCGCTCAATCGCCCTAACGGGTACCAGCACACCTTTCTCTATGCTCGTCAACACATGCTCTTTACTACTGCATATATAACTCTAAAGCATAGGACGAGAAATATGCAATAGTATTGATTTTATACGAACATGAGTGCTAAATAGACTGTGACTAGCCTACTCATCAAACATTACCAGAGCAGCGCTATAACAACTTCACACAATACAGCTGCCATCAAAAGAAATCTGATATCGTACGTGATATAACACAGACTGAGCTGAAAAAGCACAAGACAACCTTAAGAAAACATTAATCAAGCAGAAGAATACAATAATGATACATTAAGTATTCTATCAGCTAGTACATAAGTAAAATAAACAAGAGAATAATGGAATCTGCTTATATGCAGAGTTCAGCCAATCAATTTCAATAAGGAAAACATGATGTCAAGAAATGCGGGTAAAGCGGGAGCCTCAATCACGATAGAAGAGCTCTGTAAACTTATTAGTGCTACCACTGACAAAATCATAACATCTGCAAAAGCTGAAAGGGGAAGTCCTTTTAACCCCGAAACCGATGGAGTAGCTGGAAATATCAGAGGCATTACTAAAGCTATACAGGACCGTACATTCGGTCTTATTGAGTCACTGAAAGCCTTTGCACAAAAAAGCAGTACCAGTAAAACCGATGCACTATTAGATAATATTCTCTACATGCTCACTCAGTTAGAGAAAAATATCGGAGGCATTCCGTTGTACATCCAGAATTATGACAGTATTGATCGACCACCCTGTCATTACCTTCCACCTGAAGTTCATGCCATTAAGGTTGGGCTACTAGAAACCGGAGGGACATTACAGAAAAAGTCATACTCTGTATTTTGTATGAAGGGTAAAGCATGTGTAAACTTTACAAAAGAAACTGCAATAAAGAAATTAGTCGGTTTAGACTTACATGTCCACGATAGCAGCTCAAGGAAAAAAAAATCATTTGACTGCAGTGATGGTTTACTTGATCAAGCTCTACGTATCATGGTCGCGCATCAAGCAATATTTACAATTAGCATGCAATCCACTCCACCTGAAATCCCAGCCAACTCTGAAACCCTCACCAAAGAGTTAATCCAACAAGAACCATTCCTTCATAATGGACTAAAAGGTCATGTATATAATCTACTAGCTGCTCAACTCACGTTGGATGAAAGATACTACAAGAGTGATGAATTCAAACGAATAAAAGATCATGTTTTGCCAAACAATATCGATGGCGATGCAATTAAAATCCCCACTTCAAGCTTAGCACAAGCAAGCACAGCTCAGATGCTTGACTCAGGTGTAGCCGTATCCAAAAACGAACTGATATCTAACGAACACAGGCGAGAACTTGGCATCTTGAGAAATCAGCTTACTGCCAGAAAAGTAGCAACGACCATAACAACAAAACTGATAGGTGATCTTACCAATCTTTTTGAATGTGTTGATCGACAAGTAAATCCTCGGGAAATTGACTTAGAGTCAGGTGATAACCTGAGGGTCTGGGATGCACTAACAAAGGCAGCAAATGAACTAGTAGACCATGAACTTCCATGGCTTGAAAAGATGAACTGTTATGCCAAAATAAGTCGCGAGATGCAACTAGAAAGAATAATAAATGAAGCAGATTTAATGGCGCTTCAAAAATACTTCAATGCTGTATTAGTACATAGTCTGAACTTGAAACGAGATCAATGTTACGCCACACTTGCTGAAGGTGGAAGTGCTTGTAAAACATTCGAAACACTTATCACCGTATCATCTGGTGTATCAGTGGAGGCAGGAAAAGCAATTACCTCAAGCGATATGTTAGGACAAAAAAATCGCATGCCAGGAGCTCGCGATAAAGGGAAGGCTATGGCCCGCCGGTTGAGTGTATTGCCCCACCCCAAACCAGATTCCCGTAAGACCAGGCGCAGTACATCTTCAGCGCCTGCATCTAGACAAACAGATACTACAGATGAAGCAAGAGAAATATATTACGCTATCACACTTTCAGAAATGAGCTCGGCTCTATTGAGAGTAGGATATGTGAAAAGCGGTGAGCTTGCGTTTTCTACAAAAATACAAACACACATAACACGTCTATCGCAATACGACATCCATGCTAGAAATAGCCAAACACGTGGTGCAGCAGTGAGAAATAGACTAAGCGATGAACAACTAATGGATATTTATATCTGCGATGCTGCCAGTGGCTTTCGTATGCGCTCTATGCTTGAACAGTTCAAAGAAATTAAACACAACTTAGAAACAGCCAGAAAAGTCGGTGAAGATTTTAGAGCAGCCTTATATTCTTATAATCAACAAATCAGACAATACACTAACCTACTCTCGGCTAATATCACCTCAAACGAGGCAGCAGATATTACAAACCTGACAGATCCAGAAAAAATACCCGTACCTGCTGCGCCAGAGGTATACGTAAATGTACCTGCTTTTACTCATCTAAGTAAGACAGCAAAAGAAAAATGTGCCGCAGAGCTTTCTACATATCAAAAAAGGGTTAGAACATTGTGTTCCAGCATGGTAGATGCCTTCAATGAGACAGCAAAAATAACGGCAGATAAAGCAACACAGGACATAAGTTATGAGGATATTTTGGAAAACATCCAAGTATATCTCACTGACACGAAAGGAATGATCTCAGAGCCAAATGCTGCTACAGTAGCCGAACCTGAAGTACCTGATGCAGCAGAAAGCGAACAACGCATTTTCGTTAATCTCAAACCGAGTATTCATGCAAAACTCACAACGGAACAACGTACTAAACTGAACAAATATATTGATGTTATTGAAGCACAATGTTGGTGCACAGAAATAGATTATCTCAGAAAAAATATAGAAGAAGTCGATGAAATCACATCCCCCCTACTCGAGGCGGCCGTGCTAGAACAAAAGAACACCGCTGGCGGCGCTGTCTTTTCAATCAATAAGAGCCCAACAACTGCACTGACCGAAAAAAATAGCGTAGCACTCAAAGCATTATGTGATGCCAGTAAGAATAAAGCGATCTCCTCGATTTTAAGTCAATTAGGAAGACTAGATCCCTCTAGTTTTGATGATATCACCTCGCTCAACAAAATGGTTGAAGAGCTATGTAATGGGCTGATTGACCCAAGCATCGTCATGAGTAGCCCCGCGAGCGCTGGTGAAAGCAAACTTGAAACAGATGAACACGAAACAGAGGCATCCGATGAGAGCAGTGACATCACCAACATACAAAAATGGTATCATCACGCCCAAGAAATCATTAAACTAAAGCTCGCAGCTAATAGCTGGATGAACCAACTCGACGAGATAGATCAGACAGCCGGGCTGGAGCAAGAAGGAACACTGAAAATTCCTACAGCATTAAGCTCAGTACTCTCAATCAACAACCATACACTAATACACGAAGGGAAAGCACCAGGCTGGTTCTTTTCACTTAAAAACGCATATATGACAGCCAAGCAAAAAAGCCTCGAGAATCAAATTGATCAGCTAACTCTTCAGATTCAAGGCTCTCAAAATCACGAGCATCTACCAACCCCACAATCACAACTTGCCGAATTTATATTAGTCGATGGAATAGCATACAAAGCAACCAATGCTGCAAGAGACTTTAGTTCTATTGATGGAAAAGTAAGGATACTCAATTTAACAGTCAAAGAAAAATGGATTCCATCACACCGCAAAGAAAATTTAACTCGGCTTAATGAACTGATCGCCAATGCTAAACTAGAACTACCCGAACCCAGTCAAAGCACTAGGAGAACCAGGCGGGGTGGAAAATTACCTTCCGCCAAAAAATTCGATGAGCAGGTATCATTACTGATCACCACTGAATTTAAAATTAAAACGGTACCGAGCCATAAAGGTGTTCAGCTACCATTGCTCACTGAAGAAGGTGAAGTAGAAATAAATGAAAATTTAAAAGAAAAAAGAGATCACTATTCGAGCTTATGTCAGCTGCATCATGATCTATTACAAACAGTACAACAAGCATCTGCACGAAGAGCTACATTCACACAGTGGAAAACAGCAAATGCACGACACAGTGAGCTTTTTTACGAAACTGGTGTAAGTACTGAGCCACCAGAAGCTGCTGCCCCCAGTGAAGAAACCCATGCAACAACTCAACATGCCAGTGATAACGTTTCTATAAAACCTGCAATCATATCAGTGCTTAGTAAGGCTTCGATTCAAGCAATGAGAGGAGCACTCAAAAGCTTGCAAACTTATCTTTACCAATGCAATCAACAGCACTTCAGTTCAATAATAGAGGGATACATGCAACAACTACAACCTTACACAAGCCCAACAACAGAACCTACTTCCCCAGCATCCAACCGCATTCTGGGGCTGCCTAAACTACAGGAACTTAACATGAATATCAATGGATTCCTAACAGAAGAGATAAAAAATATTTCAATCTACGGCTTAGATGAACGTCGAACATCACTTATTTTTAAACAAAATCAGGCTTATGCACATTCCTTAACATCACTACAAGGTAACAAAAGTAACGCGAAGGGTCAATCTTCCCGCGATTTGAAAGAACATCATGAAACTATGACAGCTAGAAAGGCATTACAGGATAAAATGGCAAGTGGATATAAACCCACGCCAGAAGATTGTAAGAGAGCTGCTGTACTTCAAACAGAAGATGGCTCCCTTCAGCCAGAGATAGGAACACCCTATTTGCCTGATACTGCGCGAAAATTATTTCATAATAACGATAGTATACCAGTGGCCCTTGCAGTAAATACTGATCACACCGACATGCATGGTTTATATGAGTCATTTCAATCACAGCCAGTATTAGTCGGTCGAGCACAACCAACACCCAAACCGAATAAAAAAGGCAGGGTCTCTGCTAGCGAACTCCTCACTTGGTGTGTGCAGCAGCATAAACACATATTAAGCTCGCCATTAAACAAGAACAAAGAGTCTGGTCTACCTTCTATTGAACCCGTTAGCACCCCAAGAACCAGTCAGCACGGCAAGACCAAGGATGTATTCATTAATTTCTTTGTCAATTGTCCTCCTCCTAGTGCTGCCAGTGCTGATGCAGAACGCGTTGCACCCACCACTCAAACCGAACTCAATTTTAGGGTCATAGATAGCATTATGCACCAGGGAGCGCTAGGTGGGCTTAAGCGCGTTTTAGCTGGCTGTGGTACAGCCCATGCGGCCGACGATGTCACTGAAATCAGCATTAGAACACTGCTCAATGATAGACAGTTTGATCAATGTACTAATAAGACTATTGGTAGACAGGTCAGAAAAGCACAGTATGCGCTTGATGAATTAATGAAGCCAACATCTTGAATTTTCTCGTGACACATTAAGGCTCAGTCGTGCTGTTTATGCACCGCTGAGTCTTTTTGATACTCGATCTCATGTCGAAACTCTATAGCCGCATGTGCTGAATTCATAAAGTATATCGCTAAATCACCCTGGGGTTGCTACACAAAAAAAGTCATCACTCAATAACTGACACCAATCTTTCAACAAACACTTCATAACATCTCAATAAGGTGCTATGTTGAATAGCACCTGAGTATATTTTACAGAAATGACATATGAGACTCAACAATAGGTCAAGTCTTCACTCGATAGACAGGCCGAATATATCATTTATGCGAGCATACCCACCTTTTAGGATTACGTGATATACTGACTTAGGATTGAACGTAATACTTTTCATACAAAATTATAACTATTAAAAACGTGTAGAAAGGTACTAAGACAACAGGGTCTAAGCCACTTATACTCCATACCTTATAACAGAGATCACTTGTAAATGAAGAATAACAATCGAAATACTTCTATGAGTATCGGCAAGTAGCTCAAATTAGCTAACAAGGTTCACCTAAGGTGTGTCAATATTTTTACTGTCTTGACTTTCTGTACCCTCAACAGTGCGTTTCTTACACCCAAGCAAGCAAACCCCTGCAATCACACCACTAGACCCACCAAGCGTCAGCGCAGCAGAAGATATTCCAAGCACATTCATAACCAGGATTGGGAGCACAAAGGTGATTGCTGGAACAGCTGCTGCTACAATGACAGCACAACAAACAGCTGCAATCACTAGCAACGCAACACCCACACCAACCAAAGCACGCGCTGCTGATGATGACTTAGTTTGATTATGTGGAGGCGTATCTTTATCAACCGTAGGCTGAATTCCTTGTTCAAACTGCCTCCCTGAATCGGGCTGCCCACCTTGCTCAGAATGAACAAGTGCAGTCGTACCAGACAGCGACTCTAAAACATGAGAAACAGGGTCAGTTTCGGCTAAATTTTCTTTAGATTCAACTTTAGTAGAAGCTGGATCGGAGCTTAAGCGAACAATCTCTCTGATTTCTGTTATTACTTCACTGAGGGAAGTATGCTCAGCCAGATCAGACCCATCAGACAAAATTTGACTACTCTTGGTAAGATCACGCAGTACATCAATCATTTCTGGTGGGTATGCATCATGGGTACCATGCCGTAGTCGCATGATAACAGCATCAAGAGTACCCTCAGCAGCTCTACCACAGTAGATATCACTATAATCAAAAAGAAAGTGGCAGAACTTTTTCTTATTTGGGCACTCAATATCAATACCCAGTCCTTTTGCAAGCACTGATACGTCACCCTCATTCAGAAACGCGAGACGCAATAAAGACCCATATTGAACTTGTGAATGATACTCAAATTGTATGTCTACACTTTTGTCTTTTACGTGGGCTTTAAGGTCAGAAATATAAACGTGACTACGTAAGTACTGCATTTTGATATACAACCAGAAAAAGAATAAATTGCTATCCTTATCTGTTTCTACTGAAGTATCATTCATCGTAGCTTGCCTAACAAATCTTACTAATTCTGGCTTCGTCCTAGCTGTGGTGACACTGGAGTCTGTTAGAACAAGTGAGTTTTTCCAAACTTCAGCCGAACCAGTGAAAGGAATAAGCGATGATAGGTACGCTGCACCACTGGCGAGTGCATTGCCTGCACTTCTCACCACACCCACAATTGGAGATATCCAACCATCAGAAGCATGTCTGGTCGATGCTGGACAAGCGCTCTCTTGTAAATTCCACTCAAAATCACTTCTAATACCCCAGAACTCGCTTCTCCGCTTAATATCCTCCCCTCTTGGATGGCGCACACCTTCTCGGATTACATCGTTATAGAATTGACCCCATAGACTATCACTCTCAACTACGGCAGGAGACTGATGTGTTTTGCCTGAGCACGGATTTTTGAGCTGTTCATTAATATCGCGTGAGACCTTCTTCATATCATCTATGATAGCTTCTAGATTTATTAACTCACCAATATCGGGTTCTTTTTTTAAGTTTTTTAAAACATCAGCCGAAATTATCTGAAAGTTTGTCGTGAATGATCGCTGGATTGTTCCCAAAAGTGCATATAAGCGATCTGAAATTGAATCATATACACGAAGCAACTGGTGATTCATCACGTATAATGGCTGCTTTTCCCGATTTTTATCTACAATACTGATAATCTCATTCGCCAATTCTTCAGCATCGAAAGCATCAGGTTTGCGTAAATAAGCATTAACTGCGTTGCGGATTTCACTTGCAAGTGATGCTGAATGCTGACTATAACGACACAGCATTGATTGAACACATTCAGCTATAGACTTTGAGTTTTTTCCAGATAAATTACCCGCATCGATATATGCTTTGACTGTCATGATTTCAGTTATAAGTTGCGCCAAACCTGGAGTGGCAACCGTAGTGGTGCGATCCTGGATGTTTAATAAAAACATCGCACTCTTCAGATACTCATCAACTAAACGCTGACGATCTTGCACCTGAAGGCTCAAAGACTCACCATCTTTTCGCGATAAAGGTGCAGCAGCAGATGAAGATGTAGCAGTAACAGACTCTTGATCATCCTGCTGTAATTCATCAACTTTACGTCTCAGCCTTTCCAGCTCAATAAGATGCTTTTTGTAATAGCCGCGTTGTTTTTCTTGAAACTTAATCTTTTCACATTGCGTAGCTCTATCAATATCAAATATTTTTGAGCTTGGTGGATTATATGGCGAACCAACATCGTCTAAACGACTATCGTACACCCGCTTACAAAAATCGATGCTAAATGAACCTAACTGCTTTTGTATCTCTGCCATCAGACTAAATGCATTTTTAAAAAACAATTGCCACTGCTTGGGTTGAGAAGCATCGTATTTGCTGAGCGAAATATGCTCATCACTGAGCGCAGACACTTTCCCATGAAGATTGTGAAGCGCTTGAATTTTTTCTTGGGAAGCAACATGCGGATCATCAACACCAGCATTATGTTGGCTTGGAGCTTTACTAGAAAGTTGTGTGTAGTCGATGATTGCTTGGTCTAGGAGGCACAGTTTATCAGCATAAACATCTATAAACTCTGCAGCAAGCTGTTTCATAGCTATATCCATTGCACTTTTTTCGTTTTTCATAATAAACCTCATACTATCAAATAAGCCACAATCCATGTGGTCACATTAACTATTTATATTCCCACTACGTGCGGATTGCATACTTGAGAAGCATCCGTTCGTCACCTAGAATTAACGCACAATAAAATGGTACCAAGCGCTGATTTCGCAGCTAAGACTCAATATATAAACACATTGTAATTAAAGGCAGAATAATATGCAAGAACTTCTCGCACCAGAGAACAGCTATCTCAAATTAAAATGACTAAATTGCAACCAGCAATAAAGACAAATGGTCAAAAAGTGAATCAATCATACGTCCGATCATAGAGATAGTCATTTTATCCCAATCCGATACGTGTGAGAGTCTAACTAACTTGATTTGGGCCTGTTAAATATTACTGATGCACAGCCAACCATTCGCAAACGGACCATCACCACAATCGCTATTGCACCCAACATCGAATACCGGCATAACCCTGTAGTGATATGATTAAACAGTCGCCTTGCGTAAAACACATTGCTTAGTATTTATGGCATAAGCCCCGCATTGTTCTTTAATAGGGCCGATGAAGTATCAATGCACCGCCCAGTAAAACGTCTCAGTTGATTACAATAAACTATGCTTAGTAGTGCTGATTATGCAATGCTGAGTCTTTCAATTGCTTAATCTCATCCCGAACCTGCGCTGCCGCCTCAAATTCCAAGTTTTCGGCATGCTGCCGCATTTTTTTCTGCTTTTGACGAATGGCTTTACTGATTTCAGCAGGTGTCATGATAGCCAGCTGAGCCTCTGTTTTTATTGTCTCATCATCTTCTGCAGCCTTCGGTGTTTCTAATAGCTCATTCACCGCCCGCTTGACAGATTGTGGGGTGATACCATGCTGCTCGTTGTAGGCTCTTTGTATCTCACGCCGTGACTCTATCGTATTCAAAGCGCGTCGCATAGATCCTGTAACAGTGTCAGCATATAGAATCGCTTTACCGTTAATATGGCGTGCAGCTCTCCCCATCGTCTGAATTAAGGAGCGCTCTGAGCGCAAGAAGCCCTCTTTATCAGCATCGAGTATTGCAACCAACGATACCTCAGGTAGGTCAAGACCTTCTCGTAGCAAGTTAATACCCACCAATACGTCAAACTGCCCTAACCTCAAGTCACGTAAAATTTCCACTCTATCCATAGTGGATACATCTGAGTGCAAATAACGTACGCGCACACCATGTTCGTGATAGTAAGTAGTGAGATCTTCTGCCATACGCTTGGTCAGTGTCGTTACCAATGTGCGATCACCCTGTGCAGCGCGCTCACGTATTTCACCCAGCAAATCATCAACCTGTGTGCTCACTGGTCGAATATCAACTGCTGGATCAAGCAAGCCCGTTGGCCTGACAAGTAATGGTGTCGTACTCGCACTCTCTTTCAGCTCATAATCGCCTGGCGTTGCCGACACATAAACAGTGGTTGGTGCAATTTCTTCGAATTCATCATACTTCAGAGGTCGGTTTTCTAAGGCCGTTGGCAAACGAAAACCATATTCCACCAATGTTTCTTTGCGAGCACGGTCGCCTTTATACATGGCACCGATTTGTGGTACCGTCACATGCGACTCATCTAAAACCAGCAATGCATCTTTTGGTAAGTAACTCATTAATGTCACTGGCGGGTCACCCAGCCCTCTCTTAGACAAGTAAAATGAGTAATTCTCAATACCTTGACAATACCCTAGCTCAACCATCATCTCAATATCATAACGTACTCGCTCAGCTAAACGCTGTGCCTCCACTAACTTATTAGCAGACTCAAGCTGCGCCAAACGTTTTCTCAAGTCTACTTTAATATCTTCTATCATATCTAAAACAGTTTGCCTGGGCGTCACATAATGCGATTTAGGGAAGATGGTAGTGCGAGGCAAATCTTCGATAAGCTGACCTGTTAGAGGGTCAATGGTGGTCATGCGCTCTACTTCATCATCAAACATCAAAATCCGTAAAGCATATTTTTCAGAGTCCGCAGGAAAAATGTCAATCACATCACCACGCACACGATAAGTACCACGCGACAGCTCAACATCGTTGCGTTTATATTGCATAGAGACAAATTTACGTAATAAATCATGCTGGGGATAGCGCTCACCACATTTCAAGTGACAGACCATGCTCATATACGCCTCTGGATCACCCAAACCATAAATGGCAGAGACACTGCCGACAATGATAACATCTGGACGCTCTAGAATGGCTTTGGTTGCCGAGAGCCGCATTTGTTCAACTTGCTCGTTGATGGACGCATCTTTTTCAATAAACGTACCAGTGCTTGGCACATAAGCCTCTGGCTGGTAGTAATCGTAATAGGAAACAAAATACTCAACCGCATTATTCGGGAAAAAATCACGCATCTCAGCATAAAACTGTGCTGCCAAGGTCTTGTTTGGTGCCATAATCAGTGCGGGTTTACCCAGTTTGGCAATGACGTTCGCAATGGTGAATGTTTTACCAGCCCCTGTTACACCCTGGAGTGTCAATTTACGCTGCTCGTCAGTGATTCCAGCACACAATGCATCAACAGCAGCCTGCTGTGCTGGCGTGGCTGAAAATTTCGATTGCAAATCAAAGACTTGACTCATGAAGCATTCCTGGTGGTGGTTCTGCTGACATCATAGCAAATTCAGCGCACAATCAAAACAAGTGACAGCATACGACTTGCACAGACATGCACAAGTTTGATACAATGCTCTTTTTGAAAATGAGTGCAACAGCAATGATTCCAGAAAAGCTACAAATTGGTGATCTGATATTCGATTCTCCACTCATCCAAGGCCCGCTTGCAGGCTATACCTGCTCAGCAATGCGGCGACTGCCATGGCAGTTTGGTGGACTGGCCTATACATGCACCGAGATGTTGTCAGCAGATTGCCTAGCAAAGCAAACTGACCGCTCGCCACGCTACCACCACGTGGCTGAAGATGAAGGGCCTGTCTGCTTCCAACTGTCTAGTCATATACCTGATATCTTAGCAAAAGCCAGTGAACGTGCCTGCGCTTATGGTGCGACTTTACTCGACTTAAATGTCGGCTGCCCACAACCGAAAATTCGCAAGAAAAAACAAGGCAGCGCGCACCTGCGTGACACACAAAATCTGGCGCGTTGTCTATCCGCCATGGTCGAACACAGTGACTGCCCAGTGACGGTGAAAATCCGTGTTGATGGCGGTAGCACTGAGCATTATAACGCCGCTGCACTGGAAGCAGCACACACAGCAGGTGTCGATGCCATCATTGTCCACGGAAGACACTGGCAGGAATATTATGAGCGAGCAGCGGATTGGCAGCAGATAGCCTGGTTCGTCGACAACGCAGATATACCTGTGATTGGTAATGGTGATTTGTGTGACGCCGATAGCTGTCAACGCTTTTTTGCAGAGACCAATGCTGCAGGAGCGATGATTGCGCGTGCAGCAATGGGTAAACCTTGGTTATTTCAGCACATTCTACGGCCAGAGCACCATAAACCTGTTTCCCTCAATAAGAGAATACAACTTTTACTACAACACATAACACAACTGAGTCAATTAGAAAACAGTGAACGAAAAGCCCTTTTACAAGCGCGTAGTTTTGTGAAATACTATCTATGTAATGATAACGAGCATGTGTTACATCAGTTGGTTTTCAATTCAGATAATATACAATCACTTAAGATAGGAGTTAGCAATGCAACAACCTCATGATATACTTGAAATCAGACTTGCAGGCACAGGAACTGACGCACACTCAAAACAGTTTGACCACTATACGTCAGATACCGAGAAACAGGAACAGGAACAGGAACAGGAACAGGAACAGGAACAGGAACAGGAACAGGAACAGGAACACGACAACCCTACCCTCTATTTGGGTGGCGTACAACATCTCACTGGCAATGGCTTGACACCAAATTTAATGCGGCTTGTTGACGAAACCATCATACCGATAATATGCAGCGCAGAAACAGATGTGGAAGCTGATTCTGCTGCGACGACTCTTGGAACCTACGCTCGTATAAGTGAAAATATCTCCAACTTAAAACAATCCGGCGGTTGGGAAGAAGACTACCATTTTAAAATGAGGTCTTTTCCATCTGATCAGTCCCAAAATAATAAGGCTGCAAATGCTCACCCTGATCAACTGATTTTGAGAGGCAGTAGCCGTGGTGCTGTCACTGCCTTTTTAATTGCAAAAGCACTGCAGCAACGCGGCATCACAACCCCAATACATATCATTGCAGACGAACCCGTACCAGGTACACCCACACCATTAAGCGGCTTTACTGACCTCTCTGACTGTGACAACATCCAGAGCGTGACGGTGTTACTGGCACCCACCGCTGGGCCAGGAAAGCACACCACACACCTGCGAAGCGTCTTAACACAAAAACTTGTTGAGCTAAAAGAAGAACCAAATACGCAACCTAACCCAACAAAAAGTGAGATGATTCATTTTGCCCATGACACGCTGACCAAGCAGCAAACCACATGGTATAAAGCGATCTTCAAGGGCCTGCTTTTAGGTGTGATTACGATTGGTAGTCCAATCTATGCCGTGCTCTACAATATATTCTTTCGACAGCAGGTGCCAAGCCTATATTCTCATTCAAAAGTTCGCATCCTATTTAAAAAGTGGCAGGGCAAAAATCAAGTGAGTCACTGCAACCAAATGACTTTTAAAGATGGCAATATTTTACCAAGTGACCTACAACATCAACGCTTATACTACCAAGGGCAGCTAATTAGCCGTGCTGCACAATATGCTCTGACACACTTCAATGCTATTGAGTGCCAGGAAAATAACAATACTAGCAAAGCGGTTTGTGAGAATAATATTACGACTAATGTCATTACCAGCGAGACACAAGAGCAAACATTCACGGAAACGTGCTTTAAGCAGCTCAAAAGTTTTCCCAGGACAGCTAAGCGGTTTCACCGACTGAAATCACTCATCGAAGCAATGGCATTATACGACGCAATGTTGCCAACTGATTCTGATGAGGATAGATATTCAATAAATCAGAGGAAAAGCATCCTGCATGCTGCATATTCCCTTGAGAAAATAACAGCACCTACTGACTTTAATGCTGATACTACAACAGCTAACACAGCCACAACAAAAAATGAATTTTATAAAAATTATCATATTTATTCGGAACACAAAGGCTCAAAACAAGTCACACAAACATCAGCGATAGTTTGTGCAACATCAACAGTGCTCGGCCTTGCAAGTGTTGGTGCTATCGCTGCAATGTGCGCTGGTTGTTTGCCAGCACCTGAGTATTTGCTGCCTATTATGCTCATCATATCATTCGTCTGCGCTGCAACAACGGCTGTTAGCTTCACCAGTGCCGCGACAGCTGGACTATTTCATGCCTGCAAAATATCTCAGCAACGACAATTAAGGGTTAGTGACCATACTCCTGAAAAAAATAGCATACGCGAGCCAGCTTAAGCAAAATGCTGGTTTCACAGCGAAGCCAACCAAGCAGCCAACGCATCTTCAGTGAGTATCTGTGTACCCAAGGACTGTGCTTTCTTCAGCTTGGACCCGGCTTTCTCACCGACAATCAATAGTGCGGTTTTTGAGGAAACAGATCCACTGACTGTTGCACCTAGGCTTTGTAACCTTGCAACCAAGTCGCTGCGCTTCATGCTGTGAAATGTGCCAGTCACAACAATCGTACTACCCTCTAGCGGTTGTTTAGCAGCAAGTACTGCGTCTACCAACTCAATATCACATGCCAGCAATCTTTGTAGGCTTTCCTGTTGCTCAGCATCCTGGAAATAACGCTGCACATGCTGTGCCACAATCGGCCCCACATCCGGTACTGCGAGCAAGGACTCATGCGTGGCAGCCTGAATAGATGCGATATCGCCATAAGCCTTCGCCAGCGCGCGTGCTGTTGCCACACCCACTTCTCGAATTCCCAATGCATACAATAATCTCGGTAAAGTCGATTTTCGACTCCCATTAATTGCCTTAACAATGTTATTAGCAGACTTCTCACCCATTCTGGGTAGAGAAGCCAATTGTAATGCCGTCAACCCGTACAAATCGGCTGGCGTTTTCACCCAATTACGCTCCACCAATGTTTCGATTAACTTATCCCCCAAACCATCAATATTCATTGCACGCTTGCTGGCAAAATGTTTGAGCGACTCCAGCAATTGTGCAGGGCAACGCTGTCCTGCTGGGCAACGCAGGATCGCCTGCCCAGGCACATCTTCTAGCGCTGTTTGACACACAGGACAGTTCTGGGGAGGCTGGATGGCCTGTGTATTGTCCGGACGCTGTGGCAATAATACCGATACGACTTCAGGTATCACATCACCTGCTCTTCTCACAATAACCGTGTCACCCACACGTACATCTTTGCGTGCACATTCTTCAAAATTATGTAATGTAGCACAACGTACGGTGACACCAGAAACTGAAACCGGTGCCAACTTCGCTACTGGCGTAACAGCACCAGTTCGACCCACTTGGTAATCAATGCCTTCTACTGTGGTTGTCTTCTCCTGCGCAGGAAACTTATACGCAATAGCCCAGCGTGGCGCACGTGACACAGCACCAAGCTGCTTTTGCTGCTGCGTATCATTCAACTTGTAAACCACACCATCTATTTCAAACGGCAGTGACGAGCGGCGTGCTTGCAAAGCTTCAAAATAAGCCTGGCATGCGGCTACGCCCTGCAATGTTTGCCACTCATAAACTGGAAAACCATATTCTTCTAAAACCTGCATCATCCTATGCTGCGTTGTTGGTGTGTCTTGCCCTTGCATGTCACCGATAGCGTATGCATAAAATTGCAAAGGACGTTGAGCCGTAACGCGCGCATCTAACTGCCGTAAACTACCTGCTGCCGCATTGCGTGGGTTAGCAAATAATGTTTTGTCTTCGGCAGCACGCGACTGATTGAGCGCTTCGAAGCCAGCAAGAGGCATGATCACCTCACCACGCACCTCAATCAACGGTAGCACGTTTTGCGAGGATAGCTGTTGCGGAATACTGGCAATGGTTTTGATATTGTGCGTCACATCCTCACCGACTGCACCATCACCGCGCGTGGCTGCAGTCAGCAACTGCCCATGACGGTACAGCAAGTTCACTGCCAAACCATCGAATTTCGGTTCTGCTGTGAAACTCAATGTGAGTGGGTCCTGATCAGGCAGCTGTTTTAGTACGCGCTCATAAAACTTTTCCCATGTCGCTAAATCAAACACATTATCCAACGATAACATTGGCTGCCTGTGCGTGACTGCGGAAAAAGCTGTATTTGCACTTGCGCCGACACGCTGGGTAGGTGAGCTTGGGTCAGCATACTGCGGATAAGTTTGCTCTAACGACTGCAAAGAGCGAAACAAGACATCATAATCAGCATCAGCGATCAATGGTGAATCATTCACATAATATGCTGTATTATGCTGCTCTATCTGCTGACGCAAATCGTCAATCTGCTTTTTAATTGCTTCAGTCAACAGCATCTCCGTGATATGTAGCCAACCATCACAGTCGTATTATACCGCTTCCACAACCATGAGTGAGTCACGCAAAGCTGCAATGCCAGTCGCATCCAGTGGCCGCCGAGACTCATCTGCCAATTGACCACCCAAGGTGTCAGCCAATTGCTGCGCAGTTTGCACCATGGCGTCAAATGCCGTCACAGCATCCTGGCTATCAGTGGTTTGCATAAATAAAAGCAATCCGGGTGTTGTGAACTCCCCCATGCTGGGCAAATCAAATGTGCCAGGCTTTTTAATCGATGCTAAACTAAATACAATATTACCCGCTTGTGGCGTTCCTTCATAACGGTGGAATATGTCTCTCTCACCAAAACGCATTGCGGATGCCAACAAAGCTTGCAATAAAGCATAACCATCAAATGGCTGACCTACAGCCATTACCGACATGGCAACAACACGAGATGCTTGCACAGGCTCAGGTGCAACTGGCGTGACAGCTGGTTCTGCTCTGGATACAACGCGTGGCTCTGAGCAAGTCTCAACATAATCATATTGATTCGATTGAGAACTCGACAAATCAATACTCTTATTGCCACGCGCACGAGAATGGCGGTTGTGTCGAGGGCGCTTCGGCCGCATAAAACGACGCAATAAAATTGCTAACCCAGCAATCACTAACAAAATACCCAATATTGTGTTCATGGCCATCCTCCGTACCTTGAGCCAATTAAAAGTTATACTCTAAACGCTGGCCTCAACCATTTCAATAGCCTGCGCCATATCAACAGAAACCACACGTGAAACGCCAGGCTCCTGCATGGTAATGCCCATCATTTGATCTGCCATTTGAATCGTCAGTTTATTATGACTGATCATCAAAAACTGCGTTTTCTCGGACATAGCACGCACCAAGTCACAGAATCGTCCAACATTGAAGTCATCCAATGGTGCATCCACCTCATCCAAAATGCAGAATGGTGCTGAATTGATCTCAAACATCGCAAACACCAATGACAATGCAGTCAAAGCCTTCTCTCCCCCAGACAACATATGAATGCTGGAGTTACGCTTGCCAGGCGGTTGCGCTTTAACCGTGATACCCGTAGTCAACCAATCGTCCTCTGTGGTTTCGAGTGTCGCACGCCCACCACGAAAAACTTTTGGAAAAATATTTTGAAAGAAGGCATTCACTTTGTCATAGGTATCTTTAAAGAGAGATTTCGTTTCATCATCAATTTTACGAATGGCTGTCTGCAACAAGCGCAGTGACTCAGTCAGATCATCATGCTGTGTTTCAAGGTAGGTTTGACGCTCTTCTGCTTCTTGGCATTCGCTGATGGCAGCCATATTGATCGCACCTAAACGCGTAATCTTGTTGTCAAGACCTTCTAAGCGTGACTCACGCTCCGCCACTGTCAACGCATCGTCAAACTGTTCTAAAATAGATGCAATGTTAATCTCTTCTGCCTGCATCTTCTCATCTAAGGTAGCTCGTCTTGTCTTTGCATCTTGCGCAGCAAGTTGCTGCTCAGTGAGTGCTGCCTGCAAATCATCTAGCCGCTTTTGTAGGTCGCGACGTTGATTGTCGTGTGAATGAGCCAATTGACGCTGCGCATTCAGCTCATCGCTTTCTTCCTGCATAGCTGATTCTGCCTGCATACGCTCTTGCAATGCGTGTGTTAGCGCCTCTGCCACCTCTGGTAACGCTGCCTCTGCAGTAGTGATGCGCTCATTAAGCGAATCACGCTCTTCTTGCAAAACAAACTGTTGCTCACTATCACGCGATTGAGATTGCTCGAGCAATGTGATTTGTGATTCACATGCAGAGACTTTGACGGCAATGGCTTCTCCACGCTGAAACATGCTGGCTGACAGTGACTGAGCCTGCGCTAAGGTATCAGCTAGCTGAGAGCGTTGCGCCAAATAACCATCTCGTTGTGCATCATGCTCTGCTAGCGCAACCACATTCGCCTCACACTGCTGCTGCAATGAAGCCAATGCCGATTCTGACTCGGACACCACACGTTGACTGCTTGTGTGCTCTTCAATGCAACGTTCACTCTCGCGCTGCTTAACCTGTAAATCGCGGAGACAGTTATCATGAGCACGTTGTGCTTGCTGCTGCTGATGCGCTGCATCACGAATCGCTTGTTGATGTTGTGAAGTGGCTTGCTCTTGCTCTGTCACTGCTGCGCGTGCACTATTCAATTGCTCGGTCAGCTCGGCACACTGCGCTTCAGCAGCAGTATGCTGTTCTCGCAGATCTTGTATACGCTGCTCTCGCTTAATGACGCTGTCTGCTTCTTTAGTCGGCTGTTGTAAGCGCATCCAACCGGCAGCAAACCACTGACCGTCACGGGTAATGATAGACTCATGCGCTGCCAGTGCTGGCATCCATTCCTCTACTTCAGCCATGCTGTCTGCAGCATAAACGTGATCTAACCATGGCGATAATGGCCAATCTGATGTCACCAATGATGCACACTGACGCCAAGGTTTGTCACATATCGGTGCCGACTGCTCTGCCGACCGCGTTATCAACAATATCTCACCAGATTGTAACGCCGAACCTTGATGTACATGTGGCTGCAGATCATCAACGCACACCGCTTGTAGTTGCGACTTCATCAATGTTTCAATGGCTGCTTCCCAACCAGCTGTCACCTGAATATTCTCAGCCAAACGTTGATTATTCTGTAATGACTGCGATTTTAACCACGATTTAACATGCTGATCACTGTTCTGCAGGGCAGCCGCTTGTCGCGCCTCTTCCGCAACCAACTTTGATGCACATGACAAACGATCTTTATCAGCCTGCCGCAGCGCTTCAGAGTGCTGTTGCACCGATTGACGCAGTTGCTTGACCGATTCTTGGCAGGCATCTGCAGCTTGCTGTGCTTGCTCATACTGCTCACTGGATAGTCGCAATGCTTCAGCCAATGGTGCTTGCTCTGCTTCCAGGTCTGACAAATCATTTTCTGCAATGGCACTTTGTAATAGTACTGCTCTTTGTTGGTTCTCATGGATTTTATCTTGCAGGTATAATTGCTTGGCACGTTCCGCTTCTACTGTTGCAGACAACGATGTCGTGCGCTGCTGGTATGTATCCCACTCTTGCTGCCAGGCTGCTTGAGCTGCTTTGGCCTGATTCAATGATGCCGCAGCTTCGGTGGTCTGTGCAGATAGGTCCTCTTTTTGAGGCAGTAATTCTTCAAGCTCGCTACGTAAAGCACAGAGATCTTCATCATAGGAAAACAACTGTTCAGCAATATTCTCTTCACGCTGACTCACACTCTGCAAGCGCCGCTGATCCTGCTGTAACTGATTATTGAGTTGCTGCTGCTTTTGCTCGAGCTCGCTCACAGTGGTCGTGATGTCATAATACTGCTTTTGTTTCTGCTGGTGTAGTGCCTGCTGCTCGTCTTGTTGCTGCCGCGTTTGTTCAACCTGCTCTTCCAATGTACGTTGCGCCGCCAGCACCTCTTCACGCACAACCTGCAAACTCAGGACTTCTGCCTCTTTCTCGTCAACAACTGCTGACAGCATTTGCCAATGTTGCACATCAATCTCAGCTGCCAATTGTGTCCGCTCTGCCTGATACACTTGAAATTTTTCAGCTGATTTTGCCTGACGTTGCAGATGACGCAAACGTTTCTCAATCTCTTGACGCAAATCATTCAAACGCGCTAAGTTCTCTTCTGTTTTTTCCATACGCCGGTGCGTATCATCACGCCGAGCCTGATACTTAGAAATACCAGCCAACTCCTCGATATGTCCCCTCAGCTCATGTGGCTTGGCTTCAATCAAACTAGAAATCATGCCCTGCTCAATGATACTGTAACGCTTTGCGCCCAAACCAGTACCAAGAAATAGATCCAAAATATCTCGACGGCGGCACTGCACACCATTGATGAAGTATTGTGAACCACCGTCACGCACCACTTCACGCCGAATTGAAATCTCAGTGAAAGCGGCATACTCACCCACCAAACGCCGTGAAGTATTGTCAAACACCAATTCGACAGCAGCTTTACCTACCGGCTTACGTTTATTACTACCGGCGAAAATGACATCGCTCATAGATTGCCCACGCAACTGTTTGGCCGATATTTCACCAATCACCCAGCGAATCGCATCCACGATATTAGACTTACCACAGCCATTAGGACCAACAATGGCATTCACCTTGGGATTCAGATTTGCCAATGTTGGGTCAACAAAAGACTTGAATCCTGCCAGTTTGATCGACTTTAAAAACATGCGCACACACCGAAAAATAAAAAGAGAATTATATGGCAAAAACGCCGTGAAAGCGACGTTTTTCACAAAATATTCATGAAAGCCGTTAGTGACGCATCACCTCAAGCCCTCATAGCCCACCCTATAGTGCTTTTCGCCCGTATAGAGATGCGAAAGAACGCACCCAGGGGTGCAATTTTTGCAGTGACGGTGTCAGATCGTCTTTAGCCACCTCCGCAGCCATACGAGATGCATAATTTCCGTACAGTAGAATGTGCCAAGTTTGACCATCTCGGCGCACAACAGCACTGCGAATAGGCTGTGAGAACTGATGCTCCGCAACAAACCTCTGTAAGTGTTGTCTCTGATGGGCGGCAAACAATTGAAGGCCATAACCAGACTTAGGCAATAGCTTGGTCATTTTTTCTCCAGTCATGCGTTGCGTAGCCATCTGCATGGACTGCCCTGGGTAACCTGACAAGCTTGAGAATGGTGCCTTAGTGACTGCCTTTTCTTGTCTCTGCTGCTTAACGGGGGCTGGTTTTGCTGGCGCTACCGCTGCAGTATCGATTGACTGTTCCGTTGGTGTGGCAGACACACTCGGCTTACTATACGCTGGCAGATGATTGGCCAATGCATCTTTTGGCTTGGCTGCATTCAACTCACGCAAAGACCTTCTGCGCACTGCACCACCGCCGCGATGTGGCGGTAGCCCTGGCACATACATGTTGTTGTCTCGCAGCATATGACGCGCTCGTAAGGCCAACGCTTGCCCCTGGGATGCCGAACGATCAATCCACAGCATGGCTGTTTCACGATCCTGTACTGTCGCAACGCCATAAAAGTACATATAACCTAACGCATACTGAGCGTCTGGATCACCAGCCACAGCAGCGCGTTCTATACGCGCCAGAGAGCAATCATATTTATGCAGAAAAGCATTTTGTTGGCACAGACGCTGTGTAACGCGTGTTGTGCTCTGCGCGTGATTCATGTGCTGACAACCACTCAGTGTCAATGCAACTACCGGTAATGCCCAACGCAAGCGGGACAAAAAAGGATGCAACATAATGAAATACCTCGAATAAGTATGGAACCTATTCTATTTTGCGCATTCTTAAGCAAACTTGCAAGTCACAGATGACCTTAATGATGAATGTCTTAACATCAAAGAGCGCCATAGATCCAGGTTGCTCAATACAACACTGGCATTATTGCATAACAGAAGTGGACACCAGCTCGTTTAATAAGTCACAAAATAAGGATACTGACTCAGCATGGTAGGCGCATGATGTTGATCTATGCTGTCATTTTTAAAAATTGTCACCAAACTGGTACACAGCAAACCTGCAAATACCACAACAACCAAACCCGTAAGTGTTTTTTTCATGACAGTCGCCCTCCTTAGTCCGCCATTGTCGAATCCAACAATGCCAAGGTCTACATCCTTGCAGACCTGTACTGACATCGCTCTGAGAGAGAATAAACAAAATATCAGATGCTGGTTGACACGCAATGGGGCACACTTTCACCAAGAAAATGCACAACACCCAACGAGGAACTTGAACAGACACTATATAGTGACTGTTTATCAGGTGCTTACGATGCATCTGCCAATTTCTGAGAAAAAATGCCGCGCTAAACGAACCACAACTCAAAAAAAAGAAGGGACAATTTCTCACAAGCTGGTGAGAGAGCACCGATGATCACTGAAACAAAAAGTTCAGATCATTAACAGTTGCAAACAACATCACACACAACAAAATAGAAAAACCAATGAGCAATGCCACGCGCTGAGCTGCAACTGGCACTGGTCGCCGAAAAATACATTCAATTGCCTGAAAGAGTATGTGACCACCATCAAGACCGGGTATAGGTAACAGATTAATGAAGCCAATCGCAACACTAACAAAAGCAATAAAGCGCAAATAGTTAACAATGCCTGCCAATGTTGCCTGACCAGCCATATGAAAGACACTGACAGGGCCGCTTAATAGGCGCGTTGAAATATCACCCCTAATAATTCGCACCAGCACATCAATATTAGCCTGAAACATGGCCGCTGTTTCACGCAATGCAGGCAACCAAGCAGAAAAGAAGCCAGATCGCTGTCGATAAAGCAAGGATTCAGGCAATGGTGGCACCTTCAGCATAACGCCGAGAGAGCCAACCTGTTCGCCTTGTTCATTTTTTTTGCCAATCACCACTGGCATACTGATGGTATTGCCCGCCCGACGAGCCCTCATCACAGTCGACTGCCCTGGATGCTGACGCACATACGTCACTAAATCTTGCCAGTGAGAGAAATGCTTTTCCCCTATTGTTAATATCTGGTCACCAGCCTGCAAACCAGCCAGCGCCGCAGCTTTTCCAGGCAGTAGTGACTTCAAGATCGGCGGCGAGCTTGGTAAATATATTGTCAGACCAAGCAAATTGAGTATATCCACTCGCCTCTCCTGCAATGTTACCTGACTCAAGTCCATACTCGACGAATAGACATGTCCCTGCCGCATTACTTTCACAGCAACACGATCACCCAAGTGGGATACAATGGCTAAATTGACATCAGGCCAGCTATTGACCTCTTTTTGTCCGATATTAATCAACCGGTCCTGCGGCTGCAACCCAGCCGTAGCTGCGATAGAAGCCGGTGCAACTTGCCCAATAATCGGCCGTAATGAGCGGGTACCAATCACATTAATGGCCGCCAATAAAACCACTGCAATGACACCATTCATGAGTGGACCAGCAAAAACAATGAGGAACCGCCTGTATAGCGGCTTGCGTGGAAACGCATCATCTGGCAAAGGCTCTTCTGCAGACGAGTCATCCAACATCCGCACATAGCCACCCAGCGGTAAAATAGCCAAACGATACTCTGTGCCTGTTTTACCATGCCATGCGTACAAAGTTTTACCAAACCCGATTGAAAACTGCAAAACCCGAACACCACATGCGCGTGCCATTAAAAAATGTCCAAACTCATGTAGAAGAATGATGATGAAAATGGCAAAAATAGCGCCAACAACTTGCAACAATAACATAGACACATCCATGTAAAAGCATTATAGTGCCGACTTTATCAAACATTGTCCAGAGGCGAATAGCAAGCAGCATCGACAATGCTTGACCACACAAACGGCCACAATATGGTCGGGGTGCGATTAACACACCCAAGTAACCCTGATTGAGAGGCAGAAAATGGCGCGCAAACGCTTCAAACGTGATATTCAAACAGCAACAATAGACAAGCTCAGCCATGATGGGCGCGGCATCTGCCAACAAGATGGCAAAACAACATTCGTCATGGGTGCTCTGCCAGGGGAAAGTGTCTCCTACCGGCCAATGCGCAGCCAAAAAGGCATCATTGAAGCCGTTGTCACGGAAGTACACGAACCTGCCAATGATAGAGAAAATGCCATCTGCCAACATTTTACGCAATGCGGTGGCTGTCAATTACAACACATCAGCAGCGATACACAAATAGAACACAAATATCAGGCGTTTAAGGAGCTATTGCAACATATTGGTGCACAGACAGCACGCGAGTGGTGCCCAGCCATCACTGGCCCAACTAAACACTATCGACGACGTGCGCGACTCAGTGTGCGCTATGTCGCGAAAAAAGAAAAAGTACTGGTCGGCTTCCGAGAAGTAGATGGACGCTTTGTCAGCGACAACAGCATGTGCCCAATCATGGCTCAACCTTTTGACAGCATACTCCCCCAACTCAGTGATTGCCTCATGCAGCTTTCAAACCGTGACAAAGTGCCACAAATTGAAATCACACGCACCGAGGATGATGCAATCTGTGTTATTCGACATCTCAGTGAATTCACACCAGACGATATTTGTGTTCTATTTGTGTATCGCTGCTGATGTGTTGTAATTGACAGCCACCGCATTGCGTAAAATGTTGGCAGATGGCATTTTCTCTATCATTG
>JBDOIU010000014.1:0-11711 GCA_047404195.1 Coxiellaceae bacterium
ACTCATCACAGTGACCAGGGATAAGCTCTGTCACCACATGAGAGGATAGTCAGGATGGCAATTGATTGTGATGTGCAGGACCATGAATTACTCGCTGGTAGTAAGCAGCTACAGGCAATGGACTTGATCAATCAGAGGACATTGCATCACCCACATGATACAGCCTTTAAAATTGGCATGTCAGAACCACGGGTTGTGCGACAAATGATAGAGAAATATTTGCCTAAGCATTTTGCGGAGCGCATTGATATGGATACACTGGTGCTCTCTAATGCCAGTTATATTGACGCGGACCTTAAGCATAAGCACTCTGATGTTTTGTATCAGTGTAAGAGTCATGAAGGGGATAGATGTATTCTGTACTTTCTCTGGGAACATCAGTCGACATATGATAAAAACATTGTCATTCGCCTTTTTGGTTATATTTGTCGTATCATGGAAAGCCATCTGCAGCAGTTTGGTGACAATGTTAAGTTGCCTGTTGTGATACCGATCCTTGTTTATAATGGCATTCAAAGTCCATATCCAGGCAGTTGTGATTGGGCAGACAGTTTTGAGAGTCCGGAGCTTGCTAGGGCACTGATGTTCAGACCATTTAATTTGATTGATTTGACAGTGATAAGTGATGCTGAGCTGATGCGTCATCGCTGGACATCAATGATGACTATGATGTTGAAGCACTTGCGCAGAGAAGACTTTATGGTCATTCAGCAGGATATTATCAATTGCCTGGCTTTTATCTATCATCAGGGTGGCAGTGAGCGTTTGGCTGTAAAGTGGTTGAAGTGTGTTATGACATCAGCTAACATTGAAAACAAGGATGATTTTATTGCTTCTATTGAGGCAATGTTTCCAACCATGGGGGGGCATATGGCTACAGTTGCACAACAATTATATGATGAGGGTGTTCAGCAGGGCATGCTGCAAGGAAGGCTTGAAGGGATTCAAAAAGGGGTGGCCTCTGAAAGGAAAAGATTTATTTTGAAAATGTTGCAACATGGTAAAAGCATAACAGACATCGCATTACTTTTTGATATCCCAGAATGTGAAGTAGAGTCTATTCGTCAAGAAGCTGCTGATTCAGATTGTAGTGGCTAGGTGGTCTCAACCACTCAAGAAATTGACCCTGAATGGTGTACTTTTTTTGCTATTAGTGTTTCTTTAATCAGTAAGCTTTAGTTGCTCGGCGTTTTTAGAATCCACTTTGCATTCATCTATCACCAAGAGCACAGTGACCGCTTGGTAGTAAAGTGATTGCAGTGTATTATGATAATAGATGGCACTGAAAATAAGAATAATTTAATTGCTTCTATTGAGGCAATGTTTCCAACCATGGGGGGGCATATGGCTACAGTTGCACAACAATTATATGATGAGGGTGTTCAGCAGGGTATGCAGCAGGGTATGCAGCAGGGTATGCAGCAGGGTATGCAGCAGGGTATGCAGCAGGGTATGCAGCAGGGTATGCAGCAGGGTATGCAGCAGGGTATGCAGCAGGGTATGCTACAAGGAAGGCTTGAAGGGATTCAAAAGGGGGTGGCCTCTGAAAGGAAAAGATTTATTTTGAAAATGTTGCAATATGGCAAAAGCATTACAGACATTGCAGTGCTGTTTGATATCCCAGTATGTGAGGTGGCGTCTATTAATCAAGAAACTGATCAGTTAGGTGATGGTAATTAGATAATTCCCAGCTCATGTGAAAAATACTGGTCACGGCACAGAACTGTTATCTTGTAATAATATGTTCAAATTGTAAGCCTATATATGGCCAGTTATTACGATTACATGATGATGTTGGCAGCAGGATACCAAAATTTTGCCGGGTATCGTCACTCATCAAAATGAGCTACACTAGAAAAGACGCGTTTTATAGTGTCGTCCTTCGCCGGCGCTTTGTTCATACTTATTCACAAGAGGTCAATATGACTGCGACAGATACTCAGCAAGACTGCCAAACAAAAACACATTACTTGGCGGATTATCAGCCACCTGCGTTCGAGGTTGTGCAAATACATTGCAGCTTTGAGTTGTTGCAGGGGCACACTGTCTGTCAATGTGTGATGCAAGTTCGTCGCACCGAGGCAGGTTCAACAACGCTATGTGTGCTTGATGGTGATGATTTAGATTTGCAGTCTGTATCAGTGGATGGGCAGACGCTAGCGGTCGAACAATTCCAGCGCACAAAAACCACACTCACAATACATGGTATTGCTGATGAGGCAACCATAGAGACAGTTGTGCACTTGTATCCTGAAAAAAACACTTGTCTTATGGGGCTCTATGCCAGTCGTGGTAATTTTTGTACGCAATGTGAGCCACATGGTTTTCGCCGTATCACCTATGCCTTTGACCGTCCTGATGTGATGACTGTTTT
Organism: Coxiellaceae bacterium; assembly: GCA_047404195.1. GTDB lineage: Bacteria > Pseudomonadota > Gammaproteobacteria > JAJRRL01 > JAJRRL01 > JAJRRL01. The sequence goes on from JBDOIU010000014.1 coordinate 2,375, forward strand.
TACCACTACAATTACAGCTGACAAGCAGCGTTATCCAATGTTGCTTTCCAATGGCAACATGCAGTCTAGAGAAGAGCACGCTGATGGTCGTCATACGGTAACGTGGCATGATCCATCTCGTAAGTCTAGCTACTTGTTTGCGCTTGTGGCTGGTGACTTTGAGCTTCTTGAGGATCAATTTGTGACACAGTCTGGTCGTGAGGTCAGTTTACAATTTTATATTGAGAAGGGTTATGTTAAGCAGTCTGTGTTTGCATTAGAAGCCTTAAAGCGCTCCATGCAGTGGGATGAAGAAGCTTATGGTCGTGAATATGACTTAGATTGTTACATGGTTGTTGCGGTGAGTGATTTTAACTTTGGTGCGATGGAAAATAAAGGTTTGAATATCTTCAACACCACCAATGTTCTGGTTGATGCAGCCACTGCCACAGATACGGATTATAATCGAGTTGAAAGTGTGATTGGGCATGAATACTTTCATAATTGGTCAGGTAATCGTGTCACGCTCAAAAACTGGTTTCAGATCACATTGAAAGAAGGGTTTACGGTGTTCCGTGATCAATCATTCAGTGAAGAAATGTTGAAAAGTGAATTGGTTCGTCTATCAGAAGTTGGGATCATTGAAACACAGCAATTTGCTGAAGATGCGAGCCCACTGTCTCACCCAATTCGTCCAGAAAGCTATATTCAGATGAATAACTTTTATACGAATACAGTTTATCAGAAAGGTGCAGAAGTCATTCGTATGTTGCATACATTGATGGGGGCTGATGCATTTCGACAGGCAAGTGATCTCTACTTTGAGCGTTTTGATGGGTGTGCCGTGACAACTGAGGATTTTTTGTCAACCATGTGTGAAGTTGCAACGCAGATTGATGAAAAGGCTTTTGCACAGTGGTATCACCGTGCTGGCACACCGATCGTAACGATTACAGATGATTATGATACCAGTAATCAAGTATACCGTCTCACCGTATCGCAAACCATGCCAAATACAGAAGATCAAACCCCAATGTATTTTCCACTGGCAATGGGTTTGTTATCACCTGATGCAGGTGTGATTGCAACCAAGCTGCAGGGAGAGCCTCAATCCACGACACAAACGCGTGTATTAGTTGTGAGTGAGCGCTGTCAGACATGGACTTTTGAGGGTGTGCCAGTCAAGCCCATTCCATCATTGATGCGTCGTTTCTCAGCGCCAGTGCGTTGGGTTTATGATTATTCGGATGCGGAGTTGTTGTGTTTATGGTTACATGATACAGATGCATATGCACGTAATGCAGCCAAGCAATCCTACTGCTGTCGCTTACTGGCGCGCATTGCAGAGGACTGTCAAGCTGAACGAAGTCCAGAGGTACCTACTGAGTTTCTTGAGGCATATGATGCACTCATTAACCAAGATACAAATGACTTGAATGTGCAGGCGCATTTACTCGCACTGCCAAATAAGAGCTTTTTACTGCAACGTTTGGAAAATCACAGTATCGATAGTTTGAAGCCAGCAATCGACGCACTGACGCATGCAATTGCAATGCACTGTCAAGCATCATGGTTAACAGTGCTGAAGCGTTTGCCAATGAATAAATATGCTTTCACCGTAGCTGCGCAAGCTGAGCGTTCAATGCGGGGTGTTGCATTATACTTCTTAGGCAGGGTTGATTCTACTGAGCAGCGTCAAGCCATACAAAGATATTACCATGCAGCAGATAACATGACTGATAGCATGGCTGCCTTAAACGCTTTGAACCATGCAGTGAGTGAAGAAAGAGAGGCAATGATGGCGGATTTCTTGCAGCGTTGGCGCTCTGAGCCATTGGTTTTGCGTAAATGGTTGGGGCTACAGGCCGGTGCCACACATGCTGTGGTGAATCAATCTGTACAGGCGCTATTAGACAGTGATGTCTTTGATTGGCATAACCCAAATATTGTTTATGGTCTATTTTTCTCTTATGTGCGCAACTGGGATGGTTTGCATGCTGCGGATGGGTCTGGTTATGAGCTATTGCGAGATGCGGTATTGCGTTTAGATAAGACTAACCCGCAAGTTGCGTCGCGCCTTGCTCGCTCACTCACCCAGTGGCAATCGGTGGATGTCAAGCGTCGTGGTCTCATGTGTGATGCGCTCGATCACATTTGTAATGTCTCGGGTATTTCAAATGATTTATTTGAAATCGCCAGTAAGGGGCGGGCTTAGCCGACAGTGCTTGGTTGGTTGGTCTGGTGTGCTGCCTCGTGTCTTTGGTGGACTCCAGGTTCGCTGAATAAGTTTTGTCGTGTTTTTTTCTGGTAGTGATGTATTGCTTTGAGTGCAGTCAGTATCAGTGCGCAAAAACATAGTCCACGTTTTGTGAGTAGAAAGTCAAAACAGTGAATAGGCCAGTTTGAGTGTTGTTGCAGGCGATATTTAAGCATCACCAGTGTCATCGTGCCAAGCAGTTTTGCTGCGTCAGCTGGTCGTATTATCTCGTGCATAATCCCTCCCTGGGTGTATCTGACATGCGCTCTTCAGAGTGTTGATGTTGCCATCTGCAAGATTACGGTGTAGTTAAATGAATTGTCTAACCAGGGTGCCGCATGTCTGGTTACAAGTCAATTTTGTACTCACTGTTTGGTGAGTGAGGCACTTATATAGTGACACTGGTTATAGCGCTGACTTAACGCCTTGTTCCATAGCTGGGCCGCGTGAAGGTATTACTTCGCTCTCTAAACAAATCAGCATTTATTGTGAGGAAGTTAACACCATGATGTGTTCTGATTGGTGCTGGAGGGTCCCAGGGATTGTTGTCTTCATTATGTGGGTTTTCGTTGGCTTGATTTGCTCCTAGGTCAAATCGGCGTGGGGTAATTGTGCGGGCTTGAGTTTGTGGTCTTGGTGTGGTTGGCTCTGACATATTTGTGCTCCTATATTCGATTCGATGATTTTTACTGGGGGGTAGCCATACACTAATAAGCTAGTATTGTGTAGGCGCAACGCCACCATCAAAACTCTAAAGCATTTTCATGGAGAATAAAAGTAGGTTTTTCGTATTTTTTGTACAAAAAAAGCATATTTTGCATGAGGTTAAGCTTAAAAAAAAATTAATTTTGCCCAGCCATTGGATACTCTACACCGGTGAATCTCATCGGTTCTTGTGCTTGTGATTGATGACTCTCTTGGTATGCTAACCTCACTGTTAGCCGTAGATGCGTTTATCATGCGCTGGTGTATCATGCGTATACAAGCCATGCTGAGGCAAGTCGGCAGCAATAACAAAGTGCTCAACTGTTTCAGAGAGTAGGTTATTGTAGTTTTTAGTTGAGCGAGAGCACCTGGTTGATCGACAAGGATTCAGTTTGGGTGAATTCTCTCGGTGTTTGGCTGTTGTTGGGTAATGTGGTTGTGGTGATGGATCCTTGCTGTACAGCGACCATACAGGATTTTTTATTGTCTAGCAGCGCACGAACGGCATGATAGCCCATTTGACCTGCTGTCATACGGTCATAGGCTGTTGGCGTGCCACCCCGTTGTGTGTGACCCAGAATGCACACTTTATATGTTTCTTCGCATCGTTGGTTCATTTCTTCTGCCAACTTGATGGTCCAACCGGCCTGGTTTGCTTCGGCAGCAACAATAATAGAAGTCAGTTTCTTACGTGGGCAGCTTTTTAATCTGGTGATGATATCGTCACAGCTCATAGGGTGTTCAGGCGTGAGAATGAGGGCGGCGCCACCAGCTAAGCCCACGGTTGTTGCTAAAAAGCCACTTTTTCTACCCATAACTTCAATAATGAAGTGACGATTCAGGCTCAGAGCAGTGTCTCGAATGCGGTCGATGGCTTGTAGTGCGGTATTGCATGCGGTATCGAAACCAATGCAGTATTCCGTGCCTTGAATATCGTTATCGATGGTGCATGGTATGCCGACAACGGGTATATGGCTGTGTTGATGTAAGGCATTTGCGCCGGCAAAGCTGCCATTGCCACCCAAAACAATGAGGCCATCAATGCCTGTCTCTTTGAGGTATGCAGCGACAGCGGTTTGTGCCGCTGGCTCATGAAAGCGCTTAGCACGGGCTGTGCGCAGAATAGTGCCGCCTCGTTGCAGGCAGTTGGCTACAAAGCCAGGCTCCAATAGCATGAGTTGTTGGTCAATCAAACCATCGTAGCCGTGATGCGCGCCCATAACCTCAATATTAAAGTGCTGCGCGGATCGCACAACGCCACGTAAGGCAGCATTCATGCCCGGTGCGTCGCCACCAGAGCTAATAACGGCAATGCGCTTTTTAGGCATGATTCGTCTCCTTGCTTTGCTGGGCATGTATCCAGGGTAGTAAATCCTGTGGGTGATCAATGACAATATCCGCTTGCCAGCGTTCAATTTCAGCGTCAGTTTGGTAGGCATAGTTGACAATCACAGCTGGCATGCTGGCATTTCTTGCTGACAGCACGTCTGTTTCAGTATCGCCAACCATGATGGCATCCGCTGGGCGGATTGACATCTGTTGGCAGGCATATTGCAGTGGCCGTGGGTGCGGCTTAAAGCACTCCAGCGTATCACGACAAATAACACAGCGTGCAGCTTGTAAACACTCAAAGTGCTCAATGATGGGTAATGCAAAGCGTGCTGGCTTGTTGGTGACGATTGCCCAAGGAATATTTTGCTGTGCTAGAGATTGGAGTAAGTCAGCGATGCCGTCAAATAAATGGGTATCGCATGTCATGTTGTTGATGTAAATATCGGTAAACTGTTGGCGCAGGCGTTTGAATGTTGCATCCTCAGGTGTGACTGCAAAGTCTTGGCACATGAGTTCTATCGTGCCATAAGCCACTTTGGGTTTAAGCTCACTAATGGGGTAAGGACTCAGTGACGCAAGTTCGCGTACAGCATTGTAGGCATTTGCCAAGTCCGCAGCGGAATCTATGAGTGTGCCATCAAGATCAAACAATATTCCTTGGGTATTCATGTTACTGTCCGTTTGCGAAAGGTTGCAATATAGTTAATATCTACTCGGTGGCTGAGCACGCAGCGTTGTCGAAAAAATTGATATTCAATACCGCGGCAGTCGATTAATTCTAGGCCAGCAGCTTCAGCCCATTGTGTGAGTTCTGATGGTCGAATGAACTTTTGGTAGTCATGTGTGCCGCGCGGCAATAGTCTGGCGATATACTCAGCAGCAACGATGCCTAATAAAAAGGCTTTTGGTGTGCGATTGAGCGTTGATACAATGAGCGTGCCGTTGTCTGATAGGCACTCAGCACAGTATTGTAGGATTTGGTCTGGGTGATCGACATGCTCGAGCATTTCTAGGCAAGTGATCAGTGGAAAGCGTTTGCTGTCTTCTGCCTGCTTGGCAATGCCACGCTGATGATACTCAATATCCAATTGATTCTGGCGGGCGTGCTGCTGTGCGCAAGCAATCAAATCAGGGCTGAGGTCGATACCTGTCACGTGTGCGCCAGATTGAGCCATTGCTTCGCTGAGTAGGCCGCCGCCACAGCCAAGATCGAGTACATCTGTGCCAGCCAAGGCATGTTGTGATTGAATGTAAGATAGGCGTGTGGGGTTAAGTTGATGTAGCGGGCGCATAGGTCCATTCGGGTCCCACCACTCCTCGGCGAGCGCATTAAAAGCATCAACTTCTTTCGCGCTTGATTGGTCAGTTGTTTGTGTCACGGTTAGATAACCCGATGTTGTCCAAGATACCTTATTATACTCACAATTTCCTGTTCAATGGCAGTGATGAGGTTTTCAACGGCACAGTACATTTTCTGTTTGATAAGTAATTCTGTTTCCTTGGCCATTTGTTTTAAGGATGTTGCTGCACAATAGCAGCATGATCCATGCAGCTTGTGCACAAATGTCTCAAGTTGTTGGTAGTTTCTGATGGTCCAAGATTGCTTTATTTGAGTTCGAAAGCTGGGCAGTTCAGCGACAAACATTGCTAGTAGTTCGTTAGCAAGGTCGAGATTGTCGTTGGTCAGCTTTTTCAGCTGATCAAAGTCGATCGGCGTTGTGGCAGTAGTTTCCATATGCTCTTCCTTGAGAGTGCAAATAACCAGAAGCAAATTATCCTAGGCTGCAACCAGTCGTGTCCTATACAGAACAAAAGTATATTATCATGCTGCGGCGTATAATGCGAGTTTTATGTAACTTTACTATAATTCATGCTGAACTCTTTTCATTGTTGGGGGATACAATGCTCAATCCGCTTCATACAGTACTCTATTCATTGTCTGCTGCGTTTATTTTTTGCGCACTGGTGTTTTTGTTGCGAAGCTGGGTTTTTCTCAAGCCACGTATTAGACAGCCGAGGCAGTTGTCTGTATTGCCCGGCCTATTAATTGTGATGAGTCTCGGCGTTTTTTTGTTTCGTACAGTAATGGCAGTCGATCCAGTTTTTGCTGTTGTGTTTGTTTTCCTAGCTTGTTTGGTTGCTGCATTTTCGGTGAAAAGAAGGGTGCATTTGCCGGTTGATTCTCAACGCAAAGAAATGCGTTTACCTGCATCAGTGAGTTGTTTTGTGCTGTTACTCATTTATTGTTTGTCATTGTTTGGGACCGAGCACTTGTACATTGTTTCACCAGAGATTATTGTGCAGCAGCATTGGTTAATCATATTTGAAAGCATTTTATTTGCTGTAGCCGGCTTATTCGCAGGTATGAACATGGGCTACTATGCTGTTTATCAGCGAGAGCAATAGTCGCTAAAAAGATTTATGCTGAAACAGTTGCTCGCATACTTCGCGCAGCGACCGCACCAAGCCAGTGGCTTGGTGCATGCATTTCTGTGCCAATGAGCGCTTGCTGAGAAAGGACAGGTGTTGGCAAGAAAATGTCTGCATTTTTTCTAGCAACCAGCTATCGCTGGTTTCAAGCGTGTCGATCAGTTTGAGTGACAGTGCTTGTGTCGCATACCAATAGCGACCAGATGAGACATGAGCGATATCGATATCAGCACGGTGCTGTGCGATGTGGTCTCTGAATAGAGTGTGGACTTCTTCGATTTGTTGCTGGCAGAAAGCGCGATCTGCATCGGTGTTTTTCCCCAGCAATGTGAGGTTTCTTTTCTCATCCCCTGCTGTCAGTTGTTCGATTTCGATATGGTTTTTATGCAGTAGTTTGTTAATGTTTGGGAGTTGAAATACAACGCCAATAGAGCCAACAATCGCGAAGGGCGCCGCAATGATGTGGTCAGCAGTACAGGCCATCATATAGCCACCACTGGCAGCAACCCGGTCAATAGCGACTGTAAAGCGAATACCAGCTTTGCTCAGGCGCTGGCATTGTGCTGCAGCTAAGCCGTATTGATGTACGGCACCGCCACCACTTTCAAGGCGGATCAGCACTTCATCTTGCTCTTTATCAGCAGTGAGCAGTACGGTACTCACCAGATCACGAAAATGGTGTACGGCATTGGCATTGATGTCCCCTTTGAAATCGAGTACAAAGAGGGTTTGCTGCTTTTTTTTCTGTTTCTTGCTGGATTTTGCTTGTGCTTTTGCTCGCTTTTTATCGGTTTCTGCCAGGACTGTGTGTTGATAGCGATCGAATTGTTCATTTAGAGATTGTATGGAGAGGTTTTTTTTTGCCGTCTTTTTGACGTTTTTTCTGTGATGCCAGCCCAGCCAGTGCTAACAAGAAAACGATCAGCACCACAAAGGCTTTCAGTGCAAATTGTAGTAGCGGTTCAAAGAAATCCATGTTGACTCCTGATTCAATAAAATAAACGTGAAGTGGCATTATGCACCAAGCGATATAGATTAGTATACAGGTATCACGCTGCAATATGCGAGTCAGGATAATAAAATTTAGGCGCTGTCATGGTGCTTCAGTGAATAAGGAGGCTGAATACCCAACTCTGTAGTTTGAAGTGCCAAGCGCAGAGACAGGCTGTGCTGGCAAGAGCAGCGGCTATATCATCCAGCATCACGCCCAAGCCACCATGCATATTTTTATCTATCCAGCCGATAGGACCGGGTTTGACAATATCAAAAAATCGAAACAAGACAAAACCAGTCAAGAGGTAGGGCCAGGTGTGGGGTGTGCCGAGCAGTACCCAGCCATATGCGGCAATTTCATCCCAGACGGCAGCGGGGTGGTCATCTGTGCCAAAGTGTTTGTTGGCTTGACCACAGAGGAAAATACCCAATAAAAACAGCACGATATAGATGCCACTGTATATCGGCCATGGTAATGCGCTCAATGCAACCGCCAGTGCCAAGCCAGCCAAACTGGCGTAGGTGCCAGGCATCACTGGTAGCAACCCTATGCCGCAGCCACAAGCCAGAAAATCAGTTGGATAGCGCCAGATGCGGCGGGCGATGTCGTGTTGAGATAGTGCCAAGAATTACCTCATTAAAATAAAATTAGACTAGCACTCTTGTTAACCAGGAGCAACCGCTTTGCCAAGCACTCTCACCCATCGTGCAGTGTGCAAAAAATACGCGCCAAGCATATGGCGCTTGATATCATGTGGTGGTTTTGTGGTTGCAATTGGAATGAAAAGTGAAAAAAAACAGTCGTCTAGATAGAGCTCAACTAGGTCTTGTATTTGCTAGGGCTAGGTTGATGAGTGCTGCCTTAGCAGGTTTGGCAGTCTGCATCACTGTCTTGCTTGTGTCTTATTGATAGTAACTTTATGAAAAGTCTTAGTATTTTTGTTCTATTGGTTGATCACGGATTGACAATCATGAACCCCAACAGTGTTAAATATGAAATTTTAGCACAATATTCTTTCAGGGCGCTTGTTTTTTTTGTTAAATTGTGGCACAACTTTAACTCGTTGTAAATATATGTGAGGCGATATATCCAGAAATAATTCAGAAAGTCAAAGTAGTAAGTTCGTGGGAAGTTCGACGCGTAACAATGACTGCTATGGAGACATCAAATACACCGATTACGTCAAATACGTCAGATTGGTGCGAGAATCCCCCGAAAGTTGGATTCACTGAAGTGATTACGTCGAAGGCATGAAGTTAAAACAAGCATCCGGTTATTCTGCTACACTTGTAAAGGTTAATAAAAATTCTGGGAATACACCCTACGATGAAAAGTCAGAATTCACATATTTTATGAACATTTACAAAAAGGCTTGTAGCGATGCTATCGGCTTAGATTTTTTACGGTTTTATTGCAATAAAGTCATAGATATAGTGGCTAATTTACGCACCATTGAATCAAAGACCAAAAAAGACATGCTTAAGGGTGTGAAACCATGTGATGTTATGAAATCTCACAACACTGCTATTGACCAGCTGATTCAACACTACCACTTGGACAATAAAAATATGAAACAGTTTTCGCAAGAAATAAAGCAAGCTGGCCAAGCGTTAATTAAGGTAGGTTGCAAGCATATGGGT
>JBDOIU010000015.1:0-40869 GCA_047404195.1 Coxiellaceae bacterium
GTCTATCATGGTTTTTTTCTCCTTGACGCTCAGTCTAGATGTCCAGTCTTTTTTTTAAGCCAGTCAACTTCAACCTGAAGTTTCCCTATCTGGGCATATAAGCGATCACGCTCACCTTCAAGTGCACGCTGTGCCCTAAGTGGTTCTTTTTTGTTAAAAGCTGTTTCACTAAGCTCAACAAGCTGCCTTTTCCATTCGTTGATCTGTGTTGGGTGAACATCAAATTCGCTTGATAATTCAGCGGTCGTTTTGTGCCCTTTTAGGGCTTCAATAGCAACCTTTGATTTAAAAGCTGCCATAAAGCGTTTTCGTCCCATAGTTATCTCCCTTATGGTCATTAGTAGAGTTTACACTAATGTCTCATTTCTGGGGTCCACTACTCATTTCTGGGGTCTACTATATGTATCTTGGTGTTAATGAAATTCACCCCAGAAAAATATTTCTGCATTGGCATAGCACCTTCAAAATTCAAACAATGATTTCTCTGCAATCTATTTGATCTATCTTACCTCAATAATCCTTGCACTTTCCGATCAACATACTGACAATCTAACAAGTCATAAACAGCAACCTGAATGCTGTTGACGCACATTACCTCAAAATAAATAACGTTGTGATATAGATTCAGCGACCATATAGAATAGAAGCTCAATGAAAACAGTCTTATATTCTAAAAAGGACTGACACTGACCCGTGGAAATGAAAATACACCTACTCAAAATCCTCAGCTACCAAATAATCTGTGACTATGCGTGTCAAGTCCATTATCACTGGTCCTCAAGGGATTTAGGCATTCATGATAAGAATACACATAAATATAACCCTAAGAGAGCCGATTTGACAAATAACTTTTCTCATGTATAGTTATGTTTTCAGCAGGTTCCTGCTGTGATTTGATGCAACTTTTACAAGGAAACTTTAACGTGAGAGAACACCAGATGAATCTAGACATGGAGAAGCTTGAAGAGTTGCTCCTAGAGTCAACGCGACGCATAAGCGCAATTGCAGGTAAAACGATTATTTTACTCGGCGGCATCACTGGCAGCGGCAAAAGCACGACTATCAACAGCCTTATTGATGTGCCACTTATCGAACATGTCGATGATGAAACGGGAAAAGGCACTATTCTGATTGCCCCTGACCACAGAGGAAGATCGGCAAGAATTGGAGGCGCAGGATCAGAAACCACATACCCTGACCTCTATCCCATTCCAGACCGCGCTGATGTATCAATTTGTGATACCGCAGGATTTTTTGAAAGCCGTGGTATTGAATATGAGATATGTGTACACTTTTCACTAATTGCTGCAATCAGGGCTGCTCGAAAAATACAAGCTCTCTTGACAGTAACAGACGGTCACTCTCTACTTGGCCCAGAAGGCAGAGGAATGATTGCTACAAAGATTATGAATAAAATTGAAAGTCTCATTGGGAGTCACCCAGGTGGTATGCAAGAATCAGTTTTTTTTGGCTTCAATCAAAGTATCGACTCAAGACGCTCTAAAACCGAAACTCAGCTCAGGGCGTCACTTCAACAAAAATATGAGCTCTATAGCGATTCAAGATTTCCGCGCGAACAAGCAGCAGCACGAGCATTCAATAAAATGCTTGCATGTCAAATTGTCCCAGTGTTGCCGCTTAGCCGGGGTCGACAAATGCGACTACTGGAACGCCTAACCACTGCTCCTGGATTAGAAATCGATACATCTGCGCTAAACGTTTTTGGAGAATTCCAGGCACACATGGTTGGCTTTTGTACGATCATAGCCAGCCGCTTGCTACTCAAACACAATATCCTCAGTGTAAAGAATACTGAAATAACTGAGTGCTCTAACCAAATCCAAGAATTAAGTCAATACATTACAAATTTGACCCAGGAAATGGCAAATCTACAAGCCCAAATTGATGCACCAGCTCAACCCGACCGAGCTGTTGAAACTAGATTACGTAACGCAATAGCAAAGTCTGAAAACCGCATAACTGCGTGTGAAAATAAAATTGCAACACTCAGAGAAAAAGTCGACAAGCTAACTCAAAAAAATCAAAGGCTCAAAGAAGCAAAACATCAGTATGAGACAGATTCCACCCACCTTGAAACAGCCTCAAAGGAGTATGATGAAGAGAAGCTCTACGGTGAAGTTAAAAAAGGTGTTGTACATGAAGACAAACATATCATAACAACAAGATCAGCGTACCCTATTGCTGATGTTGACATTGACGCTATCCGTGGTGTATCCGAAGGGGAAGAGGGTAAATACGAAGAAATCTCCAAGGAAAACGGCAAGTATACAGGAAAATACACAACACCGAGCCACGTATATGGACGGTGCAAGGTCACACTTTACTCAGAAAAAAGGCATACTGTAGAAAATAAACATCAAGCAGTTCTACTTGATCAAGAAATTACTCATAACGAGATCAAGATCCACACTACGCTTCCTGATAATATTAGGAGAAAGGAAGCAGATATCGAGGCTGCGAGGGAAGATATTGAGAACTTCGAACAATTGATCAATGATAATGCCGCTGAAGGAAGAGCATCCAAAGAAGCTGAGAATGCTTCACTAAGACTAATTATTACTAGCAAACAATCAGAACTCACACGCCACAGCGAAAGTCGGGCCCAAATTGATGCTAAGGTGCGCACGCTCACTGATGAAGTAAGTACACTACAAGAGCAATTAGGCACAAATAATAGTAGTTTTTGCATGCTACTCAGATTCTTACTATTGATACCTGAAATGTGCCTCAGCTCAGAGACCTTACGTAAATTTAAAGAGCTATCTGAAACCACATACCGTGCTGAGATTGGCGATAAAGTTGGCCATATTAGACCAATCGGAGAAACTGTAGCCGCAGCAACCGCTGGTGGAGGACGCCTCCTGCAGACAGCTGGGGTCCCCCAAACGGTAGCCACAGCAACCACTGGTGGAGGAAGCTTCCTGCAGAGAGCTGGGATCTTCCAAACTGTAACCGGAGCAGCAACCCCAGAGTCAGAAATTGCACTACCCGATCCATCAAGTATACCCCCAAATATATGAAAAACTAACAACCACTATCCTCTATAGACCCATCCTTCATAAGGAGATCACCATGCGTGACAACAAAAAGATACTATTAATAACCAGCGAGGCAGTCAATAGTGATTTCAGTACTATATTGACTCAATACCTAAACGGCATGAATTACAATACCGTAGAAGACGAAACTGGCGAAGATGCTTACCTCCCCCTTACGTCTGAAGGGGATATGAACGACACTTATAGACCAGTCTCGCCTGAATGCATTCTAGAAAAAATCTCATCTCAGATAGAGAAACATCCCACTAAAATTGTATTTACATTTCCCGAGTATTGCCTGAACACAAACAGTGAAGCACAAAAGAAAGCTCATCTTATACTAGGAAGAATCTCAAAAATACTTTCCTATGACACACGAATAGCTAAAGCATCTGTGCTGGCATGCATTCACAAGATAACGAGACGTGATGAAAGACAACTGGGCAACGCACTTCGGTCAACGGTTCGCTTAATTGGGCTTGGACTCCCTGACGAACTACTCTATTTTCCTACTCACCGCATCCATTACCTAGAGCCGGACTATAATGGCGCATGCAGAAATAAAGTCAGTACAACACTAACTCATTGTTCTCCGCTTACGTCTACAGTTAAGTTACTGAGCCCAGTTAAATTACCTCAACAACCGAGTGCAAAACAAACTCGAGCTGTTTTTAGTGGTAAGACGAATCTTTTACCACAGAGATTCGCTGTTAGTAATACGAATAAATTAATCATTGCCTCAGTTGCGCTAGCATCACTCTTTATGTACTCAACTGATACCAACAACCCTGAGGACATTAAAAGCACTGGCATGGTAGCGTTTGGACTGGCAGTTTTTTTAACCACAGTTTTTGCTATCAAAAAATTTCTTAGTAAGTGCCAAAACGCCAGTAATGCTGCAGCATCGGATTTCAAGAGCGGGCTAAGCATCATTAGTGCTTCACTCGTCAAAGAGGCTGGCTCCTTTAAACAGCAAACATTCAATGAGTATAAAGATTTCATGCAGGCTGTAACCGGCCTTGTTAATCAGCTACGAATAGATATTGATAAAGTGGCCGACAGTACTGCAAATACTATCGATACAGCTGGCACGACTATTGCAGGCGTTAGTGACAGCACAGAGCGCTTGACTACAGGCACTCTTACCTTAATCAATGGCCTAGATCGATCACAGAGCAAATTGCTATCTGACCTAAGACCACTTACCCGCTCGTTGAACAGATCACTGAGAACTGTCAACAACGAGCTCATGAGCATCAGCGAAACATCGCGCTTTAATATGAATAGACTCACCAACACAACAACACAAAATATGGACAGACTCACCGGCACAACAGCACATAACATGAACAGACTCACCGGCGCAATAGCACATAATATGGGCAGACTCACCGGCACAACAGCACAGAACATGGATAGACTCACCAACACAACAACACAGAACATGGATAGACTCACCGACACAACAACACAAAGCATGGCCAGATTGACAGAAATAACTGACGCGACGATGCAGAGCATCGCTCATGATTTAACTGAGTTTCAAAGGGCAGGTAGTAAATTTTTAAATGATGACGTTAAAGATACGATGGATAAATTAGTCAAAGCGATTAAAAATGGTGCCCTCAAGCCAGATGTTAGGGTGGATGTGTCTGGCAACAAAATAACAGTTAAAGGAGTCAGCCTCTGGTAGTACCCAGGTGGAATAGTTAATGTGATATGCATTATCCACTCGCGCAACACAAATCATTAGTACAGTATTACTAGCAAGCACTGGTATCGGTCTCATTATCGGATTAGTACAGCTGCTTGTTACAGCAATACATGCGCATGGTCAACACAAACAATGACACTGGTAACACTGTAACAGCAGGATTTCTACTTTGTAAGTTGCCAGAATTGCAGTCTAGCAGTGATCGGAAACTTTCACAGACCTAGGATCAAAGACTGGATATTAAAACAGCCTCACAAAGCACATTACAAATCCTGAACCCGCACTGAAATGGTATTGCAGCCAGACACCACAGTCACTTTAAAAACGCATAACCATGCTGATATTAGCGACTAAGACTAGCGTAATACCACTTTATGTCAAGAATCAAGTGATGCCATACAGTGCGTGGTCTTTGTAGTATAAACATGAGCTTGTTGATAACATATTGAGAATTTCAAAATATACCTTTGAAGACAAAATTCTTCTAAAAAAACAGACAATACCGTAGATTCTACGCATGCGTAGAACTCGCACTACTGGTATCATTTGAATACGCAAAAGATATGTTTCAATCAACGCCATTCGGTATTGAGTAAATACATATCCTAAAGGCAAAAAATATTCTCGCTAAGGAGAAAAACAGATGAGAAGCGTCGAAGCAAGTGCAAACACTAGCAAATTAAATGATCTTGATGATTTTGTGGAGATTTTTCGCACAAAGTTTGAGAATCCACTCGTACAAGCAGCCTACAATCAAGATATAGAAGAAGTCGATCGGCTCCTTGCAAAGAAAGCAGACCCGAATCAACTTGACAGAAGCAGCAAGTCTCCCTTAAATGCTTGCATGACATGGCCATGCGAAAACACCAAGTATATCCTGCATTTATTAATTACGGCCAAAGCAGATCCCAACGCGGTGGACATCATGGGAAATACTAGTCTTCATCATATCTGTGCATCAAATGTACGTGACACCAAACATACTGCAGAACTTATCCAGATGCTGGATAAAACGGAACATAGGGGTCTGATTGCGGACATAAATCATCAAAACGTCATTGGATACTCAGCATTACATTGTGCTACTGCAACTTTTCTAGGTCCTCACTACGATACTGAGGACACGTCTATTATTAGAGCACTATTAGACATCAATGTAGACCCGAGTATTCAAGCACATACCGACGATACAGAGCTGGTAAATAGGGATATTGCAGGAAACACGGCACTGATGTTTGCTATCAAGGGAAAAAACATTGAATTGGTTGAATTACTTTATAAAAACACTAGGCCACAGGACTTACATATACAAAGCGCGTCTGGTAAAACAGCCATAGATTATGCTAGAGAACAAATCGGAAAACCGGTGATAATGCATACACTCATGGCCTGCTTAGATAACGCGCGGACCACTTTTTTGTTTCAACAACTGTTAATGGCCCGCTCTACTCATATAGGACGGTTCAGTAATGTACCAAAAGAGACACTGTCAGAAATATTCTCATTTCTTGGTGACTATGGTTGCAAAGCAGCAGAGGAAGCACAACAGCACGTTAGCCACAGCTAGTCAATGCCCCATAAATCCAATGTATAACAAACAGGACAACAATAATGACAGATATACAACCCATTGTTTTATTGCTTGATAATAAACACGAGGAAAGTGCGGGCTTTATAAATACTTTAAATCCTTTGGTATCTCAATACATGCCATTACAATCAGCCAGTACCTCCCAAACAAAGAGAGTCGTTGTAAGTGTAGCGTTGTAAGTGCAGCATCAGGCACTTTTAGCGGCCCTGTGTGCCCAGTAGTACGCTACAAAAACCAACACAAGAAATTCACTCTGGTGCATGCTCGAAACCTGAATGGGTGCCACCCTGCGACTGGCCGCATGATGATTCAGAGGAACGATATGAATTAAATAGATATGAAACTCTAATTCCAAATATGTCTTATTACAAGAATCTACCAGACATAAATCAAAAACTCTTCTATTTTTCAACTCCAAAAACAACTGAGTTTGGTGATGATAGGAATTTCACTGGCCCGATGTTGTGTGTATCTGAAGGGGCAGAGAACAAACACTTTCTCCGCCTGAACCAAATTAATGAAATAATTCAACTTCTACAACAGGAAAAAAGTGAAATACTTCAACAACAGGAAAAAAGTGATGATTTTGAAAAAATTGTCTTAGCAATTAAACGTGGCCCTAAACCAACAACAGGCCAAATCATACTGATTGTGCTATGCGCACTCACAGGCGTAGGACTGATCGTTGGATTAATCCAACTCGCCATCACAGCAAAAATCGCACACTATGAAAACACCAACTGGCGTAAATATCTAAAATACACAGGTGAAGTCGCAGCATGTCAGTTTCTATTATGCAAACTTCCACCCCCACCAATATGCAAAAATGTAGTCTTTGATACCTAACACCTAGAACTCAACTTAGTTACAAGCCCTCAGTGAAGTGAACTCTATCTTCTATAGCGTGATGAGCCCTATTCTTGGCCAAACATAGCAAGCGTGATTTTAATATATTGGTGCAAAAGCCACTTTATTTAGCTTCATAACTCTGCACGGGCTTCTTCTGGTGACGGAAAAGGGTCAGGCAATGTTTGCCAGTGATCCTTACCTAAAAGCAACACCTCATCGGTGATCAAACAATCATTTAACGCTTGAATGAATGCTGCTTCATCTAGGCCTTGACCAATAAAGACCAGCTCTTGCCGCATATCTCCGAATGGCTCAACCCAATCCTGCATAATCGCATCAATATATTCCTGCTCTTGTGGCCAATCAGACTTCGGTACCGCCTTCCAAAACAAACCCGCAAAGCCATAACGCGCTGTTCCACCAGCCTGACTCCAATAACCAGCATATTGTGGGCGTGATGCTATCCAAAAATATCCCTTAGAGCGAATCAGCTTGCCAGCTAAATCCTGACTGTGTAAAAAGTCGTGAAACTTTTGCGGATGAAACGGCTTCCGCGCCTCATACACAAAACTACTGATACCGTATTCTTCGGTTTCAGGCTTATGCTCGCCGCGTGCTTCCTGCAACCAACCAGGTGCCTCTTGCGCTTTCTCAAAGTCAAATAACCCCGTACCAAGCACTTCAGATAAATCAACACGCCCCTCAGAGATCGGAATGATCTTGGCGCTGGTATTGAGATTTTTTAATACTGCAATCAACCTATCTAATTCAGCTTGTTGTATCAGATCCGTTTTACTCACCAACAACACATCAGCAAACTCAACCTGATCAACCAATAAATCAGCCACACTGCGATGATCATCCTCACCTAAAGACTGGTCTGTCTCCTGCAGGGACTTAGCCTCATCATAGTCTTTTAGAAAGTTAGCCGCATCAACCAAGGTCACCATGGTATCCAGCTGCGCAAAATCAGAAAGAGACACGCCACTCTCATCCTCAAAGGTAAAGGTCTCAGCGACAGGCAGTGGCTCAGAAATTCCGGTTGATTCAATCACACAATAATCAAACCGCCCTTCTTTCGCCAGCTTAGCTACCTCTAATAATAAGTCTTCGCGCAAAGTACAGCAGATACAACCATTACTCATTTCAACCAGCTTTTCTTGTTGATGGTTGAGCGAAACTTCACTCTGCACTTTCGCCTTGTCAATATTCACTTCACTCATATCATTCACGATCACAGCAACCTTCTTGTCCTGCCGATTATTGAGTATATGTGTGAGAACCGTGGTTTTTCCAGCACCTAAAAATCCTGATAACACCGTCACTGGCAACTTTTGCATAAACTGTCTCCTATCGAAGTCCGGGCAAGGCCATCCATGTGGCCAAAACAAAGGACTCAATAGATTAACACATCTTTGAAAGAATGCGAACAAACTCCCTCTTTAGTGCTGAGTTCTAGACAAAAAAAACACGATAATTAACCTTCACTGACGACCGTTGCACTTGGCCAGGAGTCCATCAAAATACGAATCACCAGCACCAAAGGAATGGCAAAGAACACCCCCCAAAAACCGAACAAACCACCGAACAACAAGATCGAGACAATGATCACCATCGGATGCAGCGCTAAAGTTTCAGAGAATAACCACGGTGTAATAACATATGAGTCAAGTGCGCAGATGATAAAATAAGCACCTAGCAAATAAACAGTCTGGATACCCAAGCCCCACGACATCATGCCTAGGACAACTACTGGAATCGCTGCAACAACAGCACCCACATACGGCACGACACATGACAAGCCCACAAAAAAGCCAAGCAAGACAGCATAGGGTAAACCAAACATGAGAAAACATGCCGTTGCGATGATGGACACAATCACGACTTCTATCACACGCGCACGAATATAAGCCGCAAATTGCTGATTTATCTGCATCCAAACATTCACAATCAAACCACGCTCCTGTGGCAAGTAACGCAAAACATACTGGCTGATAGTGGCCGAATCAGTCAAGAAAAACAAGACCAGTATTGGCACTAAAATAAAATACAAAATCACATTAATGATACCAGGAATACCCGACAAGGATGTTGACAAGACTGCCTTACCAATAGAGCTAGCTTGCACTGTCATCATATCACTCAGATGTGCTGTCGCATCAGCAGGCAATAGAGTCGGGTATTGCTGTGATAAACCCATCAACCATGATTTTGCACTGGAGACCAATTGCGGAATACTGTCTACCAATGCCGTCAGCTGTCGCCACAGAAAAGGCATAAAGAAAACAATCAATGCCAGTACCAATCCAATAAAAAAGCAGTATACAATGGTCACCGCCAACCACCTCGGTACACGACAATGCTGTAAACCTTGTACTAGCGGCATCAGCAAATAAGCCAACACCACACTCACTAAGGCAGGCAATACATAACCACCTAAAAGATCAAGCAGCAAAACGCCAAACACAATAGTCAGCAATAATGCCACTGCCTCTGGATGTGAGAAACGCCGCTTAAACCAAGCCTGAACTTCTTGATAAATACTGGTTGACATCATGGCCTCCATTCAACGTCGTCATCTGCTGTGCTAGTCAATCTCAGCGCGTAAAGTACACATACGCATTGCGGTATCAACAGCTTCTGCACCCTTATCACTGTGATCACCGCCCGCTCTCGCCAAGGCTTGTGATCGATTATCTGTGGTCAGCACCCCAAATATGACTGGCAAATTATGAGTCAATGACACCCGCATACAGCCCTGGCTAACTTGTTGACAAACAACATCATAATGCTCAGTTTCACCACGGATAACAGCACCCAGAGTAATGATAGCATCGTATTGCTCAGTTTGCGCGCACCACTGGGCGGCCAGTGGAATTTCAACCGCACCAGGCACCTTGTGTATATCATACTGCGCTGCTGGTATCGATAGCTTCTGTAGGCGCTGCAATGCTCCCTGCAAAAGCCGATCAGTCACTGCTGTATTAAATTCACTAATAACAATGGCAAAACGCCAAGATTGAGTTGACACAATAACGCTCCTAAAATTCTAGTAAATGACCTAGCTTACGCTGCTTAGTCTTCATATAAAATATATTCTCATCCGTTGCAGGGACCTGTAATGGCTCACGAATGACTGACAGCTCAGCCGCTGCCAATGCAGCCACTTTGCGCGGATTATTCGTCATGAGTTTAACAGATTTCACATTCAGTGCATGCAATATCTGAGCGGCAATATCAAAACTGCGCTCATCATCGGCAAAACCTAAATGGTGATTCGCTTCAACCGTATCCATTCCCTGATCTTGCAAAGCATACGCCTTGATTTTATTGGTAATACCAATACCGCGCCCTTCTTGCCGCAGATAAATGAACACACCACCTTCACGCGCAATACGATCTAAAGCATGTGTGCGTTGTGCACCACAATCACAGCGTGTAGAACCAAACACATCCCCTGTGACACACTCCGAATGCACTCGCACCAAACAGGTTTGATCTAGCTGCGTCCCTTCCGCCACCAATGCCAAATGATCGGCACCACCCAAGGCATTATTAAAACTGTGTATCACAAAATTGCCACCGCCGCGTGTTGGTAACTCGGCTGATGATGCAATTGAAGATTTTTTTATTTTAGCCGGCTGTTGTGGATCGTGCTGCTCTCGCCATGCTACCAGGGCATTGATGCAAACAATTTTTAAGTCGTGCTGCTGTGCGAACTGCTCCAAAGCATCACGGCGCGCCATACTGCCATCGGCATTCATGATTTCACACAGCACACCAGCGGGCTTTAAACCAGCCAAGCGAGCCATATCAACACACCCTTCTGTATGCCCTGGTCGCTGCAAAACACCGCCATCCATTGCACGCAGTGGAAACATATGACCTGGCATGACCACATCTGCTGGACCGCTGTTTGGGTCAATGGCAACCGCCACACTGCGCGCACGGTCAGCAGCAGAAATACCTGTTGTCACATCAGTAGCCGCCTCAAACCCTATCCCAAAGGCAGTGTGGTAAGGAGAACGATTGTGCTGCGCCATCATGGGAATCTGCAAACGGGCAAAATCAGACGATAACATTGGCAAACAAATCAAACCTCGTCCGTGGTGACACATGAAATTGATAGCCGCTGCATCTGCAAATTCAGCTGCGATGATGAGGTCACCTTCATTCTCGCGACCCTCATCGTCCACCATAATCATCATCTGACCACGTGCGAAATCTGCAACCACGTCTTCAATTTTCTGATAATATAATTGACTCATTTTACCTCTCCCACAGCACTCAATGATGGCGAAGCTGCTCGCGCCGCCCACTTTAATAAATAATCATACTCAACATGACACACGTCACCCACAGCCCAGTCTTTGCAATGCGTCATAGACAAGGTATGTGGAATCAACATCACCTCAAAAGTATCTTCGCTAACCGTGTTGAGTGTTAAACTGACACCAGCCAAAGCAATCGATCCTTTATGCACACAGTACCGCTGAATATGCTTGGCCGAGCCAGAGAAACGTAACCGCATACTCTCCCCAACGACTTGCTTGTCAGTCAATGTGACCAACTCATCCACATGACCGGTTACCCAATGTCCTCCTAGACGATCACCCACACACAAAGCACGCTCACAATGCAAGCCTTGTCCAACCTGACACTGTGACAAATTCGTTACTGCAATGGTCTCAGGGGAGATATAGAACTCAGCAATACCGGTATCTGTCATTGATTCAACTGTTAAGCACGCACCATCAAGCGCAATACTCTCGCCGAGAGTGAGATCTGTAAATTGTGTTTGAACCTGCAAAACAGCACCACCACCGCGTGGCGTGATAGACAATAAACGTGCTGTGTGATCAATGATGCCTGTGAACAAATCGCCCCCTGGGTCTGTGTTATATCAACACTCCAGGCACAGTGACGGCAAGCAGAAACAGCAGAGCGCACTTGCGGCTGCTGAGTATATGTTCACTTCTCCCATCCGGACTGGGTCACTTAAAAAAGTGACGTCACCGTCGGCTCTGGATTCACACCAGATCTGCTGACTTTACTGTGTACCAGTAAACGCTCGCGGGCTTAGCATAGTGCATCACCGCCGGTGGGGAATTGCACCCCGCCCTGAAGATGAGCCTATTGTAAATGAATTCACCAGCGCATGCAAATAACATCCAACTGCTGCGTAACAGACTGATTTTACTGGTATTTAATACTCGCCACAGCAGTATCTGCAATACATTGCCAAGTCATCGTCTTCGCATCCTCATAAAAATCATACGGCTGGTGAAAAGCAGTGAGCCCGGACTCCCCCAAAACTTTGGTGGTCAAGCTGAGGTGTAACTCGTTCAAATAACCGCCCTTGGCGGCACTGAGAGTGCTGGTGGCGCCCGCCTCTAACAGCACATTATGGTAGCCTGCCTCACTCAAATGACGCAGCACATCTGGCCACGATAAATGACCCTGCTGCTCAGATGCAACGGGCTTCAATTGAGCTCGTCGTGCGTAAATCGCAAGCGTATCTGCCGATACACGCTGAGGATCGTAAAGCAAAGTCACACTGGCCGCCGTCTCCCAAATACGTGCATCTAAAGGGCAAGACAACGTGCTGTCGAGCACCCATAACGGGCGCTGGGCATTGCAGGACGACAAACGCACATTGAAGCGCGGATTATCACAGGTGATGGTTCTGGCGCTCGTGATGATGGCATCTACCTGCTGTCGGCGCCGAGCTGTCCACTGCCCCATTTCTGGCCCAGTGATGGCGACCGGCGAACCATCGGCATTGGCGGTCTTACCGTCAGCAGACAAGGCTAATTTAGCTTGAAAATAAGGCTTCTGATGCTCAACCCAATACAGGTAAGGCTCATAAAAAGCCAGCACCTCCGGTGAATGCACCTGATCGCAAACAATACCTGCCGCACGCAACGTTGCTTGCCCCTGACCACAAACAACTGGGTTTGGATCATAAACACAGAATACAACACGAGCAATGCCAGCAGCAATGATGCGATCTGTGCAGGGCGGGGTTCGCCCATGGTGACAACAGGGCTCTAGGGTTACCAGTAAGGTTGCACCACGTGCTGCCTCGCCCATTTGATCCAATACCAGCACTTCGGCATGCGCCTGACCACAACCTTGGTGCGCTGCAGTGGCGAGAATTTTTCCATCACGCAATACACAAGCCGCAACACAAGGGTTGGGAGCACATTGACCTAAAGTGTCTCGCGCGGCAAATAAAGCCGTCTTGATTGCAAGCGGTACCCAAGCATCAGCACAATCTACAGCCATAATCGTGACATCATTAACTTAAATGAGCACGCAACATCCAGGCATTTTTTTCATGTACAGCCATGCGGTCTGTGAGCATGTCAATGGTAGCTGGATCAGCCGACATGGCTTCTAACTGTGCGATACTCTCACGCAACAAGGTAGACAATGCGATGTTATCATCCATTAAATGCTGCAACATGTCTTGTGCAGATGGAAATCCATCTTCTTCCTGTAACAAGTCTGATGATTGAAATGCTGCAAAATGCGCTGGCACAAAAAAACCGAATTGACGAATGCGCTCCGCCATTTCATCAACAGCTGCAACGTACTCTTGATATTGCGCCTCGAACATTTCATGTAAGCTGATAAACTGCGGCCCAGTCACATTCCAGTGATAATTTTGAGTTTTAACAAACAGCACATAGGTTGCCCCTAAGCAACGCTGTACAATCTCGGCAGCAGACTTAAGATCAGACTCTGATAACCCCAAATGAGTTTGTATACGATCATTGACACATTTATTTGACATATTCGCCCCCTAGGCAATAAAACTATACTTATAATAGCACTAACAGCTACATAGGATCAAACCATGAGCAAACACCCCAATGCACGCAAAGTGCTGCAACACATTGATTTTGATCAGATTATACGAACCTGTCGACCCTTGATTGGTGATCAACGCTGGCAAAAGTTGCAACAGACGGCTGATCAAAGAATGGGCAGCATCCATCTGGTGCTAGAAAATCCGTATGATCTACACAACGCTGTCGCCTGTGTGCGCAGTGCCGAAGTATTCGGGTTATTGCATATTCACATTATCACCACTCAACCAGCAGCTGAGCATGCCAAGAAGATCAGCCAAAGCTCGATTTATTGGGTGCAATGCCATTATCATCCTGACCTGGCAACATGCCTGGCCGCACTACCAAAAACCGCACACCTGGCTGGTGCCACTGTTGATGCCACACAGACGCTTGCAGAAGTCACTGTTGATCGGCCGCTGGTATTGTTTTTTGGTAATGAGCATGCCGGACTCAGCGAAGCAGCAAAAAACAACTGCCATCAGCTGTTTAGCATACCCATGACTGGCTTTACTGAAAGCTTGAACCTATCAGTCAGCGTTGGCATTAGCCTCTATGACATCACACAGCGTCGACGTCAGCACTGTGGCACAAAAGAGGATATCTCACCTGATGAAAAACAACAGCTAATGGCCACGTATACACTCAACAGTGTCTCTTACCGCTCGCTACCCGGTCTGTTCCCAGAAGCATTCATCAAACAATCACCATAACTGAGCCAAGCGTGGATCATCGCTGAAAACCGCGTCGCCACCAGCAGTAAAGAATGTCTGTGCTAGGTGAGCATCGTTGACGGTATATGCCGCTGCTAACAAGCCACGCGCGTGTGTCTTTGCAATACGTCGCTTATTCCATTGTGTCACGTGTAAATGAATAGCCTGGCAATTCAACAAATTACAACAGCGCCAGTGAACACCCCACCAATAACGCGCAACAAAAGCCAACGGCATTTCCTGACAATGATGCCGCATCAAACACAGCGTACGCCAACACGACGAAGAACATAATAACTGTTTCACATCAAAATGACTCTCAGCAATGGCAGTCAATACTGCTGACACACAGGCCGACTCACGTTTCTTTTCTGGCTTTATCTCAATATTAATCGCCACACCCAAGCTTTTGGCCAAAGTTAAAAACGCATTCAATGTTGGTATACGCTCAAGCGCATCAGTAGCAGCTGATTGTATGTGAATGCCTTGTATCGTTTGCAAGTCGCATGTTGCAACAGCTTTATTAATATTCGCCAAACGCAACAAGATTACGTCATGAAACACAACCAGTTGATTATCCGCCGTTAAACGCACATCACACTCCACCCAACTGACACCCATGTCTGCTGCCAAACGTAAGGCAGTCAGCGTGTTTTCACACGCATAACAAGATGCACCACGATGTGCAAAATAACGTGGATACTGACAAACTGCCATAAAGCATCCCTTAATTAAGCCTTCATTAATAGCATAGTCGTACCATAGGCTATCTCGCCAACAAAATAAAAAACACCTCAAACAATCTCATTATAACAACGACAGAGTAAGCACTCAAAACACTATAAAAACAGACACTTAGGCATCAATCACAAACAATGAATCACCCCACGGCCAAAGTCAGCGCTTAATGGACTTTTCACTCAAAAAATGAGATAATAGAATTATGAGTACAACAAACGAGGAGCATTACAATGACTAAAGAATACAATAAAGGGTCTGTCGCTGAAACACTCAACAACATGATTGAAAAAACAACAAAACATCAGAGCGACAAGGGCCTAACGAGTGATGAACTACAACACTACAGGAGCCAGTATACAGACACACTCACTGCTATTGCATTGGGCCTGGGTAAAAAGAAGAATGAGTTCACAATAGGCCTACCAGATCAACAAGCCAACCACACATACAGATCATTCCATCACGCAGTTGTAGGTATTTTAAGTTCCTTACTGAAAAACAACCAAAACACATTGAACCATGTACAGCAAAAAGATATGATGTTCGCCCATGATCCAAGTCATCGCGCGTGGTCAGAATCGATTAAAACTGGCTTAATTGCCGGCGGTATTGCGACAGGCATCACCTTTGCAGCAGTCAGCATGCCACTTGGTTATGTATTATCACTGGGACATGCATTAGGACCTTCTGCTCTAATCGGGGGGCTAGGTGGAAGCTTTCCAGCAATGCTTGCTGGCATCGTGATCGGCCTAACCGCTTATGCCATCGCTGCTTGCGTTCTCAAGAGCAAATACAATAAGGAAGCAACGGAACGTCCAAACAAACTCACATCTCTGTTTGAGGCTGCTGCAGAAACGACCACGACTGAGCCAATAGCTGCTCATCAACAATAACATCAAGCACGTATGCCATGATCACATCACCTGATGTGACCATGGCATTTTTTGTGTTGATTTACGCCAGTAAAATACCCGCAATCTTTTTGCACAAGTAGCGCTGACCTGCATCCAACGCAACACCGAATCACTTGCCTCAACACACAAACGCATCATGCTTGACTGTGCTCTAACAGTCGATGCTGTATGCCTTAACATGATACAAAAAATGGCAACACATTCACAGCGGCAAGCAATTGGGCACGCAGAAAAAACAGATGACAATATATCTCAGCGATCACTTTCATAACCGGTCAAACATTGGTCACATCGTGTCTTATTGGCTTGCATTGGCAGCAGAGTCACGCTATCCTGCGAACGTCTGTGCCGTATATGTGGTATAGACAGCAAAATCCAACCACAACGGAAGAGAGACGGTCTATGGCAATCCACACAAAGCGTTACCGGCATGATGCCCTTTTACGATACGCTAACATACTTGGTACACAGGAAATTCATCACTTCAGTGATCAAAAACAGAACTGCCACGCCATTGTGGTGGTCACCAGCACCCAACTTGGTCCAGCCATCGGTGGCTGTCGCTTGCGTCATTACCCTAACAGCAGCTTGGCACTGAAAGATTGCCTGCGCCTTTCCTACGGTATGATGCTAAAGGCAGCGGGCTGTGAATTGCCGCATGGTGGCGCGAAATCGGTCATATTGATGCCAAAAGAGATCAAAGACCGTGTTGGCTTCTTCAGTGCCTTTGGTGACTTTGTACACAGCCTAGGCGGCAAATACATCACCGCCATGGATATGGGAACCTCCACCAGTGATATGGACACCATCGCTGCGAGAACACCCTATGTGATTGGTGCAACGACACACAACAGCTTGCAAGGCGACCCTTCACCCTACACAGCACAGGGCGTTTTTCACGGCATCCGCGCTGCTGTGAAGAAACAACTGCAAACGGATGACCTCACCGGCCTACGCGTCACCGTTCAAGGTGCCGGCAAAGTGTCACAAACCTTGTGTCAGCAATTAAAGCAAGCCGGTGCAGTGGTCGCAGTCTGTGACAGTGACAGCGATAAGGCAGAAAGTCTGGCAGCAGCATTAAGCATAACAGCCATTACTTGTGATGAGGTGTATACACATCCGTGTGATATTTATGCGCCTTGCGCTATTGGCGGTACAGTCAACATGCAGTTCCTTGAAAAGTGCTCTGCTAAAATCATTGCCGGCGCTGCTAACAATCAATTAGCTCACCGCCGGTATGCGAGTATTCTGCAAGACAGAGGTATTTTGTACGCACCAGACTTTATCATTAATGCCGGTGGATTAATCTACGCTGCTTGCACTTATGGTGTTGCCGACCCTGCTGCTGCAGACAAACTAATTGATAAAATATACCCGCGTCTGTTAACCATCTTCGATGATGCTGAACGACACAACATCACTTGTGTTACAGCAGCTGAGCGTTTATCGCTGGCAAATTTGCAGACCCCACAAATACAATTGGATACGGAGCTGGCATGACCCCAACAGCTTGCACACGCGAACAAGAATGTATTGCTACATTCAACGTTCAGCGACTTCAATTCATGAATGCACAGGGCAAGCTGACACAGGCTCTACCTGAATCAGTGAGCATCTCTACCCTACAAAGACTCTACCAACAGATGTCCTTGACGCGTGCTGTAGATAACAAAGCCGTTAAGCTGCAACGCACAGGACAACTGGGCACTTATCCAGCGTCTACTGGGCAAGAAGCTGTTTCTGTTGGCCTGGGTTCAGCCATGCAAGACAATGATGTATTCTGCCCTTACTATCGTGACCAAGGTAGCTTTTTACAACGTGGCGTGCGCATCGAAGACATCTACCAATACTGGGGTGGTGATGAGCGAGGCAGCCTGATTCCACACGCTGCTAACCAACATGATCTACCTGTCTGCGTGCCTATCGCCAGCCAATATCAACATGCTGCTGGCATTGCGTTTGCAATGCGGTATAAACAAGAAAAAAATGCTGTGGTGACCACTGGCGGTGAAGGCTCCACATCCGAAGGCGACTTTTTTGAGGCCATGAATCTGGCTGGGACACATCAACTGCCATTGGTATTTGTCATCAACAACAACCAATGGGCTATTTCAGTCCCTAGACAACAGCAAACCGGCGCTCAAACCATCGCACAAAAAGCCATTGCCGCTGGCTTTGAAGGACAACAAGTTGATGGCAATGATGTAGCTGCTGTTTATGTGGCTGTGAGTGACGCACTCGACAAAGCCAGACAAGGTGGTGGCCCAACACTGATTGAAGCAGTGACTTATCGCCTCTGTGATCACACCACTGCTGATGACTTTAGCCGCTACAAAGACAGCTCATACGCACAAGCGGAACAAGAAGAACCGCTGATCCGCCTACGTCAATATCTGACGGCTGAAGGTGCTTGGAGTGAGCAACAAGAGCAAGATATGTTAAGCAGCATTAATGAGGAAGTACAGGCAGCAAGTGAACGCTACTGCCAATTAGACAAACCCAACAAGCAAGATATGTTTGACCACCTCTATGCCAATATGCCAGCAGATGTTGCCGCGCAGAAAAGTCAATTATTGGAGAGCACACAATGAATGCCATTACGCTCATTCAAGGCGTGAATCAAGCGCTAGATCACGCATTAACAACTGACCCAAATGTTTTGGTGTTCGGAGAAGATGTCGGTAAAAATGGTGGCGTTTTTCGTGCGACAGATGGCTTACAGGCTCGACACGGCGAACACCGTGTTTTTGATACCCCTCTGGCTGAATCCATGATTGCCGGTATGGCCATCGGCATGTCAACTTATGGCTTAAAACCCATTGCTGAATTTCAATTCATGGGCTTTATTTATCCGGCCTTTAACCAAATTGTCTCACATGCCAGCCGACTGCGACATCGTACACGTGGTCGCCTGCACTGCCCACTCGTCTTCAGAGCGCCTTATGGTGGCGGTATCCACGCACCTGAACATCACTGTGAAAGCACTGAAGCCTTGTTTGCACATATTCCCGGCTTACGTGTGGTTATTCCATCCACACCTGAAAAAGCTTACGGCCTACTACTGGCAGCCATACAAGATCCAGATCCAGTGATTTTTCTTGAACCCAAGCGAATTTACCGCGCCGTGAAGCAAGTGGTGCCAAATGACGGCAAAGCACTGCCCCTCGACAAAGCATTCATCGTGCAGCCCGGTAACGACATTACTTTGGTCAGCTGGGGTGCCAGCATGAAGGAAGCACAACAAGCCACCGACCAACTGGCAGAGCGTGGTGTTTCTGTCGAGCTGATTGATCTGGCATGCATTAAACCCATAGACATGGATACCATACTCAACTCTGTGGAGAAAACGGGTCGTCTGGTCATTGTGCACGAAGCAGCACGCCAAGGCGGTGTGGGAGCAGATATTGCAGCCAATGTTGCTGAAAAAGGTATTTTGTTTCTGCAAGCACCTATCGCACGTGTTACAGGATTCGACACAGTCATGCCTTATTATCGCATGGAAAAAGACTACTTACCCAGCACAGATAATATTATTGCTGCTATTGAATCAACAATGGAGTTTGCATGAAAACTTTTTTCTTACCTGACCTCGGCGAAGGCCTACCTGACGCTGTGATCCGCGAGTGGTACATCAAGGAAGGCGATACAGTTGCAATTGATCAACCACTGGTGGCCATGGAAACAGCCAAAGCACTGGTTGATATCCCTGCTCCCTATGCTGGCATCATCCATAAACTGCACGGTAAAGAAGGCGATACCATCGACACCGGTGACGCACTGATTGAGTTTACTAGCAAAGCAGAAGATACACCAACAAGCGCTGACAGTGGCACCGTCGTTGGAAAAATTGATAGCAGTGAAACACTGATCACCAGCAAAGCGACACAACACGTCAGCAATAAACAAAGTAGCAGCATTAAAGCCACCCCCGCTGTGCGCATGTTGGCAAAACAACTGGGCGTTGATCTGGCGACACTGGCAACAGATGGCCAAAGCATCAGTGCCGCGCAAGTAAAAGCAGCTGCAAGTCAGCCAACAGCAACGACGACAGCGCAAGCCAACCAGCAATGTTTTAGTGGCACCGCACATCCTCTCCCACCCAGCCGCCGCGCGATGATTCAAGCCATGCAAATGTCACATGACAATGTCGTGCCTGTCACGCTCACTGGCGAAGCGAATATTCACGCCTGGACTGGCAA
Organism: Coxiellaceae bacterium; assembly: GCA_047404195.1. GTDB lineage: Bacteria > Pseudomonadota > Gammaproteobacteria > JAJRRL01 > JAJRRL01 > JAJRRL01. Next base: position 20,635 of record JBDOIU010000015.1, read on the forward strand.
GCAAGATATGAGCGTTCGTCTTGTACAAGCCGTCTGTGCGGCTTCTAAGGTAGAGCCCAATCTCAATGCACTGTTTGACCTGAAAACAGCAACGCTGTACCAACAAACGCAAGTCAATATTGCCATTGCCGTTGACACGCCAGAAGGCTTGTTCGTACCCGTACTCAAAGCTGCAGATCAAAAAGATGCTGCTGGTATACGGACCGAGATCAATCGATTCAAAGCGCAAGCTGCTGATAAAACGTTTCCACCAGAAGACTTGAAAGGAAGCAGTATCTTGCTTTCCAATGTCGGTAGTATTGCAGGCACATTTGCCACCCCTATCGTGATGCCACCGATGGTTTGTAGCATCGCTATTGGGCGTGCTGCAGATAAACTGGTGCTTCAGGATGGTGTACCAAGCAATCAACGCGTCATACCCATCTCGATTACCACAGATCATCAGGCTATCACGGGTGGAGAAATGTCACGCTTCTTGGCCGCTTTTATCTCTGCACTAGAAGCAAGTCAATAAAGCACTCACGGTCAGACCACAGTGACACTAACTGTCGCTTGAAACATGCTGGCCTTTCTTTGGCGCATGACCACGTACAAAAACACAAGGTGTACACAGACCGCTATTGGGCTGCCATAACGACTGGATGGCCCCCAGCCTCCCATCCAAGCGCAAAAGCTATTTAAAACACCTGCGATCGTACTGAAGATAAGCATGGTGGGACTGATCGCCAGCGCAGCTTTGACCGAGCGAAAACAACGCACCAACTGCGGCAAGCCATACAACCAATAGCTAATGCGCTCAACCCAACCGATAGCATTTAACCAGTCTCGGTGCTGCTGCAATAAAGGTAGCTGACTCAAACCCAATATGAGTATCGCTAAAAACGCAACACCCGATGCAACCAGCAAGCGATATATTCTGCTGTCTCCTCGATACAAATAACAAAACTGGATGTGTTGTATGGCCAACAATAAACCAAATAAACCACTGACAAAAACATATTGCCATGCATGCACCAAGCCCCAACCATAAATATTATCTGCCACTACAGCTGATAACAATAGGTAATGCCAAGAGAACGAAACACCACGTAAACGCTCAGGATTACGATTACGCCAAACTTGTGGAATATACAAAATAGAATAAAAAACAACTGAGAGATCCAGTAATAACTGATACATGTACAGCCCTTAAATGTGCGACAATAAGGACTATTCTAACAGCAAGGGTCTGTGAGCGCAAACTCACTCAACAGTGGGCACATGGCTGGATGACGGTATATCACAGGGCACATTATTCCATAATGTCGAGCAATAACGGGTATGTGGCTGATTGTTGATTTCTTCCTGCATCAGTTGGGCTGTAAAAATACCACAATGCGTATTGTCAAACAAACCCTGCCTGCCTGTATAAGTCACCTCAATATCTTTCACACCAAATGCTTGCTTAATAGGTGTCAGTTGTTTTTGAGTGATACGACCAAACCACAAAAAAGGTCGCTTTGGGTCAATGATTTTAACCTTACCGTTCTCCACTACCAGCAGCACCCAATGCCGACGACGCCCTACAGCCAAAGCCAATGGCATAATTGTTTTTTTACGATCATTAGTAAAAAAATCCGTATCAACATGTTGCTGCATAGCAGGCAAAGAGTGGCAGCCAAAAGCATTGCGCATATTGTTTGTAACACCACTGGTTACTACCACATCGTCTTTGGCATAAACAGTCACAACATATTGATGTCCTGATATTGTGTTCTTAGACCAGGTTTTTTTCGCCTCATGTGTTTTAGCCGGCGGCACTGCAGTATCTGATTGATTCACTTTATCTGAGTTGCGCGCAGGACAAACAGTATCTGCTGACAGAAAATAGTCTAAAAATACCTGCATATCAGATGCAGCCCAACGACTCTGTTTACTTAACTTTGTTTTATTACTTTTCATGCAACTTAATCCTATGTCAGTACCTACTATTCAGTATACGAAAATGAGGTTAACACAAGATTAAAGCTTGTTTCCAAAGCAAGAACATATTGGTGCCCAAACATGTATTTATGTACAATCAATCACTTACATCAAAATTGGCCAATGAGCGAATACCGACACGCAGAGAGTATAAGATCATAAAACCAGGTATCGCCAGCAAAAATGCCGCACTGTAAAATGTCACCCACCCATAATGCGATACCACAAAAGCTGAGAGTGGTGCAATTAGCACACGTGGACTCGCAGCCACTGCAGAAAAAAATGCGTATTGCGTTGCCGTGAAACGCTGATCGCACAACTGCATCAACAGCACCACGAACACCACACCAGTCAAACCACCGAATAAGTAGTCCATAAAAACAACACCTGTCATCAACGCTAAACTGTGTGGATGTAGCGCCAATGCAATAAAGCCCAAACCTGCTATCACCTGACAAGCAGCAAACATCCACAATGACTTGTACAGCCCCAACCTTGGCATTAAAAAACTCGCAGCGATACTACCAACCAAAGTCGCTGTGATACCCACAAACTTAGAGACCGCACCCACCGTCTGCAAATCAAAGCCACACCAACGCAATAGAAATGGTGTTGATAATGATAAAGTCATCGCTTCTGACAACTTATATAAAATCATCAATCCTACCCAACCCAGCGCTTGCCAGTGGTATCTTTTAAAAAACGATTGAATCGGTGCCAATACACTCTGTCGCAACGATACTGCTACGCGCTCGGAAACTTGATTTGTTTTTGGTGCCAAAGGTGTGAGCCATGCCAAACACGCAATGAGTATGGCCATGGCAAAATAAGTGATATGCCAACCAAGGTGATGAGCACATATCAATGCCAATGCACCAGCCGTGATCATAGCGCAGCGGTAAGCCACATTCGTGATCACTGACGCACGTGGGCGCTCTTGTATGCTGGTAATCTCAATACGATAAGCATCAATCGCAGTATCTTGCGTTGCGGACATGAAGGCCAATGTCAAAGCAATACCTGCCATGAGCCATGGCTGATGATGTGGATTTAATAGGGACATACCCAACAAAGCAATCACCATCAACATTTGCAAACAACGTATCCAAGAAAGCCGCCTACCCCAGGGCACATAAGCGTAGCGATCAATCAACGGTGCCCAAATAAATTTGTATAAATAAGGCAAGCCAACAAAACTTAAGTAAGCAATGCTTTTTAATGATGCTCCCGCTGTGGTAAACCATGCTTGCAAAGTGGAACCAACAAGCAATAGCGGCAAACCCGAAGAAAAACCCAACCAGGCTATCGCAAGCATTTTGCGCGATATTCTACCTTCTCTATTTATTACATGCAGCATACTAATCTACGTCAGCTAAACCGGCTTGCTTTCTTTGTTGTAATGCTGCCATACCATCCTTACCAAACAACATTTCAATTCGTGATACAGCAGACAACTCATGCGTATCCCAGACCATCAACACATCGACACAATCAGAAAACGACTCGTCAACAGACATGGCCAAAGGTGCCGTACCGATCACCTCATATTGACGAAACAACACTGGAAAGGTGACTGTCTCACCCGCCAGCTGACTGATAAAATACTCACATTCAGCAAGCGACTGTGTGCACTGTAATGTCTTGCTCATGTCTTTCGAGAGCGCTGATGTCGGCTCATAAGCTGCTTTTGGTTGCCAACAATTTGCATGCCGTGTCTGTGCACGCACTTGCTTGACATATGCGTGTAACACATCCAAGCTCTGTTGTGACAAGTCCCCAGCCTCAATCGACACCACGCCGACCAAATAGCGCACACCTTGCAAGCGCAATAAGGCTTGTGATACACCACGAAAATAGCTCAACAAACTGGAAAATTTCTTTTGATATACTGGCATCACGAATGAACGACTGATTTCCATACAACCACCCGCTGCTGATAACTCAGCATAATTCACATCGTATAAGGATGATAAATAACTCGTAGCTGTCTGTGTGGATATACTTTGATAGCGTGATGCGCCTACCAAGGCTTTTGCACGCGTATCCCACACAATGATATGTATAGACTGGGCGTCATAGTCATCACCATCACGGCTGTTACCTGTCCCCATGCCCGCATCACGAAAAGTGATTTCACGTGCTACTTGTATATAATCCACGATATGTGGAATTGATGCAGCTGGCGCTTGATAGACGATAAAGCTCCCCTGGGACAGTAACTGTGCATCTGCTGGTAGCGCAGCAATTTCGGACTGCAGATGTGCTATCGCAGGAAGCGCATCCAATGGCTTTAACGCTACACTGTCTTTCTGGACCGATGGTGCCAACCAACGTTGATCGGCTGCACCAAGTTGATAACAAAGCTGCTGAAAAAAACCTGCCATACACTTATCATTACTTGCAGCCAGTAGTTTACCAGCATACGGTGAACTGCAGTACAGCTGCTGTGGCACCTGTGCTTTATTCAATAGTTGACGCATAATACCCAACACACGTAGCGGCTTTAAGGATGATTTCATCATGTAAAAGAGAGGGGTATTTTTACCTGTGACTCTAACCGTGAGAATGGCAGCACTCGTGGCTTTTGCCAATGCAAATGGTAAGCGCATCCACGATCTGTCTCGTCTCTCCCCCACAGACTTCTGGAAGTCAGACACTTCACCAGCAGGAAACACCAACAAGCAGCCACCCTGCTTTAACCATTCGCGCATGCGACGGGTAAGCGCCATCAAACCCTGTCGGTCGTTAAACACATCCACGTCTAACAGCACATCCGCCACAATGGGGATGGTTTTGAGAGAGTCATTAGCGATAATCATCACATCTTTTCGCACTGATAAACATGCCTGCGCCAACACGATGGTTTCTGCCAAACCTGTTGGATGATTCGCTACCACCAAACACCCACCAGTACTGGGTAGTTGTTGTCTCAGTCGGTCGACACCGCTATAGGTCAACTGAAAATGACTCACCATGTCAGTGAAAAACTCACAAGGCGTCCAGTCGGGATTTCGACCACTGATATACCGATTAACATGGCCAAAACCTAACAAACGGTCCATTAATCGTGCAACAGGAAGACAAATGCACCGTAAAAATCGATGAATCGATGCTGTTTGTATCAGCTTTTCGACACCAAAGTAGATATTATGCTGACTCACGTAGAGGCCCTCAGTAACGGGTATATTTCACGATAACACCCGCAGCTGATTGGTTCAAGCAGCAATTGACCGAAATTTCAGCACACTTCTCGCACAAAAAAAGCCCATCAATGTGGGCTTTTTATCGAGTAGCACGTACTTAGAAGTAGTAACCAATCAACAACTCTGCACCTAACCCCACGCCTTTCACTTTGGTTAAAGGTGATTTAGCAGTGTAATATTCTGGCCCAATACCCAACTTCACATTGAATCCACCAGTAGAGACCCACTGATAATCAAATAAACCAGACACAGCGACACCATGTGATTTTTTCTGTACAACCCAACCACCATTCACAAAAATAGGATCTTCGTTATAGCTTAGAAAACTAACAGCTGGGTGAAATAACCAACCATCTTTGTTGATATCACCATCAAATGCGTATGATGCTGTTACACCGACATCGTAGCGCAAGCGAAAATCTTCATGATCTTTTTTAGACCAAGTTTCCACACCACCTTTCAATCCAACAATCCACGCAGGAGAAACACGATAACCAGCAGTCAATCTTAAATACCCAAATGCTGTTGATGCTAAATCAAGATCAAGCGACATCAACTTGCCTGCACCTGTTTGCATCATTGGCTGGTTTGCAAAAGCAGAACTGCCCAAACACAGAGTAGCCGCAGCAAAAGTTACAGCTGTCATTTTTTTAAACATAAATTACTTCCCCCCGTAAGATTGTACCTGGCTTCGCTCGTCCATGACCAAATCAGGCACCAAAAAGAAGCAATGTTACAGCATGACAATCTTTAAATCAATGCCCGGTAACAAACCAATGCCATAACTGGGCGGGTAGTTCTTAATATTAACGCAAGACGATTCATAAGTGAGCGATTATTGGCATCAATGGGGACTTCTGTTATGCTGTATTGACAATTTTTGGAGTAAAAGCAATTCTTTTACTCTCACATAATGGACAATAATATGCCAATCATTCGCATCAACCAACTCAGCAAAATCTATCAAAGCGGTGTCACTGCTTTACAAGACGTCTCTCTGGATATTGAGCAAGGACAGTTTTATGCACTGCTTGGACCCAATGGTGCAGGCAAATCCACATTGATCAATATCATCGCTTCGCTGGTTAATCCAAGCAAAGGCGACATTAGCATCGCAGGCAAAAACTTACTGACAGAGCGCAGTCATGCCAAGATGCATCTTGGCATCATGCCCCAGGAAATGAATCTAGGAATTTTCAATACCGTCTACTCCATCCTTCTTAATCAAGCTGGCTACTATGGTGTACCTCGTAAGCTTGCAAAAAAAAGGGCCGATCAATTATTATCGCAACTGCAACTGACAGATAAAAAATATGCTGTTATTAGGTCTTTGTCGGGTGGGATGAGGCGACGTGTCATGATTGCACGCGCCCTGATGAATGATCCTGATATACTTATTTTAGATGAGCCCACCGCTGGAGTGGACATTGAAATACGCCATCAAATGTGGGCGTTCTTTCAATCATTGAACGCCGCTGGAAAAACCATCATTCTCACAACACATTATCTTGAGGAAGCTGAACACCTTTGCAATAAGGTGGGCATATTAGATCGTGGCAAGCTCATTCGTGAGCAAAGCATGGATGCATTACTACAAGAGCTCGATAGAGAATTTTTTATTCTTTATCTAGATTCAGAAGCCTCAATACTGCCCAATATAGATGGTATACAGCTAAAGCGCTTAGACGCACATACCATTGAAGCCTGTATTGAAAAGAATACCAGTATCAGTGACTGCTTAGATCAACTCAAACAATACGGCATCACCGTCAATCGTTTACGTAATAAAGCAAACCGACTTGAGTCACTTTTCCTCCAACTCACATCAACAGCGGAATGAAGCTTATGACACATATATATTTAATCGGATTCTATACCATCATTCGAAAAGAAATTTGTCGATTTGCACGTCTTTGGATCCAGGTTTTCCTACCCAATATCATTACAACAGGGCTCTATCTGCTGATATTTGGTAGCATGATTGGGCAGCATATTGGATTGATTCATGGCGTTCCGTATAATGTCTACATCATACCCGGTCTAGTCATGCTTGCCATGATCAATGCAGCCTTTTCTGGCTCGGCATTTTCACTCTTCTCATCGAAGTTTCAAGGGACATTTGATGAAATATTAGTATCACCATTGCCCACCAGCATCATACTAGCAGCTTATATTGCAATCGGTATGTTACGCGGCTTGATTTCAGCAGTACTGGTGACACTTGTTGCATACTTTTTTACTGGATTTCATTTTCATTCCTTTTGGCTATCACTGACTATCGTACTCACGACCAGCGCTGCTTTTTCTGCTCTTGGCTTAATCAATGCGATTTGGGGAAAAAGCTTTGAGCAATTATCAGTGGTGCCTAACTTTATTCTGACACCACTTATCTACTTGGGTGGTGTGTTTTACAGCGTACGTGCACTACCGGGCATTTGGCATCATATCAGTCTCGCCAACCCTATTTTTTACATCATAAACGGTTTTCGTTATGCCATGCTAGATACACCCACTCACTTTCTGGTGTCATCTATTACGATCACAATAGTCATGACAATTACATTTCTAAGCATTGCTGGTATGATGTTCCACACTCGCTTTGGGCTGAAACATTAATTAAGGAAGCCGTATATGAATCAAAAAGTAACGGTTGAACAAGACCAATCATTCTCTCAGTCACTCCTGTGGAAAAGTATGCGGCATTATTATGCTACCCAAGGCGTTAACGCATGGACTGGTGCTGTACCATATTACGTCACCAGCCACCCAGTCATGGCTAATACCTATGCCCAATTGATTATTCAAACACTACTGGATTGGGAGGCAGCACACCCAGAACAGAATGATGAGCCCTTTATCGTTGTCGAGCTCGCAGCAGGCTGTGGCAAGTTATCACACTTATTACTTCAAGCACTCAACAACCTGATGAAACGATATCAACTTGATAGCCGCCGTCTACGCTATATCATGACCGACTTTGCTGAAGAAAATATACGCTTTTGGCAGCAGCAACCACAACTACAAACACATGTACAATCAGGAATGCTTGACTTTGCACAACTCGATCTTGAGAACTTTTCAGAGCTGCACTGCCTGAACCAGGGATTGAAAATCAATTGTACAGAACGAACAAAAGCACCCATAATCGTGCTTGGGAACTATATTCTTGACACCTTACCCGCCGACATTTTAAAACTGGAAAATGGTAGAATTTATGAGGCAGCCGTGTCAGTGTCAGTGAATGCCGGCAAAGATAATATCAACGACCTACTCAGTGACAGCGGAGTCACACTCGAGCACACAAACAATGAAATGACATTACCGCACTATAGTCAGCGAATTGATAAAGCACTACAGAAACATATACAAGAGGGTGATGATGGTTACTTCTTCTTTCCTAATGTTGCGCTGAAGGCCATAGAGCAATTAGAGGCATTCTCTGATGCAGGCATAGTGCTTTTAGCCAGTGACAAAGGCTACTCTCAACGCCATGAACTAAAGGGATTGGAATTTCCAAAACTCACATTCCATGGCAGCTTTTCGATTATGGTTAATTTTGTAAGTATCGCAGACTGGTTCACTCAATTTGAAAAACACACTATTTTTAGACAAGAACGTCGTGCTGGCATCAGTACATTTTACGCTTGTAACATTTTCAATCCAGGGCAATGCAATAGAGTGACCAACAGTGCACATGAACATATTATACAAGTGAGTAATGGCGACTTCTATATGATTTACCGCGGATTTATTGAAACATTAGATGGGCAATCAGCGAATGCCATGATTGCCTTTCTGGCATTTGCACAATGGGATGAATATATTTTCAATAAGATCCACAAAACGCTCAAAAACAAAATCAAATCGGCACATCCCAGCTCAAAAAAATCCTTACAACAACAACTGCCCGAGATCATGCAGCATCACTACAACATGCCCAACTCAACAGATACATACTTCAATCTCGGCTTAATGGCAATGGCATTAAAAGATTACATACAAGCCAACACCTTTTTCTCAAAATCTACTGAGCATTATGGTGAGCAACCATCAGCGTACTTTAACATGGGCCTCTGTGCATACTTTACTGGCGACAAACAGGAAGCACAGAAACACTTCACACGTGCACATCAACTTAATCCAGATGACAAAGATACATCAGCATGGATGAAGCGCCTTAACAGCTAGTGCGCGATAAGATCAGCCCACATTAACTGACTCACAATTGGTAGCTAATACTGAGCAATGATATCAATACCATTGCATTCATACTCAAAAGCAAGCAACCGCAACTCCTATCATCAATACGGTTGCGGCAACCAATTCACATCAATCAGCTACAGAGCAACACTGGATCGCGCAAGGCTACTTGAAGGCTGGGCTTCACTAGCCATACTGCCAATACGGTTTATCACTTGTACCTCCAGGGACGACAAGTCATCTACTGATGAGACAGCAGCGCATTTTGCAACCAACGCATCATAATACGCCATATCAACCCCAGGCCTCAACTCATCGAAAATCTGCTTAATACGTTCTGACTCTGAAACGATAAACTCAACAATGTGTTTTGGCAGCTGACCAGCGGCAAACAACTTAGAAATTGACGCCTTATCTAGCGACTGGGCTGGTTGTCTAGGTGAGGCATGGCCAAGACTCAGCACCGACTGCGCTGAAAGGTGACGAGACCCCCATGCCACTGCACGCGAATCCGGCAGTTGAGTAGGATCCGCTCCTGAAGCCATCACATGAGTGTACTTATACACCCTCGGCGTTAAATGTGAGATAAGAGAAAACCCATCATGCAAGATATGCTTTGTAAATTCAAGGGCATTTTTAAGGCTGAACATGAACTTTGCAACAGGGTGTTTGTGCTTGCCATAACCGGGCTCATACACATCCAACAAACACGACTTTGTATCATCATCATGTCGAAGAAGAAATCGGGCATGTTCCTCTATACGATGAATACCAGCATGCTTTGCTTCTAACGCTATAGCACGAAAGTCTTTCCACCACGCCAAACTATTCCTAACCAAGGCCTCAAAGTCAGACAATCCATCTTCAGTGAATGAACCTGAGCAACGTATTTTCTGCATCATTATAGCTACCTTGTGTTCATCGCAAGGGTATCTATGATTGTAGTTTAGTGTAACACTCCCTTCTGCTTGCGATATAACGCGCTGCATCAATTGATCTAGTGAAAAATGAATATGTAAATAAACATTAGCAATTATATTGACTCTTTTATGATATGCCTCCTCTGATTCCACGAGAAATAACGCAGGCAGCTGAACATAGACAGCATCGTGAACATACTGCATACGACAAATCAAATCACGACTTATTAAACTGGAATCGTCAAATTGAGAGGGAGGAAATACCTTGATATCCAGGTAACTTAGCGAGGACACAACTTGTGCTGAACCAACAGGTTGTGATATCTTATCGCGATGGAATAATAGCAAGCTTTTAGGAAGAATAGGTTCAACTGTCTTAAAAAGCTCAATGAGCCGCTTGGGGTCGGAACGGCAGGCATGATATGAAACCAACATGCCAAACGCAGCATTAATCGGTCGTATATCACGGGTAGTTAATGCACTCTTTTTCAGAGAAGAAATTTTCGAGATATTATCTGATAGGGTTCTGTCCATAATACTAGCTTGACTCATATCACTGCCTGACAGATCAGAGGCAATAAACTTATAAGAAATAGTGGGTGAAGGACATAAACATGCGAACTGTGCCAATATTTTGAAAACCCCATGAAATACACTTGAAAGAAAATCAAGTACGGGGAACGTTTCTTTCGACTCAAACAATCCCTCAGCTTCCGCTGTAGAATTCAAAATAAAAGCAGCAACATCACTGGCTTTCGAGGAATCTATATCATTTGCAGTCATGATTTCTGCTATTTGAGCAACAAACCTACCACGCTCCTCCTCTTTCCTCTCAGGATTGTCTCTGAGTGCAGAAATAAAAGACTGAATACCACGTTCATATGGGTAGGCTATGGTCGTAACAGCAGGATCAGTACGATGACGCTCCCTGAGTATATGGCAATGCTTTAATGCAGGATATAACTTTTTTGTATCCTCAGTGCTACCAAGAATATCGCTGAACATTTTTGGATATAATATAACACGATTTCTTGGCATCGTCATGGACATGCAACTGTTTTGACTAACCAGTGTTCCTTTTCTCACACTTGGAGGGGAATGTGTTATTAACTGTGACCCAATATGAACATGCTTTGAGTGATGATATATATTAGATAGCTTATTTAACCAATCAGTTTTTCCCGCATAGGGCTGGCATTCAGTGATGATTTTCTTTAAATCATCAAAGAGATCATAGCCATAGCCACTTCTATAACTATAGGACATACTCCTTTTATCATCCTGAAGGCGAGCATTCCAGCAGCCCTGATTACGCCATACCGAACGCAACTCGTCTTCACTGTGCACCACTGGAAACAGCAACTCACTGGCTGTGTATTTGAGCATAGTCTTGATCGTTTGGTAATGAGCCTGGTCAAGAAGACAGTAAATCCGTGACAACATCATGACTAGCTGAATACGCGACGATGGTGGTAATGTGATATTCCTGACTCGTGCATGCATGAAATCCCTTGCATGGGCCTTAGCACCATTATACCATTCACAATTAAAATAAACATACTCATTCAAGCACCACTGCCATTGCATTAATATTGACGCAGACCAACCAGAATATGAGTCATGATATAACTTTTTAAGTTCAACCAACCCCTTCTGATACTCATCATTATCAGGATCAAGCCTTGCCGCCCCATGCATATAGTTCAACGCTAAATGTATATTAGGTACAGCCAAGGATTTTAAAAGCAAGGACACTTCTGCACACAGTCGTGCACTTTCCACCACCCCGCTTGAAGCACGTGATAATGACAAGTATTTCAGCGCAAGACGCAAACAATTTATTCTTAAAAATGGGGCCTCAATCATCACGCTCGAATAATCAACCATAACCCCTGATGCTTCTACGAAACCATCACCTCGAACATAAAGCCTGGCAATATGCTTGATGAGCTGAACATATAATTGCAAATCCAAACTATTAAATAAACCAGGATTAGAACGCACTGCTTCCCTATTGATATCACATACAGACTTATACAGTTTAATTGCTCCCTTGAGGTTATTTTCATGCTCATGCACAGCTGCTATTTGCAAACGTACCCGACAGACTTCAAATGAGGAATCAGTATAACTACTGGAAGAAGTCAATGTTCTTTCTGCTCTCTCTAAGTAGCGAATCGCATCTTTGAATCTGCCGCCATTTTTGACTAACCTCAAGGTGACTTTGGAGAGATTGAATTGACACATAGCTTGTCGCTGCATGATTGAGAGGTTATTTTCAAGCCTCTGCTTACGTGATATTTTTCTGAGTGCCTTTAATGCTATCCTGTAGTCCTGTGCTGCCGCCACCAAATTTTCATAATCATCACTATACTCAAGCAATCCAGCTCTAGCTATTCTGTAAAGATAGTAAGCTTCAAATTCGTCTACTTTAGGGCATTCTTCGCACCTCTTAAGTGGATCAAAATAATGCTTTTTTATTTCCTCAAGCTTACGACTCAAATCACTATACTTCAGTGACAACTTTCTCCTTGCTCGCATCTCATGAAGATCTAAATCAAATAGTTGCAGGTGGTATTTACATCTATAAAAAGATTCTCTTGGCTCCCAATCGTCAATGCGGTTTTTAAGCTCGAGCATATAAGGCGCACACTCATCAGGCTTGCCTTGCTCATAGTAGGTTGAGATAATGCCGAAATGTACATCTATATAATTTACTTGATATGCTCTCTGCTCACTATCACCAGCCGTTGCATGACCAGTATTAAATTGCTGCTGCAGAACTTGAAGCTGTTGTAGACACTGCCTGTAATAACTATTTGCTTTCTCATAGAAATGATTTCGCCTATGATAGCCCGCAATTTTACACCTGACCTTCACCCCCTCGAGCGCTTCCTGAACAGTAAGGGATTCCCTTGATTCGATATTCTTTAGCTTCATTTCCAAACCATGAAACTTTTTAGAATAGATTTTACCATTTTCCCAGGTAATTTATGTGCTTTACTTTTCACATTTTCTCCTAAATTATCGTAGCTAGTGTATTCGATATATTAACATACCACACTACATAGGCTACAAAAACATTTCCACAGATATCAACATATTGATTCATCATAATAGAAGGCCAATACATTCTATAACGATATTTTCAGCTTATCGAGATCTTCTATAATAGAGCACGCATCAGGCCTCATATCAGCTGTGGGATCCCAACAGCGCTGTATCAACATAGAATAGCCTTCTGGCACAGCCACACGCGACTCTATGCCTGGACGAACGTGCACGTCCTTTCTGAACATCACAAGTAATTGTTGCTTTATGTGTTTAGTGGATACCTTGTCAAGCTGTTGCTTCCAAGGATATTGATGAGTCACTATCTCGTAAACCACCATTGCCAAACTATATATATCACATGCTTTCGTAAAAGCTGCGTCACGATCGACCAATAGTTCAGGTGCCATCCATCGAGGCGTACCCGCAAAACCAGGCCTATCTGATAAACGTGCTGCCAGCCCAAAATCTGCAATTTTAGGCTGAGCACCATACATCAGTATATTTATACTTTTTATGTCTCGGTGAACAATACCTTTTCCATGAATGTGGCCCAAACCTTGGCTGATTTGACATGAAACTCCTATTGACCAAGCCGATTCTTGTTTAGCTGGATCTAAACGAGACAAATATTGATGCAGAGAGCCCTCACTACAATAATCCATAATATATCCAATCAAAGCGCCAGTCCTATCCAAACATTTTTTGTGAATTGTGATGATTGAAGTGTGACGTAACATATTTAAAATACTCATCTCTGCTATAAGGTTTTGATGTCCCTCTGGGCCATTGCACCTTTTTAATGCGTGATAACCACCCATATCCGGCAACTTCACACGAAATACTTTACCAAAAGACCCCTTGCCCAGCATATCAGCACTGGCATCATCCTTTGGCGGAGAATAAGTAATGCTGTCTATGCCATATGGCAGATCAGCAATATTATTCCGTGCACCCTTCTCACCGCTATGACCTCGCTGATCCAGAAAAGAATCATGAACACCCGTGCTCTCGGAGGCACTATCCTTACAGTCTCGCTGATCCAAAAAAGAATCATGGACACTTGTGCTCTCGGAAATACTATCTTCAAGTACAGATGACCTATCAGCGGTACCAGAAGAACTTGGAATTTTGGGGGGAAGGAATGCATCTGGCTTAGTCACAGAATCAATAGGCTCCATGCTAGCACTGAATTCAGCGTTACTGAGAAAGTAGCGGATCGCTTTCTCGCGATGTGTATCCACCTGTGGATTAGCTTCAGCTCTATTTAGATCGATACTACTTTTCGATAGTGCATCCTTTAGGTGTGCTATATACCTGGCTTCAAAAGCCAGACTCTTAAATACCTTCCACATGTAAGTGCGAACCACATCATCTGAGTCATTAGATATAAGCTGCATTAGTATATCTAAACCATTATTGCCTAAAAACAGCTCTACATTTTCTACGCACCTATATAGCAACGTATGGGTCAAATGAACAACACTTTGGCGTACTATTAATGTATCTGAGCCCATGAGTTTAACCAATAATGGAATCACATGTGAGCCCAAGCTTCGCTGATTCTCTGTGTTATCAAAAATCAAATTTCGACATACTTCAGCCACCTTAAAGATGATATCGTGGTAATCAGCGCTCAAGAAACGAGCTATTAGAGGAATTGCATCACGCAATGCAATTTGATTATCGCTGTTATTTTTACTTGATGGCACGTGATACAACAATAGCCCCAAACAATTCACAATGGCTACCTGAAGCGCCTTCTCAGGTCTTTCCAACAGTTTAACAATATTACCTACCGCACCGAGGTCTCGAACCTGATTTTGAGCACTAAAATTAATCAACGTCACCTGCCCAATTAAAACAATCACTTTAGCCAGTATGGTGGCATCATCTTTATTCAGTAATGATGCGCACATAGCCACAATAGACTCGACATATGCCTGACATTTGTGGTGCAATCTGTAATCACCCGTGATGCGAATCAGGCAATTTAATGCACTGATATGAATCTCACTTGAATCGAAAGCCGTGAAAAGCGACGTTAAGTTCCCCAAATCATGCCCTGTCAATAAATCAATCGCAACTGATATGTCATATGGCAATATCATATTAAGCAAAAATAGTGCGCTCAGAATAACATCAATATTTCTACCTGATAGTATAGTACAAATTTTCTCAACCAAGGCCTTGTTACGAATTAAGCTGACCATACCTCTATCTAAAGTCACGATGAGCAACTTGAGAATATACTTCTTAAACTCGTCGTTATATGTCACTAGCTTGGAAACTAATACCTCTACCCCACCAGCAACATAAATAAAGTCCCTAGACATTTTATTGTGCGCAATCATACTAAGACATTTAAAAGCGTCAATTAGCTGCGAATGATCCAGTGCCTGACTTGTAACGATCTGCACCAACTTTTCAACAACATTTAAATTGGTAATATAAGCCACACAAGCTTCATTTTTTTCACAGAACTGTGTAATTAACTCTAATGCAGCTGCGATCTCCTTGTTTTTATCTGAGTCTAAAAGCCGAATTAAAAAACTCATCACATTTTTATTAACAAGGCTGCTAAACAAGGCTCTATTCTGACTAGATAGTATCGATCTGATTGTATCAAATGACTTTTTTTGCTCAACTGGGTTAGGTGACCATAGCTGTCTAATCAATTTCTCATCATCCTCATACATATCTGGCATAAACTCAGCACTAAATCTTCTATTATCTTTTAGCATAAGGCGATTGTTTGCGCTATTTGCAACTAGCTTACTGCTTGGGTTCATACTCATAAACGATAATCTATCTTGACCTGTATTTACTGTCTGATGATATGATGATTGTTGATGAGGATGTAAGCTATTTTGCTGACCTCTGGATGATGGTTTTACACGCCATGAACGACCCATATCTGCAGCATTTTGACCCACTCTAGCAGCATACGACATAGTAGATCCTGCCGCATAACGACGCCTATGTGCATTATATCGGGGGTAATAGCCAGTATACATTGGCTGAGACACATTAGAATCAACCGATAGACTACCTGATCCTGACAAAGATGGTCGTCTAGCATCTAAGCCTCCCCCTATAGCTCCTCTCCCTGAAGAGAAGGTATGAATAGAAGCTCTAATCTTTTGTATATTATCATGTAGCAACCTATCCGTACGATTATAACGTGCTAGTTGATCGATTATCGTGATACCCTGACAATTAATCAATAACTTGCAAGCATTCTCGTTTTTGAAGACAATTGACTTGATTGTCAATGCTACGTCTTTTTTAAAAGAGTTGGGAGCTTGCTTAATAAATGTGAGCAGAGCTGGTATAAGGCCTGTCGCATGACAGCGTGCAACATGAGATTGATAGACAAAACCAGCCAGCATCTTTACACATTCAATTTTTATAGGTAAGCCCATCTCCGGAGACATGAGATGATTTAACAGCTCACATGGAATCACACGACTGATTGTATCTCGGATATGCCTCTTTTGTGCTTGAGAATATGGGCTTAAATCGCTCAATGAATACACACAGTTATGTAAACACTTTAAAGCATCTAAAGTATAACTTAGGTTCTGCGCGTCAAGCATGCTCTTTAACGTATCGATTGCAAGATCAATTAGGGTATTTTGGTTCTCAACTTGCTGCGTAATATAACCAGCATCATACTTATCTGGCCCCCCCTCAAAAGTCATATCCAATATCCTTTGGACTAAACGATGAACCTCGTCTCCGTCAATAGGTTCCACCATGCTTTGCTTAAAACGTTCAACGACCTCTCTCATATCGCTACTTCCTTGTGTGTTTTGGTGATAACCCATTGCTTTGGTCACAAAACAATGTTACACGCCGACATTTATAATTTTTAGATACTATAACAATAACCTACAAAATTCAAATCAAATGTAAACATCTCATTGCGTATACAAATAGATATCACTTAGATGAATTAACAAAATATTTTTCCGCACAATACTTCCAATAAATACATCAATAATCCACCTATAGTGAAGCATTGTAGTGACAGCACCATACCTTCAAACTCGCGTGCTGGGACTCACACATCACATATGAAGGCAAATAGGATGTGGTCAGGAAAGCAATAAGCCTTCACTTTACTTAAACAAATAATATTATCAGACCAAAGGCAAATAAGGCTGATCATAAAAAATATGATACATCATCATTAGTAGGCTATAGTTGTTTTAAGCACAGATATCTAGGAGGATATTCATGAAAATCATCAGCTTATTTATGGCAGGCTATTTGCTTTTTTCTGCACAGTCAAGCATTGCCAATGATTGCAAATGCGATACAACCAAAGAAATCTGTATAAATATGATGGTTGCGGGCCAAGAAAAACACGCAATTGTGACTGTAACATCCAGCTATGATGAAAAAATGTCAATGGGTAGTCAAAGCCAAAGATTCAGTACCAACAAATTTGAACAAGGGATTGGTAGTGAAATGTGCGAGTGGGATAGCATAGACACTGAAGCTAGCACGGATGTAACATGGCAAAGGATGGGCTGGGAAGCAACTTTTACCATCAATAATATCGATTACACATGCACTGTTCCTGATATATCACTTAACAGTAAAATCTCACGGCAAGTAAGTGTGACATTTGACCCGAACGTGGGCACTGCAAGCAATAACGAAGGCAATATAACAGCGGCTTGTCACAGTGTGGACAGCTTACCATAAAAGGTGACATTCAAAGCTGTATGTTCCACTCTGATTCAGAGTTATCTAGCTACTAGTCTGCAAGCACCTTGATACCACGCTTAGAAACCAGATGTAATAGCAAAAGAGCAGTACCACGAGGGCGTTTTTCACCGCGCTCCCACTGTTTAATTGTGGACAGACTGACATTTAAATACTTAGCAAATACAGCCTGACTGACATTAGCATGTTTACGAATTGACTTTATTTCATCAGCATCAAGGAAACCCACTTCAGGCAAGACAGAGGAATCAAACCCACGCAGAGTTGCCATATTTTCTGCTGTACGAAGTGATAGTGGAAGTGCATCTGATGATGACTGTAGAAATCCAAATCTGTTGTCTGACATAATAACTCCTTGTTTGTCCAAATCAATAATTTAATAACATGCACATTATCCGGCATAGTACACGATGAATGCGGCTACGAGTACGGTATGCCATTTTTCCACGCGGATAGTACGATAGATATTCACACATCATCTGTCCTAGTGCTGGCGTGGAATATGCAGTTGATAAATGCATCACATCGCCACGGATATAGTCCTGTTCATGACTTGAAGAATACGGCACTTTATTTGTCTTTAGAGAGCTAAGAAACCATTTTCTTCGTAAAGCAATAAACTGTAAGATAACGCGAAAAACGCGAGTAAATCTGTTTTTTAACATAGGTAACATCCATTTTTATGTGTAAGCTTAATTACACGGCGATCTTCATTGATCACTTACAAACATCTTGCCGCAAATCGTAAATCGGTGTCACATCGGTTTTGATTAAGAAAAAATTAAGAGTATCATACTCAACCCAAAAATACCTTAAAGAATAACACTGTATTAAACTAAGTCGTATTACTGACAACTTCAGCACCATAATCTATCAATAGGCTTATGTCTATTGTTGCTTTAAAGTACTGGCCACATTATCAAGAAAAATAGCCTCCACACTATTGCAATGTTTCAATAAAAGCATATTATGATTTCTTGATGTGTTCAGGTGCATTTTTAAGTCTTAATGAATGTCACCCAAAGGATTCCTACATTCAGAGCCAGGATGTGTGTCTATGTGCACCAAAGACAATTTATTTAGGAGGTCAATGATGCGCCCAAGTCAAGAAAAATAGCCAATAATGATTGCAATGTATAACCAGAAAGGTGGTGTTGGTAAAACAACCGCAACTGTCAACCTCGCATATTTGTTGGCCGAAGTACTTGGGAAAAGTGTTCTAATATGTGACTGTGACCCACAAGCTAACGCTTCAGATTTTTATCTTTTTCCTGAGATCCATCAAGATGCTGGAACAGGTAATGAGGCAAGAAGAGAAAAATTTTATGCTGAATCAAAGTGGCGAAGTGGATACATCTCATCAGACAGTGATTCTAACTCAGATACCAAGGAGGAATCAACTGGTGGTGCCTCTGTATTTAAGCCACCATGCGCAGCATTGAAACATGATGATATTGAATTTCGAACATTAAGAGATGCATTACGACCATCTCTTCACTTGGATACGCCTCGACAGATAGATGTTAACTACACAGCCGCGAGAACAAAACCGCAACCAATACCTAGCTATGGAAATCTTGAAGTATTAGCTGGGCACCTAGACATAGCACTTATAGGTTCTGCAATAACACTTGGCACATCACGTGTTCCTGGCCTGCAACCTTTTGTTGGCCAAATCAACAACCTATTGAGAAAAATCAAAAACAAACAGGAGAGAACTGTTCGATATCATTTTAGTCGATTTAAACGCAGGCGTCGAAGGCCTTAATCAAAGCATGATCATGAGTAGCGATTATTTATGTGTACCATATGCGCCAGGAAGCTTTTCGTGACAAGCAATTATCAATCTAAAAAAATTACTGCCACTGTGGTCTAAGAGGTTTAGGAAAAATAAACTGTGGAGTGTGATTGATGGTAAAGATACACCACCAAAGCTACTTGGTGCATTTCCACAGCTTGTACGCACGAGAAAGGTAGCAATTAAATCTCTTATTAAGAAGATGGCCAATACAGACGGTCCGAATCAAACTGGCCAATCAAAAAAAACCAACACCACTAAAATGTCAAATGTCATTGAATCACATGTTAGCTGGCTACGACGCATTCATAAGGCATATCAGTCGCTTTGCAAAAACTTAAAGAAACATGGAATGGTTGGAGAA
>JBDOIU010000016.1:0-19389 GCA_047404195.1 Coxiellaceae bacterium
TTATAGCAGAGTACCGCTCAACTCCTGACTATTATGCCAGCACCATGACGGGGGAAAATGTACAAATTTATCCTCTGAACGAACCGATACTCACGACAGATTTTGTTCGGCAGTGGTCTGAGCGGGCTGCACAGGCTGCATTTAACTTTGACTTTCAGAATTATGAGACCCAGTTAAAGAAAGCTTCTGGTCTATTCACGCCCTCTGCTTGGCAAAAATTCATGAATCAGCTGTCTAGTAATGGTTTGCTGTCTCAGGTCAGAGATAATCAGATTGTGATGAGTGCAGTGGCAACCAGTGGCGCTAATATTCTTAATCGTGATGTGATCTCAGGGCGCTATACGTGGCGAGTACAGGTACCTATACTGCTTGGATTTCAGACGGCGGGACAGAAGAGGTTTGCACGTTGGTTAGTGACACTCACTATTGTGCGCATGCCAACCTTGACTACGCCACAAGGTATTCTCATAAATAATATTACATCAGGGGCGGCGTGATGACTGATCAATCAAGTAAAATAGCTGCAGATCAAAGTGCATTGCGCACTGTACTGATCAGGAATAACTATTTTCAGGTGGGTTATGGTAAAATGCTGATAGTGGTCTTTATCACGATCATACTAAATATTCTGTTGGCTGCCTCTGTTATCTACAAGCTCACACACCCTGTTCAACCAGTATACATCGCAGCGACAGCAGATGGTCGAATTGTGAAAGTACATAAGCTGAGTGAGCCAGTGGTTGATGACTCCTTTGTCTTGCAGTGGTCTGTCGATGCTATTCGTTCTGCTTTTTCCCTCGATTTTAAGCACTGGCGGGACCAGCTTTCTCGAGCGCAAGGAAGATTTACCACATATGGATGGGATAATTTTGTCAGTAGTCTGCGGCAGTCAAACAACCTAAATACACTCATTAATAAACAATTGGTGTCCAATGTTAGTGTGACTGGTTCTCCTCAAATTACGCGGCAACAGCTTGCCGGTGATCAGTATGTCTGGCAAGTAGAGATGCCAATTATTCTTGAGTTTGTGGGGCACCGTTTTGATCTGAAGATGCCAATGAATGTTACGCTGCTTGTTACTCGCGTGCCAGTGAGTCGATTTCCACAAAGGATAGCAATTAATAATTTCATCGCGGATACCGTTGGTTCGCAAATTGGGGGAGGGTAGACCGTGTTCAATATTACAATAGGACCTATCAAACGGTTGTTGCCGCTCTGTTGTCTACTGAGTGGTATCATGTTCGTGCCCGTGCCTTCTGTTGCCTCTGTGTATGGAGTGGGTGCGCAGGCCAATCGTCCAGTGAACCAACTACAAGCCTCAAACTTGATGATGGCTGAGGATGCCAGCGCAACCAACCCAGTGGGATTGCCGATTAGACAGAAAAAGAAAATGACACAGCCGGTGCCGCCTAGTACATCTGCCAAAAAAATGCAGTCGTCTGCCAACAAGCGTAGCGCTTCTAATGTGAGTAAGGCACTGCATGCAGCTATCTTGCGTAATGCCAGTGCTGGAGAGCAGGCTTTTGCCAATGCCACTCGTATTTTGATGCCAATGAATAATACCCAGATTGAAACATTACATTCCATGTACGATTCAACGCAAAGAGCGATTAATCGTGCGGTTGGAGCGCCTCCACGGCCAACAACAACCGAGCTGATAGTCAATACAGCACCAGGGTCAACCCCACCAGTTATTCGCTTATCAGCAGGTTATGTCAGTTCCTTGGTTTTCCTAGATGCATCCAGCGCACCTTGGCCTATTGAGTGGGTCGATGTTGGTAACCCGAGTGATTACAACGTGCAATGGGACAAGAAAAGCAATACATTGCTCATTCAGGCGTTAAATGGTTATCGGCCAGCGAATATGGCTTTAAAATTACGTGGTATGCAGACTCCCATAATGCTGACATTGGTTGTTGGGCAAAAAGTTGTCGACTACCGTGTTGATTTACGCGTTCCTGGATTGGGGCCAAATGCACATGCAGCGGTTTCTGGTATTAACAACCTAGACAATCCTATTCTGTTATCAGTTTTGAATGGTGTTCCCCCGAGTGGCAGTCGAGCGTTGACTGTGAAGGGAGGAGCGGCACAGGCCTGGCTTATTCGCGGAAGTTTATACTTGAGAACACGTTATGATGTTTTGTCTCCAGGGTGGATTTCAAAAGTCAGTAGTGGTGATGGCACACATGTTTATGTGATGTCATTGTCTCCAGTTATTCTTGCCATGTCACATGGCAAAATGATGCATTTGCACATTCAACGTTAACAAGCGGGTGTTATTATGGTAGACAAAATTGAATTTGGATCAACACCAGACCCAAAAAAACGAATTCTGATCATTGGTATTATTGCGTTAATAATCGTAGCTGTGATCTATTTTGCAGTAGAATATTTTCACCGTTCCTCGAAGAATATTGCGCAAATGTCCAGTGTCGCTGTTCGCGGTGCACCACGAGTCAAGGCAACGCCTGGCGATGCTGTATCAGCACAGTATGCAAAAAAGCAATTAGATTTCAATGCGCAGCAAGCTGAGCAGGCTAGAAAAACTGGTGGTAGCAACGTACCCACCATCATGCAACCGGGATTCATGTCTGATAGTGCATTTCAAGGGTACTCCAATGGCAACGATAATAGCTGTTCAGGTCAGAAAAAAGTTCATGTATACCGACCAAACCCAGCGAATTGTACATTCACTAATGTGCAAAAAGCACGTGAAGCAGGCGTTACAGCTGCAGAAGAGCGTTGTCAGGCATGCGGATGTCCAGTGATGAGAGCGGCTGGTTATACTGCTGCTGAAATGAAGGGGTCTGGCTATTTAGCTGGCGAATTGAAGCAGTGTGGATTCAGTGCGGGTCAGATGCTGTCTGCAGGTTATTCGGCAAAAGCACTCGCTGACTCAGGCTATACCCTTAACCAGTTGCGTGACGCAGGTGTGCCGTCAGCGGTGTTGGCTCAATTACAACAATGTTCACCACAAGCGATTGCCCAAGCAAAAGCTCAGGGTGCAACGGTTTCAGGTTTGAAGGCAAAAGGGTGTAGTGCGGCGGCATTAAAGGCAGCTGGCTATTCGGCTGCTGAATTACAGGCTGCGGGCTTTTCGCCCAATGAATTAAGTGCGGCAGGGTTTACTTCAGCTCAGTTGAAGCAGGCTAATGAAAAATTATGTGGTCGCTCGGCATTGGCTGCAGCACGTTCTGCTGGGACTTCTGCTGCTGATTTGCAGGCCCGGGGCTGTACTGCCGCAGCGCTGAAAGCTGCGGGCTATACAGCGTCTGAATTAGCAGCGGCTGGTTATTCGCCATCTGATTTGTTGGCGGCTGGATTCACAGCCAAGCAGCTGCATGCTGCTGGCATATCCAATTTGGCCTTGAAAGCAGCTGGGGTATCTCAAGCGACTTTGGATGCGATAGCAGCAGCGTGCCAGCCAGCGAAACTGCGTCAGGCAAGGGCATCAGGGAAATCTGCTGCAGCACTGAAAGCTTTGGGTTGTAATGCCGCTGCTCTTAAAGCTGCAGGGTTTACAGCAAAAGAATTGAAAGCAGCGGGTTACTCTGCAAAAGCACTGCGTGATGCAGGGTATTCAGCTAAAGATCTTGTCAGTGCAGGTTACTCTCCAAAAGAGTTGCTTTCTGCTGGCTATTCACCAAGCGCGGTGACTGCAGCTGGTATTGCAGCAGAAAAATTACGGGAAATTGCAAAGAATTGTTCTCCATCAGCTATTCAGGCGGCACGTACATCTGGCAAAACAGTTGCTGCTATGCGAGCAGAGGGTTGTTCTGTTGCGGCATTAAAAGCTGCCGGTGTGACAGCGGCTGAGTTGAAGGCTGCTGGCTATTCGGCTGCCGATCTTGCGGCTGCTGGATTTACTGCCAAGGAATTGGCATCAGCTGGCTATACAGATAGTCAGCTTGCTGCAGCTGGTGTTCCTGCCAGTACCATTGCGGATATTCGTCGCCAGTGTAGCTTGTCAGCATTGCAGCTGGCACGTTCACAAGGCAAGTCTGCTCAGTCCTTGAAGGATAAGGGCTGTGATGCCGCAGCTCTGAGAGCTGCCGGTTACACGGCTTCTGATTTGAAAGCAGCAGGCTACAGTAATGCCGCGTTGCAGGCAGCCGGTTTTTCAGCGGGTGAAATTGCCGCAGCAGGTAGTCAGGCTCAGTGTTCTGCAACAGCCATTAAGGCTGCACGCGCAAAAGGTGAGTCAGCAGCTGCCATGCGTGCAAAAGGATGTAATGCTGCTGCGTTGAAGGCAGCTGGCTATTCGGCATCTCAGTTGCGAGCAGCTGGTTACACAGCAGGGCAACTTAAGGAGGCTGGTTTTTCAGCTAAGCAGTTGAAGCAAGCCGGTTTTGGTGCCCGTGCATTGAGGTTAGCTGGTTATGGTGCAGATGCGTTGAAAAAGGCTGGTTTTTCAGCAGCCAGTTTACGTGCAGCAGGTTTCACCAAAGGCGCTCTTATACGAGCTGGATTAACACCAGAAGAAGCAGGTTATCAAGTGGCATCAGCGACTCAATCGGCATCCTCTACTCAAGCGACACCGTCCACACGTGCAGCTTCTGTATCAGCGACGACTCAAGCTGGTCGTACACCAAGCATCAATCAATTGCTGGCGCCAGCTCAGGGGCAGCCAAAAACAATGCAGCAGAAGTTGGCTTTGATTCAGCAGGCTCAGAGAAAGCGTATGAGTACGCAACAGCAAGCAAACTTAGTATCTGCTATCCAGGCCCGCATGATGGGAGAGTCGCAACAAGTACTCAGTGGTTGGAGTCGTGTTAACCAACAAAGTGTTCAAAGGGGTACCAAGCCGCGCAAGAAGGGTGCACTATCAGCAGGTGGTCTTGATGGGTTGTCGGCGAATCAGGCAGCTGGTGTGGCTCAATCTAGCAAGAATACTGGTCCAATATTGAAGGCGGGTAAAGTCATGTTTGCTGTTTTAAAAACGGCAATCAACACTGATGAAAGAACACCGATCATGGCAACGATCGTTGACGGACAATTGAAGGGCACGAAGTTAATCGGCTCATTTTTGTTACGTAAAAATCGTGTAGAGCTAAAGTTCACTGTTGCTAACGTGCCATCACTCAGCCGAACATTTCCGATTAATGCTGTCGCCATTGACCCAGACACTGCTAGAACAGCCGTATCTGGAATGGTCAATAACCATTACCTACTGCGTTATGGTGGTTACTTTGCTGCGGAATTCTTGTCTGGCTTGGGTGCTTCAATACAACAATCTGGTGCGCAAACAACTTGTACGATTGGTGGTGCCGCTGCTGCAGCTTCCTCTGCTGCAACGACAGGGAGCATTTCACCCGGTTCATTTTGTGGTACGGTCTATGCAAACTTAAATACCAGCAAGAACATATTGGTTGCATTGGGGCAGGCTGCTGGTGAGATTGGAAGCAATATGGAGGGTGTGCTGAATAAGCCCGCGACAGTGACAATACCTGCTGGTACAGGTATTGGTATACTTCTAATGAGTGATCTTCAACTACCTGAATCCATTCAGGTTTCTGCCAATCAATACGCGCTTTCTGTACTAGGAGGAAACAATGACTGATAAGAACAATGATGAGTATGAATTCGAAGATGATTTATACGACACACAGCCTCAAACTGAACAGGAGCCGGCACAGTATGATATGCCTGAGGAAGAATACGAAGAAGTGAACCAGGGTTGGGTGAACTTCAAAGATAAGGCGCGTGGATATATTTCCAACAATCTTAAGTTCGTTATTGTATTAGGTGTTGCGGTTGTTGCCATGATCGTTTTTGACATTCTACCAGATAGTTCACCTAAGAAAGAACCTAGTCCTCAAAAAGTAGCGGCTGTACAGCCATCTGTACAGGAAGCTGTCGTGCCGCAGGTGGTTCAACCAGCTCCAAATATGCTGCCCCAAAAAGTAGATAAATCATTATCATCAATGCGCTCTTCCATTGCTGGGCAAGCCGCTTTAAATTCACAGACGAATAACCAGGTGCGTTCTGCAATGTCATTGATTTCACAAAATGCTGATGCAGTTTCTCGCGTTTCAGATCAGGTTAGTGCATTGAGTAGTGCTGTGAATAAGCTGACTGTTCAGTTGAAGAAGTTAACAAAGCCAAAGGCTGTTAAAAAGCCTAGCAAGCAGAAGCTTCGCTACACACGCTTTTCAGTGCAAGCGGTACAGCCGGGTCGTGCATGGTTATTGGGTAGCAATAAGCGCTTTATCACTGTGTCAGTTGGCGACAAATTACGTGGATATGGGCGTGTGCAAAGTATTGATGAACAACAAGGTGCTGTTTTCTTTGATACAGGTAAGCGTATTCAAATGGCTCCTAACCGCATGTCTAATTAATGGTTGTCACTTTGTGAGGATTGATGCTGATGCATGATATAAAGCAGGAAAGATTGAGTTTATTTCTCCACTGTTTGTGGTTCTTATTATTGTGTACTGGTAATGTATATGCAGATGAATACACCTCATACTTAAAATCATCTTTGATCACGACGGGTAAGATTGTTAATACACTTGCTATCCTAGGGGGGGTATTCATGACGCTTAGGGGCCTCTTTCTTCTGAAGAAGTATGGTCAGATGCGAACCATGATGTCTCATCAGCTGACTCTGACTCGTCCTTTAATGATGCTGCTTGGGGGTGGTATTTTGACCATGTTACCCACATTCATTGATATGTCCCTGAGCGCATTTTGGGGAGATGATTATTATTCAAACATTGCATCACTGGGTGGGGGACCTCTTTGGGATGCTGTAATGGATCCAGTTTTCATGTTCATACGCTTATTGGGTGTGATCGCATTTATTAGGGCCGTCAGTTATTCAACGAAAGCAGCCAATATGCAGGGTGGTCAGGGGTATGCTGGAAAGGCTTTAACCCACTTCATTGCAGGTATTCTCTGTGTGAATGTCGATGGAACAGCAAGAATTCTTGCAAAATTACTCAATTTTGCTGATATTGCTTAATAAATAGTAGTGTCGATTCATCTAGAATGGTTTATAATAAGTGAAGTGGTTATCCTCTAGCGGTAGCTAATTTTTTTCTCATGTTGGAGGAACAATGATCAAAAAAGTTTTAAGTGATATAATGTCACAATGTCGAGCTGTCGCTACTCGTATGAAAAGGTTGTTTTCATGTAAGAGTATTGCTCTTGTGATGGGTGCTACTGTGCTACTGTCATCCGGTCTCGTGTTTGCCACTGATGATGGTGGTGGTGTCAAATTAGGCACCATTCAAAAAAATATAGAAACAGCTACCCAGACTGTTGGTAAAATATTGACTGATATTGCTGTGTTGGCTGGTGTTGGGTTTGTATTGGCTTCACTTTTCAAGTTTCACCAGCACAAGCTTAACCCTACGCAGGTGCCAATTAGCCAGGGTGTGACTTTGTTACTGGTTGGTGCGGCCTTGTTAGTATTTCCGTTGCTATTGTCAACAACAACTCAGGCTGTATTTCAAAAGGACGCTGGCTCGGCCTCTGGTGACATTTCAACTGTACTCCAAGGTGCCGGTAGTTCTGATAGTGGTGGCGGCACTGGTACTAGCGGTTAATATTACACAGAGTACAGCGGGCCATCATCTTTGTTAGTCTAGATGTTTTAAGGCTCGACATCAGAATAAAAGCCATGTTTTCATGGCTTTTATTCTATTTAGTGATGATAAGTATGCTATCATTGATGTGTGACTTTAAATGCGAGTCAACATTATCTTACGTTGCGAGGATGAATGCATGGCACCGAATAAAGCAGGCTTAAACCTTAAGCTACAACTTGCTGGTTCGCAATGGCGCCTTTTCTCAAGAAGGCGGCAGGACCCTAGATTTAAAAAATATGCCCACCGTATCTGGGCGCGTGATGGTTACCAGTGCCAGGCGTGTGGTTATTCTGCTAGTCATGGTTTAGAGGTATTGAACCTTGATGGTAACTATGCACGTAGTAAACCTGAAAACATGATCACGACATGTGTTTTTTGTGCACAGAGTTGCTTTTTAGATGCTGTTGGCCATGGTCTCCCTGGCAATGCCATTCTAATTTATTGTCCGAACCTCACCCAGTCTGAAATCAATGCTATCAGTCATGTTATTGCGCATGGTCTAACACTGGGTGGTAAATATGCGACTGATGCTAAGAATCAATATCGGTCATTAAGACTTAGATCTCAGCTTGTTGAAAAAACACTGGGTGAAGGAATGAGTGACCCCGGTCGCTATGTGCGTTTAATGATTGATATTGTGTCTGATGGGCTTGAGGCATTTGACCAGGCATTTCAGCAAAATATTCGTCTTCTACCTGATGTGCTGGCATTTTCAGTAGTGACTCAAGAGCGCGTTTTGGAGGCATTCCATGAATTGCAGTTTAATAGCGAGGTGTTACCATCATGAGTTTTATTGAAAGCATTGCATCTGTTTTTAAGAGTTTTGGTTCATCATTATCCATGGCGACCAGCATGTCCCTTAAGCAGACAATGTCAGCTTATTGTGATTTGCAGACAGCAGACAGTAAATATAGTTTTGTTAATAATGATGGCTCGCTGCTTTCTGTAATTAAGTTAGATGGTTTGACAAAGTTAGTAGGAGAAGCTGAGTTTCAGAATTGTCTTGCAGCACTGCAACAGGCATTGCAAACGGCCATGTCCCAGCGAGGGCATCATATCCAGATGATTTTTGAATATGATACAGATGCAATTCATGGCGAAATATCGCAAGCGCTACAGCCTGCAGCCAATACTGCGGAACGTTTATCTTTAGATCTAGCGGATGTTTTTGCTGAGAAAAAGCAGCATCTATCACGCTATTGTGCGAGTGAGTCGGTGTTTTTGGTGCTAACTTCGACGGTTGCCGCATTGACGAAAGAGCAGGTCAAGCAAGAAGGCAAGCGGCGTGCTAAAGAAAATAAAGACCAAGGCATGCCCGCTATCAGAGTATCGCAGAACATCAATGCGGCTGTCCGTGATTTGCGTGATCAGCATGACTCTTTTGTTCGGTTGGTGGTAAATGATTTCAAGATGCAGCAGTTCATTTTGACGCTATTAGATGTACATGAAGCTGGGTATTATATCCGTCGGTCAGTTGATCCAGAATTTACTGATACCGCATGGAGGCCCGTATTGCCAGGCGATAAAATTCGTGTAAAAGAGCCAAAACAAGGTATAGAGTCAATTATGGATATTGCTTGGCCACCGCTGGCGCGTCAATTGTTGCCGAGGGATGCGATTAACCATAATTTGAAGGTTTGTCAGATAGGTGACCGCATTTATTCAAATGTCTATATTCATTTGTTTCCCCAGGATATACAACCATTTCACAGGCTATTTTCCCGTTTGTCGATGGCTAAGCTGCCATGGAGGGTATCATTCAATATAGTGAGTGATGGTATTTCTACAGTTGGTATGAAAAAAGCACTGTCATCTATTCTCGCCTTTACTTCATCCCAAAATAAGTTACTCAATGCTTCATTAGAATTGTTGCAGTACACTGCGCTTAACTCAGATAACTCGATTGTTAGTCTCAAGGTGACATTGTCAACATGGGCACCTGCTGATGATTTACCAATGCTTCGTAGGCGTGCATCTATCTTGGCAAAGGCGGTAGAAGGCTGGGGATCTTGTGATGTTTCTGAAATATCTGGTGATGCAGTAGGAGGCACCTTATCGACAGCACTGGGAGTCACGCAAACCAGTATGGCAACACCCAGTTTAGCACCATTGTCTGACACCTTGTATATGTTGCCGTTGTTCCGCCCTGCATCTGTGTGGAAGCAAGGAGCGGTTCTCTTTCGCTCGCCTGATGGAAAGTTATGGCCATATCAACCTGGCTCATCTCAGCAGACAACATTTATTGATTTATTTTATGCGCGTCCAGGTTCTGGTAAATCAGTATTATCAAATGCCATTAATTTGGCTGTCTGTCTATCTTCTGGTATTCAGCGATTGCCACGTATTGCCATCATCGATATTGGTCCATCAAGTAGTGGTTTGATTTCACTATTGCGAGATGCTTTGCCTTTAGAGAAAAAGAATTTTGTTGCTCATCATAGGCTGAGAATGCGCCCTGAGTTTGCTATTAACCCTTTTGATACACAGCTGGGTTGTCGGCATCCGTTACCTCAGGAGCGGAGTTTTTTGGTTAACTTTTTGAGTATGTTAGCAACACCAATTGGTAGTGATAAAGCGTATGACGGTATGCCTGACATGGCGGGCTTGGTGATTGATGAACTTTATAAGCACTTTTCAGATGAAAATACGCCGAATGTTTATGCGCCTGGTATTGAAGAAATGGTTGATGCATTGCTGGAAGAAATTGACTTTGTTGCAGATCAGCAGACAACTTGGTGGGAAGTGACTGATGCGCTGTTCTTGGCAGGGTTTAGACATGAGGCATTGTTAGCTCAGCGCCATGCCGTGCCTGTGCTAGCAGATGTCACATCGATATGTCGTTTACCGGCAATTGTAGACTTATACGGAAAAATTGTGACGCCGACGGGTGAAGAGTTGATTCATGCATTTTCACGAATGATATCAAGTGCAATTCGAGAATATCCTATTATTGCTCAGGTAACTCAATTTGATATTGGTGATGCAAAGGTAGTGGCATTGGATCTTGATGAGGTTGCTCGCAGTGGTGGTGATGCGGCGGATCGTCAGACTGCAGTGATGTATATGCTGGCACGCTATGTTTTGGCAAGACATTACTACCTAACGGAAGATAATGTTAAAGATATGCCTACTGCTTATAAGTCATATCATTTTGAGCGTGTACAAGAGATTCGTGAAGATCCAAAAAGAATTGTATTTGACGAGTTTCATCGTACATCAAGTTCTAAAGCCGTGCGTGATCAAGTGGTTATTGACATGCGAGAAGGTAGAAAATGGAAGGTGCAGGTTGCCTTATTATCACAATCATTAGACGATTTTGATGATATCATGATTGAGTTCGCGACATCTGTATTTATTATGGATGCTGGCCCTGAGCAAGCTGTTCAAAAAGCCAAAGCCACATTTGGCTTAGATGAGACGGCTGTTAAGGCATTGAAGACTCGAGTACATGGGCCTACATCAGAGGGGGGGACCTTTCTGGCTCAGTTCGCAACAAAAGCGGGTGTGAACACACAACTGCTAACATCAACATTGGGTCCTGTTGAGTTGTGGGCCTTGAATACATCGGCTGATGATGTTATCATCAGAAATCGGTTGTATCAGCGTATTGGGCCCAAGCACACACGATTATTGTTGGCGTCAGCATTCCCAACTGGCTCAGCATCAAAGTTACTTGACGAGCGTTATGCTACATTTAAAGATGAGGGTAGCTTGATGGACGCTGAGAGTAAGGGTGGCGTCATTGGTCAACTGATTGAAGAGTTGGTGTCACGCTTCCACAAGAAAGAATACTGAGTAGAGAGATTAACTTGGAAAAGAAAGAAGGTTCTTTATTGAAGAAGGATACGGATGATGTTATTGATCTACATGATATATGTGGTTCAGCATTAATTTATGATGCCAGTCTGAATAAAGGGACAGCTTTTACCGATGCTGAGCGTAAAGCATTTGATCTACAGGCTCGTCTACCAGATAGGATTGAAACATTAGATGAGCAAGTTAAGCGGTGTTATTTTCAATACCAAGAAAAGGCAACAGACTTGATGAAAAACATTTATTTGCATGCTTTACGAAATGCAAATGAGACGTTGTTCTATAAGTTGATTACAACACATTTGGTTGAGATGCTGCCGATTATTTATACGCCGACAGTGGGCTTGGCTGTGCAGCAATATAGTTCTGAGTTTAGGCATACCAGAGGTCTATTTTTAACAATGAAGCATCGTGGTGCGATTCGTCAAATGTTGCAAAATCGACGTGACAGTGATATCGATATCATATTGGTAACAGATGGTGAAGGTGTTTTGGGTTTGGGTGATCAGGGTGTTGGCGGTATGGACATTGCGGTCGCCAAGCTGATGGTCTACACGCTATGCGCTGGGGTTCCGCCGAATCGTGTATTGCCAATACAGCTCGATGTTGGCACTAATAACGAGCAACTGCTAGCCGATCCATTGTACCTTGGCTGTCGGCATGAACGTGTGAGTCGTCATAAATATGATGAATTTGTAGATGAGTTTGTCTCTGCGGTTAAGCAGGTCTTTCCAAATACATTTTTACACTGGGAAGACTTTGGTCGTGAGAATGCGCGTCGCTTTTTAGAGCGGTATCAAAATAAGTTGCCAACATTTAATGATGATATGCAAGGGACGGGTGCAACAGTTTTGGCTTGTTTACTTGCTGCAACCAGGGCAGTCAAGCGCCCCTTAGTTGAGCAGCGCATTGTTATTTTTGGTGCTGGTACAGCTGGTATGGGTATTGCAGATCAAATATTTGCAACTTTGTGTGAACATGGATTAACACCGACAGCGGCAGCCAATTGTTTTTGGCTGATTGATCGTGATGGTTTAATCGTCAGTGATGAGCAGCGTGCTGGAGAGTGCCAGCAGGTTTATGCTAGAAGTGCATCTGAGTATGATGGTTGGTCTTTGGATCGCGACGATTATATTGGTTTATACGATGTGATTAATCATGTGAAGCCAACAGTACTCATTGGTTGCTCCGGTGTGCATGGTGCATTCTCTGAGCGTAGTATTAAAAAAATGGCCGAAGCAGTCAAGCAGCCAATCATCTTTCCTCTATCCAATCCAACCGCATTAGCAGAAGCAACCCCAAAGCAAATTCTTCATTGGACAGAGGGTCGGGCATTAATAGCTGCAGGTAGTCCATTTGATCCTGTTAACTACAATGGTAAAATGATTCGTATTGCACAAGCGAACAATGCCTTTGTGTTTCCAGGTATTGGTTTGGCCGTTGTCGTGGCACAAATTCAATCTTTGACCGAGCCCCTGGTGCGCGTTGCGGCGCAGCGTTTGAGTGAGCTATCTCCAGTATTGGATGACGAAGACCCTGCCCTTTTACCCTCATTAGAAGACATTGAGATGGTCAGCCAGGAAATTGCCTATGCAGTTTCTGAGGCTGCAATCGCAGCTGGATTATCATCAGTTGACAATATTCGAAAAAAAATTGCAGACTATTTTTGGCGGCCTATATACCGCCAATATCGTCGTTCTCATGCAGAATAATTCACGTTTGAATATTGAATATTGGATTGTTAGATGAAGCGATCGTACTTTTTTTCTCAGCCCAGTCAGCCAACGCCTTATAACTTGGCAACTCATTTGTTAGCCCAAGGCTACCTCAATGTGCCACCAGGGCAGTTGAATGATCGTCACTTTCACTTGAGTGATAAGCAGTCGCAAGTGCTGGAATATAAGCATCATTTAGCTGATTTGTGTGCTGAGTATTGCCCAGGGGTGATGCCAGAGACGCATTATATTGATGATCACAATGCGACACATTTGGTGGCCAGTTTAAGGTCAAATCAGCAAGCACATGCTTGGATACTCAAGCCAGCATTACTCAATAATGGTGATGGTATCCAGTTATTTAAGGATTATGAACAAATTCAACGCCACTTCGCATCAACTGACCGTATTGGAGGTCCTCATGTTTTGCAGGAATATATCGGTCAGCCGCATTTATTACAGGGGCATAAATATACGATACGTTTGTTTGTTGTTCTGAGTAGTCAGTCAGGTGCATGGCTTTACCCTGAAGGTTACTTTAACATTGCTGGTGTATCGTATGATGAGCATGATTTTTCTGCTTTGCCAGCACATCTAACCAATGAGCATCTCAATGTTGCTGATCACGCACAACAAATACAGATTCCCAGCTCGCAGGCGCCTTATTTCAATCATATTTATTCGTCTCTCATGAAAATCGCAACAGCTGTTTGTCAAGCGTATAAAACAGCTGTGCCAGGTTTTTTTCATGCGAACAGTGAAGCAAGATTCGGACTATTTGGTTTTGATTACTTGTTGGATCAGTCATTGAGGCCATGGCTATTAGAGGTGAATCATGGTCCATGTTTTCCCTGTCACCAAGATCACATCCTACAGAAATATTTATATAATGGTTTGTGGCAGACAATGATTACAGATATCATTGAGCCAGACTTGGGGTTGAGCTCACATCTACAGGCCACAGAGCCATGTTGGCAGCGTATCTGCTCAATGTCGACTATAGAGTATGGGTTGTGATATTTGGCTGATAGCAGTGCGTGTAGCATGTATACATTATCCCACAGTTGATGTGTTTTTTTGCCATGGTCTAGAAACAATGAAGGCAAGTAGGAAATAGGCTGAGAAGACAGTGATCAGTGATTTAAGGGCTGAAGTGTGGATATGCCCGACAATAGAAACGGTAATCAGGGCAGCGCTCATATTGATGAAATTCATCACGCTGCTAGCAGATGCGCGGTCCGTTACTGAATGACATGCAAGAGCAGACGCGCTGGGATAGAGCATAGCTGTCGAAATGAATAATAGTGCGGTACATAGAAAGAAAAAAAGACTATTATCTGAGTGGTTAATGAGGAAGCAGCCCAATAGTGTGAGCGATACTGTCGTGCACAGGAAGCCAATTTGTAGCATTCTCGCTTTCGTATATTTTGTTGTAAGAGCGGCTATTAGCTTTGACCCCAATAGCATGAATAGTGTGTTGACTAGATTCCAGGATGCGTATGTTTCTGGTGATAAATGTAATTCGTTCTGGGCGTATTGTGGTGCACAAGTACCATATAAATATGAGAATGCGCATGGCACACCCACTACAATTGAGTATCGGATGAGTTTTAACTGTTTACATGCTCGCATCATGCTCAAGATACACTGTTTGAATGTGAGTTGAGTGGACTGAGTTTTTTTGAATGACAGTTGACTTGTCATCAGTAATGTCAGTACGCCATGAATCAATAGTGTCCAAAAACATGCTTGCCAAGATAGCCACTGTGTGACATATCCACCTAGGCAAACAGCTATACCGATGCTGATGGTGAATGTGAGCTTGGCATAAGCCAATATTTGTTGTGCCTTATCATGTGGGTATGACTCGTTAATGAGTAGAAAAGCAATTGGCAAGCCTGAAGCGGCACCAATTGCTGTGATGAAGCGCCCAACCAATAAATAGCTGTAGGGTAGCTGTAATATAGTACAGCTCAAGCAAGTAATGACGCCACAGAGATTCAGTATCAATCCAAGGCGAAGCGCCTTAATTGGTCCACAACGATTGCACAGTGGGCCATAAATCAATTGTCCAATGACATAGCCTAGTAGGAAGATAGCCATGATTGATTCAATTTGCCCGCTGCCAAGTTGATATGATTGCTCAATCAGAGGAAGTGCCGGCGTAATAATCACTGCTGAAATAGAAGCAATGCATAAATAACTTAATAGTAAGAGTGCCATAAGCGTATTACTCCAATTGATGCGGTAGCAAGGTGCCAGTTTATTGTTGGCATGTCTGCTCTCTTTGAAGCATTTGTTGAGTGGCGTGCTTTTGTTTCTCTTCCCACTGATCTTTCAACGCCTTCGCCTTAGTGAATTCGTCATTTTGCAGGTACTCAAGAATCTGTACCTGAACCTTGTTTGGCAAGCTTTCTAGCAGCATAAAAAATCCTTTTATAAGCTGTGTCGGTTTGTAATTAGTTCTTTTCGTCGTCCTCGAGAAAAGTATGTAGTTTCTCAGCACGGTTTGGGTGTCTGAGTTTGCGTAAGGCTTTTGCTTCAATTTGCCTGATACGCTCACGCGTAACATCAAATTGCTTGCCCACCTCTTCTAGTGTATGGTCGGTATTCATATTGATACCAAAGCGCATACGCAGTACTTTTTCCTCACGTGGAGTGAGGGTTTTTAGAATTTCCTTGGTTTTTTCTGACAAATTATTGGTGGTTGCAAAGTCAACTGGTGATTCAATATTGTGGTCTACAATGAATTCACCTAGCGTCGTATCATCTTCTTCACCAACAGTGGTCTCCATGGAGATTGGTTCTTTGGCAATTTTCATCACTTGCGACACTTTTTTCTGTGGCAGCTCCATTTGTGCTGCAACATAGTCTAGAGGTGCCTCTTTGCCATGTTCTTGCATGTACTGACGCATGATGCGATTAAGCTTGTTGATGGTTTCAATCATGTGTACTGGAATACGAATCGTCCTTGCTTGGTCAGCAATGGAGCGTGTAATGGCTTGGCGAATCCACCACGTCGCATACGTCGAAAATTTATAGCCGCGTCGATACTCAAACTTATCAACAGCCTTCATGAGGCCAATGTTGCCTTCTTGTATCAGATCTAAGAAAGGTAGACCACGGTTCGTATATTTTTTAGCGATAGAAATAACCAGTCTCAAGTTGGCTTCGGTCATTTCCTTTTTGGCGCGTTTTGTTTTGGCTTCACCAATGGCAACACGTTGATGGATATCTTTGATTTCAATGGTGCTAAGGTGGGTTTCTTCTTCAATCTGAAAGAGTCGTTTTTGAGCACGTGTGATTTCTTTTAGGCGACTTTGAATGTTTGTGAATACGTCAGCATGATTGGATTCAAGGTGATTTAAAAAATCGGGTGATGCCATCTCTTTGGCATAATTTTTGATGAATGTTAGTCGTTTCATGCGACCAGTTTTCATGATGATGCTGCTGATTATCTTTTCGCACTCGCGAATAGTCGTCACATGGAAACGCAGACCGAGCTTCATTTTTTTTATCTGTCTGTTAGGTAGTTTAAATTCGCTGAAAAACTCACTGATCTTTTGTTGTTGTGTTTGGCAGGTCTTGTGTTGGTAACCATTTTTGGCATGCGCTTTACAGTACTTTGTGAGCATTTTTTTCAGTTCTTTGATGCGTTGTGTTGTTATTTTTACATCAGGTCCACGATTAAAGTTGGCGTTATTATCCGCATCTTGTTCACTTTTTCCCTGCTCATTGTCTGATGGGGTGCGCGTATTTGGTTCTGGCATCGTGTCATAAAAATCACTGATGAATAAAATAACGTTTTCTTGGTCTTCTCTTGTTTCAAACTGTTCGATGTAGGCAGCTATTGCAGGCGTGTATTGTGATAGTGCAGCGGTGCTTTGTCGTTCACCCGCTTCTTTTCGCTTGGCAATATTGATTTCATCTTGTCGTTTGAGTAGAGGTATTTCTCCCATTTTCTTCATGTAAATTCGAATAGAGTCACCACCTGGGTCAACCTTACTCGAGATATTATCGATGCTATCTGCCACATCCCGACGCTTCTCTAGGAAAACAGTGTCTTCTTTAGGTGGGGTATCAAAGACTTGTATGCCTTTTTCAGATAGCTCGTTGATGACTGTATCCAGCTGACTCATTCTTCTTTGGGAAGTAGCCTTGCCATCATCAGAATCGCGTAACTCTGTTTCCATCAGATATTTGGCCAGGTCATCAGTCAGAAGGTAGCCATTTTCTTTGGCTTTTTTGATTAGCGTTTGATAGCGCTGTTGCTTAGTACAGTTTGCCTCATTATCTGCTTCCGGTGTGTTCTTTGTTTGATCGATCGTATCATCTGCTTGTGACATAACGTCTCCCGCTGGGTAAAGGTGTTTTCTGCTAGTGCGAATATTTCTCAGAATGCATCTTGTCTAGTTGACGGGTTGGCTGCATGTGCGGGAACCAATGTGTGTCGCCTCTGAGACATAATTATATACCACTTTGTGCGATAAGTTGCAAGAGTCTTTTTAATTGCTCTTGTTCAGGCGTCTCGAGCGCGCGACTTTTATTCAATGTAATCAATTTTTCTGCCGCAGAATCAGCCAGTTGTCTGATGATGCGTTGACATGTCACTTTGAGTTCGTGATTCGCAGTCACATTGTCTATTTGTAGTGTTTTTGCTGCTTGCTGTGCAAGCCATTCGCGTGCTTTTTCATGTTCAATTTGAGTGATGATGCTGCCAACCTGTGGGGTGTCAGTTTGCTGTATTTGCTTAATCAGCCATAACATGAGCTTAAGATGAGGCGATTCACATGAGAACTCTGCGATCAGTGAGCGTAACGTATTGATTTCATTTGGAAAGTTGAGTCCGCTGGTAAATTGAAGGCACAGTTGTGTGCCATATTCTATGAGCTTCTGACTGGCGCTTGCTTTTGGCTTTGAAACAACATGACTCTCTGATTGAGTGGGTGGTTCAGCGACGTTTGCAGCTGCAGGTGTGCGTGGATTTTGACTATTTAGCAAATCTTCTGCGCTGATATCAAGTTGTTGTGCCAGTCGTTTCGTGAGC
This sequence comes from Coxiellaceae bacterium, assembly GCA_047404195.1. Lineage (GTDB taxonomy): Bacteria > Pseudomonadota > Gammaproteobacteria > JAJRRL01 > JAJRRL01 > JAJRRL01. The sequence goes on from JBDOIU010000016.1 coordinate 18,168, forward strand.
AGTGTCTTGAGCAATCCTGTTGGCATGCGTTGAATGTGTTCCGATATAGATTTGGCACTTTTCGCGCGTGCATCTAAGGCCTTGCTACTGCTTTCAAAATGGTCAAATAGGAAGTCACTCAGTGGTGTTGCTTGGTCACAGGCTTGTAAAAATGCTGTTTTGCCATGCGTTCTCAAAAAGCTATCAGGATCGTCACCATTTTCAAGCATCAAAAATTGCATGACCAAGTCATCATGCATGATGGGTAGCGCCTCACACAAGGCATGCCATGCTGCTTTTTTTCCAGCAGTATCACCATCAAAGCAGAAAACAATGTGGTTGCAGTAGCGGAGACATTGTTTAATATGGCTTTGATTGCTGGCAGTACCGAGCGTGGCAACGACATTGTGAATGCCATGTTGGTGTGCGCTCACGACATCCATGTAGCCTTCCATCACAATGATGCGTTCAATCTGTCGAGTGGCTTGTTGCATTTCAAATAAGCCATACAGCACATGGCTTTTATTGAAGAGGCTGGTTTTGGGAGAGTTGAGATACTTTGCTGGGTCATTTCCAAGTGTACGGCCACCAAAGGCGATGACTTTGCCTTGTGGGTTGCGGATTGGGAACATGAGGCGGTGTCGAAAGCGATCGTAGTCACGGCCATTTTTGCTGAGTATCATGCCTTGATCAAGTAGATGTTGTCTTTTTTCAGCAGTATCTGCGTGTTGTTGGCTGATGGTTTGCCAGGCTTCTGCGGCATAGCCAATAGCAAAATTTTGCTGGATTTCATGGTTGATACCACGCTCAGCCAAGTACTGTTTAGCAGCTGCATGCTGAGCAAGCGCACGCTGGTAAGTGGTGGCAACGTCTGCCAGGCATTGCTGCGCAGCTTGGTCTGCTGAGCTGGACTTTGGTTTGATGGTGGGTAGGTCAATGCCAGCTTGTCGAGCTAAATATTCTAAGGATTCAATAAAGCTCATTTTGTCATATTCACGCAGAAAATGAATAGCATTGCCGCTCTTTTTGCAGCCAAAGCAGTGGTAAAATTGATTCACAGTATTGATATGGAATGAGGGCGTTTTTTCATCGTGGAACGGGCAACATGCAACATAGTTGGCATTTCGCTTTTTGATGTCTATGCGGCTCCCGATCACTTCTTCTAGGCGAGTGTGGCTGAGAACTTCATTGGCCAGATCTGATAATGCTTGCTTTTGACTCATTGTTATGCACTATGGGTGGG
>JBDOIU010000017.1:0-29345 GCA_047404195.1 Coxiellaceae bacterium
GGTCAATTATTTTGCGCTACACAGATTTCCTGAAGGTAGGTAAAATTCCCAAAGAAGCAGCTGCTCAACTGAGCAGTTTGTCACTGCTATCTGCTCAAGATTCCTCACATCTAGATACGACGCCTGCAACTACTTAAAAATTGATAGAGCTGAGCGCTAAATTGATCTTTCACATCAGTTTTTGTCGATTAATGAGGCTTTCTGTTGTTTTGAATAGATCAGTATGGAGCATTGCCATCGCTGATGGAAGGGGTTGAGAACCATCTAGGATGACAGTCGGTGATGTAGGTCATTAATTTGTATGCGTATTTAGATTGATTGTTTTGTGTGTGTCTCATATTGCATTTTCAATTCTGTTGTGTATCTTAGTAGTAGCATGAGGGCCTTTGGTTGTGTATATTATGTGTGCTATGGGTTTGTGGTGGTTTTACTCATTATAGGAGAAGCTTATTATTATGAAGCTTGAAATAACAAAATGTCAGAAAAAAGAAGCGACAAATTTCTATACGATTTCATTATCGAATGGTCAAAGAATAGATGTTTTTTGCGATGGTGGTGTGCTTGATTTGTCTGATGGGCAGTTTAAAGAAGTCAATAGCATTGGGGGGCTAGCTTTTTACAAATGCGCAGAATTAACTTCAATTAATTTGCCTCCAGGGCTGCAAAGTATAGGTGATCAAGCTTTTCAAGAGTGCACAAGCTTACAGTCAATTAATTTTCCTCCAGCGCTGCAAAGTATAGGTTATGGCGCTTTTTGTCAGTGCACAGGTCTAATATCAATTGATTTTCCTGTTGGGCTACAAAGCATAGGTAAGTGTGCTTTTTATCGTTACACAGGTCTAATATCAATTAGTTTTCCTGTGGGTCTACAAAGCATAGGTAGGTTGGCTTTTTCTCATTGCGCAAGTTTAGAGTCAATTAATTTTCCTCCAGCGCTGCAAAGCATTGAGGTAAAAGCTTTTTCTGATTGCACAAGTTTAACATCAATTCATCTTCCTGTAGAGGTAAAAATTGTTGGTCATGCGGGTGTCTTTGATGGCTGCACCAAACTCAGGAGAATGATAGCCAGTCTTGAGCAGCAGAATGCTGTGATAAAATCGATGGGCATATCTGCTATAGAGGCCAAGGAAATTGAACGCTATACACCAGACCAGTGGCATGAGAGGTTGCGTGTACTCAATCTACGAAGACAGTGGGCGCGTGTTATCCTACGTTGTGGTAATAACAATCAAGATAGCCTAAACTCTCTTTGCCATTCTGGTAGCGGCCGAACACCTCAAGATCAATTAAGAGATTTTTTTGCTGTTTATGCCGGTCTACGCCAATTCATAGGACGAATTATTCTGCGGTATGCAAATTTTAGCAACATGGATGGTTTGCTGGAAGAGAATCCGGCTCAGGTGAGTGATCAATCACTGCTAACACCTAACAACCCCGAACATCCTGATGCCGCACCTGCGTGCCGTCTCACATGATGACCATCTTAATGTCGCATGTTCTTACTTTATAGCTTATTGTTTGTGTTTGATACACAGATTTCAGAAGAAGTATTGAGAGAAGTGCGGGTGCTTTGTTATGATTGGTGTCCCAATGCGGTCATTGCCTTTGAGAGCAGCCTGGATATTCCTTTTTTTTTGAGCTCATCTATCGGTATCCATTGCCATGGTTTCTTACAGCGATATTTTTTGTCACAGTGTAGAACACTGACTTTGGTCATGATATCAAGATGTGTTAATACATGTTTAAATTGTTTCACTGCCTTGATACAGTTTTCTTTATCTGATAATGCTGATGATAGTGCGCTTAAACATTCTGCAGGTTGGCATTGTTCATTGAGTTCTGGTGGGTGCCATAAGCCGCCCCAGAGTCCATCATTATCGCGCTTGCGAAGGCAAATGGCGTCTTCAGTCATGACGCAAAGGAGATGATGGTATTGCTTCTTGCGTTGAATGCGTTTTCTTTTGAGTGGTCTTTGTAGTACGGTTTCATTATGATAAGCTTGGCAAGATTGTTGTAGTGGGCACGCAATACAGTTTGGTTTGCTGCGTGTGCAGCAGGTTGCACCCAGGTCCATCATGGCTTGATTAAAATTTGCTGCGTGTAATTTCGGTGTGTTCTTTTCCGCAATAGGCCACAGTGTTTGGGTATACTCCTTAGATCCAGGTTGACTGTCTATATCGTAGTATCGACACAATACCCGCTTCACGTTACCATCTAGAATCGCTTCGGGTTGATTATGTGTGAGTGATAACACTGCCGCTGCGGTACTTCGGCCAACGCCAGGTAATGTTTCTAATGTCTCTCTATCTTTGGGAAAACGACCACGCCACTCCGTATGGATTTTTTTTGCTGCCTTATGACAATTCCTGGCACGGGCATAGTATCCAAGACCCGACCAGTGACTGAGCACGTCATCAATGTTGGCGAGCGCTAAAGCTTTAACAGTGGGGAAGCTTTGCATAAACCTTTGAAAATAAGGGATGACTGTGCTGACTTGTGTTTGTTGTAGCATAATTTCAGAAACATAGACGCGATACGCTGTTTTGGATTTTTGCCAGGGTAAGTCATGGCGGCCGTATTTTTCAAACCAGGGTAGGAGTTTTTTAGCGATGTCGTATCTAGGCACGGGTTACCTCTTTGCTTGGTTGGGCCTTGGCTTTTCTGCCGAAGTAGGCTATGCTAGCGCAGATTTCACATTGAAGCCAATAGGCAGATATCATTTACTGGGGGAACTGATGGCGGATAAGCAGAATCCATCACCACGGCGGACTATACGCAGCTTTGTTGTACGTTCTGGTCGTATGACGGTTGCACAAAAAGCAGGTTTTGATCATTTCTCTCGTTATGGTTGTTTGGTTTCAGATAAGCTTGCTGGCTTGAAATCAGCCTTCAGTCATGCAGATAGACCTCTAGTCTGTGAAATTGGATTTGGCATGGGCAGTGCTTTGCTAGAGCAGGCTCAACGATTTCCAGCTGTCAACTATATCGGTATAGAAGTGCATCCACCCGGAGTGGGGCACATTCTGGCAGGCATTCATGCAGCTGGTATCAATAATTTACGTGTTTATCAGCATTGTGCACTGGAGACCATCGCGCAATGTGTGCAAGATGCATCCCTGGATAAAGTGCAACTGTTTTTTCCCGACCCATGGCCTAAAAAGCGTCACCATAAGCGTCGTATCGTACAGGCAGAGTTAATTTCACTGTTAGCGCGCAAAGTGAAGCCTGGGGGTATTTGGCATTTAGCAACAGATTGGGCGCCTTATGCTGAGTGGATGCAAGCACATATTGCACAAAATTCTGCCTGGTCTGCTGTAGCCGTCGATAGCGATGCTACTGCCTACTTATTTGATCGAGGACAAACCCGCTTTGAAGCGCGAGGTCAGCGTTTGGGGCATGATATTGTTGATTTATTCTACAAAAGGGCGTCTATTTAGCTCTGGTGCTCTAGACTCTTAGGCGTCTTGTGATATACTCAAACTGTTCATTTTTTCCTTAACCGTTTGGAGTTCATTCAATGGAAATATCACTTTTCACAGCGCGTAATCTTATTTATGCCTTAGTTGCTTTTGTTGGTTTGCTGATTGTTTTTAGTGCAGTGCGTATCATGATGGCTCGTAAGCGCTTGCAAGAGAATAATCGTTCTAGGACAGCGCAGCGCGATCTCTCACGGGCATCAGATGCCGCAGAGCCTAATAATCAGTTGTATATTGGTAATTTGCCTTTCTCGGCGCGTGAGGATGATGTTGAAGCTTTCTTTGAGCATTATGGTGAAGTTGAATCGGTTCGCATTATTCGTGATCGTCGTAGTCGCCGTTCGAAGGGTTTTGGTTTTGTGACCTATGTTGATACACTGTCTGCTACACAAGCACTTGAGCTGAATCAGGAAGACTTTTGTGGTCGAGCACTGATTGTTCGATTTGCAAAAAAAAGATAAAGATTCACACAGGGCATCTGACTAGTTGATGTCTTGTCTGCTTTGCGCAAGGAAGCATTATGTGGCGTTTGTTTGGGTCAGTTTTTCTAATGCTGGGTACTTCCATTGGTGCGGCCATGTTGGCATTGCCAGTAGTCACGGCAACACATAGTTTTGCTGTAACATTAACAGTACTCATTACATGCTGGATACTCATGAGTGCCGGTGCTTGGGCATTGATGCAGGTTTGTTTTAAGATGCCCGTTGGCGCAAACCTCATTAGCATGAGTGAAAAAACACTCGGACATGCCGTCAAATGTTTAACTTGGATTATCTATCTTCTCTTGCTGTATGCATTGATTTGCGCTTACCTGACCGGTTGCCGTGATGTGCTTGAATCGGTGCTGTCACTATATGGTTATTCGATTGGCAATCACCTTGCTGCAATTCTAGTGACATTCGTGCTTGGCTTAATTGTCTACAAAGGCATTGCATCAGTCGATTGGCTTAATCGATTGCTCATGTCTGCAAAATTATTGTCGTGCCTGGCCGTTCTGTTATTTATCATGCCACATGCGCAGTGGCAGCACTTGTCTGGCGGGTTATCTGCTACGCCAACAACATCGACAATCATGGTGGTGATTACGGCTTTCGGTTTTGCGATTATTGTGCCAAGCTTGTATGCGTATTTGCAGCAAAATAAGCGCCAAATACGGCTGGCATTATTTTGGGGTTCTTTTATACCATTGTTGCTTTATATTGCTTGGATTGCCGTTGTGCAAGCTTGTGTGCCTCGGCTTGGTGCCTCTGGTTTGCACGCCATGGCGCATAGTGCGCATACGACTTCGTCATTAATGACAGCGTTGCTGCATATTAGTCATACCGCGATAATCAAGCGTTTTTCAGTTGTGTTCATAGCGCTGTCCTCATTGACCGGCATCTTGAGTGTGTCAGTTTGCCTGTATGATTTTTTACGGGATGGGTTGCGGCAGTCGTTTTTTGTACAGCACAAATACGTATTATTGTTACTAATGTATTTGCCGCCATTGCTTATTTTATTGTTGATGCCAGGCTTGTTTGTCAGTTTATTGACCTTAGCTGGAGCGTTCTGTGTCTATATATTGATCGCATTACCCATCGCGATGTGGTGGAGTATGACACGGGCAAAAATGCCTAGCCAGGTCTCACAATAGTGAGGCTTCCTTTTTGAGAGAGCATTGATAACAGCTTACTTTGCTGTTAGAGTATTGTTTTGATATTGAGCTGTTTGAGGTGGCCGTTATGACTGATTCTGTGGAAGTACCCTTGTCTTTGCGTGCACGCTGGATAGGTGTGATGTTGGCCGTTGGTGCTGGGATATTGGTATCTCTGCTACTGCTTTGGGTTGCGCCCAGCGCTGAGTACAAGATAAACAAATCATATTTGCCATTGGCGGCATCATCGCATGTTGTTGACTCACAGAATGTCCAGTTTCTGACGCCACGTATGTTGGTAGGCGCGACTTACACCAAGCTTGGCACAATGAGGTTAACCCTTCACTCACTGGCACAAAACGTTACTAAAGAGCATGCTATAGAGTCTGCTGCAAAAGCACTCGCAGCGCAGCATGGTGGTAATGCATTACTGATTCACGAGTTTGGTCACACAGGTCAAGTTTCATCGCGCTGGGCGGGATATCGCTTTTCAGCAGAGCTGGTGTATGTGCCGTTTTTTATGAATTTACATCATTAGGGAGATAGGAAAGTGATATTTGATTTGTTGAATATTTTAAGTGTTGCGGCTGTCTTTGTGGGGGTCGTTACATTGGTCGATACGGTTTATACTAAGCGCCTCTTGCGGAAGGATGCTTCAGTCAATTTAGGTGAAAAAAATGGTTTGGTCGATTTGTGTAGAGCTATTTTTCCAGTTTTATTGATTGTATTGTTGATTCGAAGTTTTATAGCGCAGCCATTTAGGGTGCCAACAGGTTCTTTAGAGCCGACAGTGATGCCGGGTGACTTCATTTTAGTAACCCAGTACGACTATGGTTTGCGCACACCAATATGGTATAAGAAAATACTTGCTATAGGCGAGCCAATGCGTGGCCAGATTGCACTATTTCGTTGGCCAGTGAACCCCAATGTCACTTTTGTGAAGCGTGTTATTGGTGTTCCAGGAGATCGCATCAGCTATGTGAACAAGAAGCTTACTATCAATGGGCATGCTGCCAGCTATCAATTCGTACAAAAAGCAGAGGATCGGGAGTTTCCTGGGCGGCATGTTGCTGAAAAGGAATATATCGAATCTATCCCAGGTATAGCTGCGCATCATATTTGGAATCAAGTGGGGATGCCAGCTACTGATTTTCATGATTTGGTGGTTCCTAAGGGCTATTACTTCATGATGGGTGACAACCGTGATGGCAGTGATGATAGCCGATCTTGGGGCTTTGTCAGTGAGCATGCCTTTATCGGTCGTGCGCGTTATGTCCTGCTTAATTTTAGCAAGATGTCACGTTATGGAGCGCGCTTGTAGTGATACAGTGCTATGGTACTTGTTTTTTTTCAGTATAGGGGTTGTCGTCTGTCTTAAACCGAAGCAGTAGTGGTACCCCCACAATGTTACAAGCTTTACGAAAGTAATTAACCAGGTAGCGTTGGTAGCTACCCGGGATGTTCTGTGTCTGTTTGCCGTGAATAATAATGATCAGAGGGTGTTGGCCACCGAGGTGTGCGTAGCGCAGCTTAATGCGTCGACCACTGACTAGCGGCGGTTGGTGATCACACAACGCTTGATTGAGAATATCTGTCAGCATGCTGGTGGAAAATGGTTGGTATATGCTTCGATATGCTTCTTTGATGGCGTGAAATAGATTGCCCACGCCTGTGCCATGTAGTGCAGAGATGGTATAACGACGTGCAAAGTCAGCAAATTCTAAGCGTCTATCAATATTGGCTTTAGTCTGTTCCCTTTCGTGCTCAGACAGTCCATCCCATTTGTTAAATGCAAATACGAGGCCACGACCACGCTTTAAGACCAAGCCAATCAGTCGGCAGTCTTGGTCTGTGATTCTTTCACGGGCGTCCATCACCATGATAATGACATCAGCGCGATCGATGGCCAGTAATGTTTTGCCGATAGAATCTTTTTCAACCGACATTTGTATTTTGGTTCTGCGGCGCACACCGGCGGTGTCAATCAATGTGTATTGGGTTTCGTGATGTGTGAAAGGCACATCAATGGCGTCACGTGTCGTGCCAGGTATATCGCTTACCACAACGCGTTCATCACCGAGTAAAGCGTTGGTGAGTGTTGATTTACCAACATTGGGTCGGCCAATGAGGGCGACTGTGATTGCCTTGTCCGCTTGTTCTGATTCTGGTTGTGATTCAGACTGCTCAGGGGCTAGCCCCAGTGTGTCGTTGATGAGATCCTTTAAGCCACGTTGGCGTTTGGCTGAAATGCCGCAGACTGAGGCGAATGCCAGTGCGTAAAAGTCGCTACAGGCTGCGCTCAAGTCTTCGTGATCCGCTTTGTTGACGATGATGGTGACTTTATCGCGATGTTGTTGCAGCGCTTTGGCAATGACAGTATCGCCTTGGGTAACGCCAACATCGTGATCAACAATAAAAAAGATATGATCTGATTCTTGCATAGCCTGCGCGGCTTGTGCTTCTAGTGGTGCTTCAATAGCCGACTCGTGGGTGGCTTCTGCAATACCGCCTGTGTCAATGAGCCAGTAGGGCTGATTGCCTACTTTTCCAATGCCGTACTGTCGATCACGTGTGAGTCCAGGAAAGTCATCAACAATAGCGGCACGCGATTTAGTGAGTGCATTGAAGAGTGTAGATTTACCAACGTTGGGCCGTCCAACCAGTGCGATGATGGGTAGTGCTCTCATGATTTCTCCGCTTGTTTACTTTTGTCTACGCGCACTAACATGACAAAGATGCAGGCGAGTAGCAGATAAACGACCAAGCTAGAAAGTGCTAGCTGATAGCCGTGTGCAGTAAAAATAGGTGTGCCATCTGCATGCAGTCCAGCAGCAGTTTTATCAAGTATTTTACCAATGAGTGGTTCTGCAAATGATCCAACGATGGGATCACCTGTATTCACAATAGCGACCACAGTCGCGGCCATTGCAATGGGGTTGATCTCTTTGGCAATGGCAAATCCCAGCATAAAGCTACCGGACATGAAGCCGAAAGTAAACATGCTAAACTTCAGCAGCCACATGGGCTGGTCTAGAAAATAAATGACATCAGCCATGAAAGCCAAAGCAACCAAAGCACTGACGGTCATGACTAGGCGGCGTTTATCGAGTTTGTCAGAAATATAACCCAGTATTGGTGCGCCCAGCGCAAGGCCAACGTAAATGAGAGAGCTATACCAAGCAATGTGGCTTTCAGGTATTTGGTACACATGCTCTAAAAATGGGTTACCCCAGAGTCCAGCAAAAACAGCCACAGGTGAAAAAGCAAAGCCAGTGTAGAGCATGAGTAGCCAGTTGTCTTTGTTTTTCAGAATAGCCAAGACGTTAGAAAGATGAATAGATTGCTTGTTTTCGATTGGCTGTGCGAGAATAGGGTGGGGGGGGTGGTCGCGGACGAGTGTTGCAAACAGAATGGCTAGCACAACGCCAAAGCCAGCACAGACTAGAATTGCTGTTTGCCAGCCAAGGGCTTGTTGTACCATTTTTAGTGGCCCATCGCCACACAAGGCGCCGACCATGGCGGCCGTGGCGACAAAACCACTGATTTGTGCAAACTGATTGGGGCGAAACCAATTGGCAGTGAGTTTCATATATGAAACCGTGGCAAATGCAGCGCCTGCACCCATCAATACCCGACCTGTGATGGCCCAGAATGCTAGGTCAGTGCCTGCGAATACTAATAGGCCGGAGACACTCACCAAAATGGCACAAGTACATAGCCAGCGCACACTAAAACGGTCGAGCAAAAAACCGCAGGAGATTTGAGCAATGAGATATGATACAAAAAAACTACTGCCAATAACGCCCAATCCGGTAGCACGCAAATGAAATGTTGCCATGAGTTGCTGTGTCATGACGCTGGGGGAGACTTGCATCAAATACTTAAAGAACAGGAAAGTGGCGCACAGCAAGATAATAATCACGGCCTGGTGGCGTGTACGAGTGAAGTTGTGATCATATTGGCAGGATTCACTTGGTTTCATTGGGGCAGCCTCAGTAATGTGCAGGCATGCATTGTATCAAATGTTCTAGATGAAACCAATCGGCGTGAGCAAAAAGAAAGCATAATCCGGGTGTGTATGGCTCAAATGCGCGAGTACTCTACCTGTCATTGAATCACTGGCGCATGACCTGAGTATATTTTAAACAGAACGGTGCCGCATCAGCGTGTTTTGAGATTCGTATGCGGTGTCTGATCTTGTTTTGTGCTCTCTTTAAATAATCGCTGAGGGCTCCTTTCGATCGGTGCACTCCGGAATGTTGGCCAATACAATGTTGGCCAGCTGTCATTCATCCAAAGTTGCATGCGTTTTTCCCAGCGCTGCATGGCTGCTCTTTGTTGCTTTTCTTCCTCAAGAATGGATTGCATGCGTTTTTTTACCTCATGGTCGCTGAGCTGTTTGCCATTCTCGATAATATTGACATGCTCGGTGGTTTTACCATTATCGGTGCTACTGCTGCGGATAATGATGGTTTGAGAGTGCACGGATTGTAAGGTATTGACAGCTTGCTGGTATTGTTTGCGATTGATCCAGCCAACTTGTCCATTGCTGGTGATACCGACTTTGACCCACTGAGGATTTTTTTGGTAGATGCGCACGAGCGGTGTGGTTACAGCCAGCTGTGCAATCACGGAAGCATTATGTTCGGGGGTGCTATAGAGCTTCACCAGTTTTGTTGCTATTTTCGTGCTGGCTTGTTGCTGGCAAAAAGAAGTGTTGGCTACGCAGAGCAGAGCGCAACTGAATAGAAGTGGTTTCAACATACCGGATACCCCACATAAAAAAGACCCCTTAAGCATAATGCAAAAGGATTGCGCTTATCAAGTTGGGCTAGGAGAATGTGAGAATATTTCAATCATATGCCAAATAGCTTAGTCAGACAGTATGATGGTCAGCATGCGACGTGATGCCACCATAACTGTACATGACGTAGGCTTTTTACTCGCAATCTAGCTTGGTCTCCGCGGTCGGGGCCTCATCATTTGTTTTAGGTTCAAGGGGTAAGAGCTCGCTTAATCGAGTATTCGATTGTCGTTCAGCACATTTATTGGCTGCATAAACAATGGCTGTAATTGTCAGTACGACTGCGCAAACAGCAACAATGGCGCCCACGGCCACCCCACCGCTGGCTGCAGCAAAATGCATGCTTTTCATTGTCAGTGACAAGAATGGCAAAGTGACTGTAGGATTGGCTAAGCCTGATTGTACGAGTCCACCTACCACTGCACTGGCGATACCAGTTAAAGCCCCACCGATGAGGGTCGAGGCACCTATTGCAACACTAACATTGCGCATCAATAGTCCATTGTCTTTGAGATGATTTGAAATACGATTGTCTTTCTTTATTGATTCCAATATATCGTTATTATCATCAGTTATAGGTGCGCTAAACTCATGCATGATCTGCGGCATCATTTGAATTGCGACGAAGCTTAGGAGCTTCTTTTTGCCTACAAGGACATCGGACGGCTCGCCTGGGCCAGGTGCCTTAGCGAAAAACCAGTGCCTACCAAAAAAGGAGCATATTGAGACTTGTAGTGCGCACCAGGCTTTTTGCAGTGGGCTTAAACTCGTATTTGAAGCTGCAGCAATCTGTGCAGTTTTGCAAGCACTACCATCAGTGTTGAAGGGTGATTCATAGTGCTTGTCATTTTTGATTGCTTTATAAACAGCTTGCCATACTTCATGGTATTTGGGATCAACTGAACTTAATTCGTTCTCATATGTCAAATTCTCTTCTTGTGCTGATTGGTGTGCTGTTAGAGCGTGTAAGGCACCACCAACTTGTCTGGCGTTTGCTGCATCTTGGATAACGACATAGCGGCCACTTTCGTTATCGGCCTTAATTTGTGCATTAATATCATTTTGTACAACAGCAATATTCGCAACTGTGTTATCAATTCGAGCTGCACTTTCAATTCCAGCTGCACTTTCAGTTGGCTGGCCTGGTAAAGATTCATTAATATATTTTAAAAATGCTATTTCGTCGGGGGATGTGAAAATGGGCTGTAATGATTGTGTTGTGTCATCTTTAAGCTTACTTTTCGAGTAAAAAAAGGCTTGCTTAATTTCTTTTTTGATTGCTTCTTTTTTATCATCATCTGAGCTGTTATATTTTTGAATTAAGTTAGGTATATCTTCCTCATTGGATTTCCACTGTTCATTTTCACTTTGAATAAGCTTACGAATTTCATTGCATTTTTCCTGATCATATTCCACTATTTTTAGTGTGACCGAGTCTTCGCTTTTTCCTGATAGCTGATTGGCACGCACCATGCCACGGATTGCTCGCTCTAGTTGACGCTTTTTGCCATCGAATACACCTGCGCCCAGTGCTGTCATTAGGCCGACTTGACCATGCTCAACATTCTCAATAAACGCAGCATAGCGCTGAGAGAACCAGAGTGACATAAACCAGTCATCATCAATAATGGTGGAATCACCGGTCTCAATGTGCGTCGCTGCTTTTAATTTTCTTCCGGCGCTTTCATCAGGTGCAGTGTGCAGGACGACCTTATTACCATTGGCCTGATAGAGGACATATGATTTTTTTTCAGACTGATAGTTCCAGTCTGCTGGATTTTTGATTTCTTCAGATGATAGAGGGCTCTTTATGCGAACAGTTACATGCTTCTCTAGCTTTGGTGGCTGTACTTCCTCGCTTTGAGTATTCAGTCTACAAACACGCTCTAAATCGCGAAGGACTTTTCGGTAGTCAGCATTAGAAAGACGAGGCCAAGCGTGAATGATGAATTGACGCCAAAAAAAATCTCTATCTCTATAGTATTGTTTGAAATTGAGAGTATTAATTTTCTGTTGTCGTACATGTTCTTCGAGTTCTTGGAATGACATTATTGTTCCCCATTTATGAGATATGATTTATAGATTACCATACCATGATTCGCTCGTATATTCAACCCATTTAGCCATTGACCTACCATGATGTACAGCGCTGATCCCAGCCTTGCTCTAGCTTATTCCGTGCCCTATGTGTTTGAATAATCATAGGATAGTGCGTTCAACCCCTCAGTGCTGGTGCTGAGTAATGCAATATCTCAAATATGAGCGATAATATTCAAGATTTTGATTGTTGTCGCTCGTTAGGATTCAGGACTAGGATCTTTTACTGTCAGGGTAGGGATGCCGCCCACATTCTCAAGTTTTTCACTGCGTCGATCATTCAGAAAGAATGGTGTGTGAATGCCAACGGCTGTGCTGCTGACAACTGCTGTACTGATAGCAGTAATGGATGAAATGATCAGTGGCATAGGTGGTGGATTACCGGTGGTTATGAATAACACTAGGCTAACTGCGACCAAAGCAACAGCAGCCAGCACAGTCAGGCCAGTAGTTGACCCTAAAGCGACTTGTGCTGTTTTGCGTGCGGTTCTATGTTTGAGTGCTACTTTATTGTCTTTGTGTATACCCACCAATTGAATTTTTCGCGCTGTATCATCGCTGTACGCTAAGATGCTGCCACCCATGAAGGGGTTATTCTCAAATGCGCGACAGGATGTGCCAGCACAAAAGAGCATGTGAGCGTTAGGCGAGTAGGTGTCGTTATCCTCAGGGGGGAAAAAGAATGCTCGTGCTGCGTCTCTGGCTGCTTGCTCTTTCGCTAAGTGATCGTGCTTGCACTCGATGACTTTATAGTCAACTGTAACCTCATCATCGGTGCGGAGGATTTTTCGTCGCTTGAATGACGTTTTTCTATCACCTACACCTATTTTTGCGTAGATATCATCAGTTATTAGCTGTGTAAAAAAAATGTTTTCAGACTGAGTTACAGTTGCGTAAGCTATTTGGACGGATGCGGGTTTTCCTTTGATCTCGGTTACGCGACCTGAACCATATACGCCGACACGCGGCCCCGGTATTGGGTCTGAAAGTTTGAGTGATATTTTATCATTTAATTCATCACTGAATTTTTCGATGAGCAGGTTGTTGACAACAATGGCTGCAAATCCACCGCGGCTATGACCGCAGAGTGTGAGATGAAAATCATCTGGAAGCATATTATTATTATTATGCAATTTTGCAGTATCAACAATCTTTTTCATAGTGAGGTAGGTGTCATAAATGCTTTCATCATATTTGTGAGCGCTGGCTTTTTTGAATCCACCGGTATTATTATGCTTTGTAAACGACTCTTTTTGGATTTTTTTCATAAGCTTCTTTGCTTCTGTTGCTAAATCATCGTCTGGTGCACCTGTATTCTCTTGTAAATAACTTTTTATGATCTCCATATCTGAAGATTTGTTGGCTGCTGAATCTGCTTGCTCATCGGTCTTTGCTTCAGTAGCAGGGTTTCCGGATGTTTTAGCGTTTTCTTTCCTGATTTGAGCTGCCAATGCTGTTATCTTTTTAAGGTGTTGGCTGCTGATGTGTCTTGTGCGCTCTTGCATGGTACTGGCTGCGCCTTCCATGAGTGTGATTGTACGAAACTTGTTTAGGTGTGTATCTGCGCGACTGCCATCTTCCTGATCCATTTCAGTACCAAGCCAGCTTTTTGGTTTGGGTTTTCTTGAATCTTATTTTTGTTGACGTTTACTTAAGCGTGTGACTTCATGGTCTATACCAAATTTTAACTCATCTAGTCTTTCTTTTAATTCGGCTGATGATAATTGTTCTTTTACTTCTTCAATTCTTGTATTAATAGGCTCTTGAAACTCTTGATTTTGTGTATCTTGATCTGGCATGGAGGACTCCTTATTTTTTTCTCATATTTACATTATCGTATACTTTTCCATCTGTGTCAACTTCTATGCTACTTCTAACAAAAATATCAGGTTTTTTCGCGAGAGGTGTACACCCCGTCACTGGGGTGATTGTGATTGGTCTTATTGAGCTATTTTGTTCCGTCAATCCAGATAGTTACATCTTATCGCTTGTTGGCTGTCACAAGAAGTGCATTGTTGTTGCGAGATAATAGTGTGCTTTGCGATGATATTTTTCGATAACTGAGAATCCACTGTTGGAACAGCTTAAGGATCACTTAATGATTGCAGATTCAGTTTACAATGAGACGTTGTTTTACCATATTGGCCTGTAACTGATTGATTTGGTGTGAATGCAGAGATGTCAGCGCTTATCAGCTGGCTTCACGCTAAAGAGAATTATGCATGAATATCAGTCAATCAAATAATTTTTCAGATTTGCGTTCGGCTATCAATTTCGCTTACCTGTGTGTTAAGAGTTTGCTTGTGTGCGCTGATATCGGTTATGTTTTGGTGCCACTAATAATGAAATGGGTTTTTATTTTAGCGTTTGCTAATATCTTTGTGTTTTAAGATATTTGTTGTGTGGTACATAACATTGTTGACAATGCTCTCATTGTATACCAACTGTAGAATCATTATTTGCCATCCAGTGTTTGTTAAAGGCAGATGCTGGTTATTTTATCGTATACTTTAATGAGCGCCAATTATTCACTGGTGTATCAACCTGCTGTCTCAAAGTAGCATGCCAAAAATACTTATTCTCTCATTTGTTTTGTGGTGTTATAACGTCTTTTATAGATATCAGTCATGTCGCTATCGCTTCGTGACTGCCAATTGGAAAATCAGGCAACTTATGCCATTTATGCAAGGAGTGCACTTATGAGACAACCAGGTTTAGCTTTGGCCAGTATTCTATTGAATAGAATGGGTTCCGCATCGCAGCAAGAGGTGTCTATGCCTGTTTCGTCGCGAAAAAACACATCGATATATAGCCCGAAAGAGGGGAAAGTACAATCACTGACACTTAAAATGAGTGCGGGGTTCATCGCTGGTGGGCTAGAGGGAGCATTGTTTGGGCCTGTTGACCGTATCAAGAATCGAGCCTTACTACTACCGCGATTACCAGATCAAACTTACCCCTCGTGGTTGCGACAATTGGCTGTGCCAGCCAACAACACATGGCGAGATTTATGGAAGGGTACGTCAGTTTATACGCTACAGAAGTCACTGCAGAAGTCTGTGGTGTTTGCTGTCTCATATCAAGCGCGAGAGTGGTTTCAAAATGAGATGGGATGCGGTAAAATCATGGCGGGTTTCTTGGGCGGTATTTCTGCTGGCACAGCTGAAGTTGTTTTTCTACAGCCAGTCGATTACATCAAAGTACAATTACAGAGTCAGGGTTCTTTGCGCAGTGGATTCTCACTGCGCTCTGCTTATAATGGCGCTATGCCAACATGGTGTCGTAATATGTTAGGCTCCGGTATCCCTTTTGCAGCTGATGCTGCGGTATACCAATATTTCGGTAGTCGTGTTGGTGAAAATTCTTTGCATGACTCTATTGCCAGCGCAGTAACCGCATTCACACGTGTTTTCATCTCACACCCGATGGATCTGCTGAAAGTATTGAAACAAACCAACCCTGACTTGGCAACCCAGTCAATGTTAACAGTTTTACAATCTATTTATCACAGAAATGGTTTGCCTGGGTTGATGCAGGGATTCTCAGTCAAGCTGCTTGGTACAGGCTCTAAATTCTTTTTTGCGATGATGGGTTATAAAGTCATTATTGATCAGCTGACACAGTGGGTCATGCCGACAGCCGAGGGTGTGAAGAGTCCACAAACACCTATCCAAGAGCAGAATCTATTATTACAACATGCGGCTGATCAACATCAGCCAAATGATACGGAACAGTCTCATCATAATGCTGAGCAGTCAACGCCAGATGTCTCCTCGTAGATGTTAGGCATCATCTTTCATCACTTCGGTAATATTACATGTGATGCTACCATCGATTAAGCGTGCTGTGATACTCTGGCCAGTGTCTACTTGATTGACGGATTGTACAATAGTGCCATCTATTTGACATAGCTGTGTGTATGCTTTAGCTAGAATATTTTTTGGGTTCATGGCAGCTAGGCGATGCTGTAAGCTTTGTAGTGTTGATTGTGTCTTTTCAAGGTAATGTTGCTGATAAATGGGCATGGCGGTTTGACATGCTTTGATGCGATTTTGTTGCAGCGATATATTTTGTTTGACTTGTTGCAAGAGCGCTGACTGCTGTTTATCAATCAATGAGCGCGCTTGCTGTGAATATTGCTGGCAAAGTCGGCGCAGCGTGATACTCATATAGTCTAAGCGTTGTTGCTCTTGTTGGCATTGTCTTTGCGGGCTTTGTAAGCGTGCATTAAGATGTTTACACTGCGTCCAGCGTCTTTCCTGCTGGCTCTGCCAGCAACGTTTCAGTCTTTGCTGCTGTTGGAGACAGCGCTCAATAAAATCCGTTGCATCTGGTGCTGCCAGCTCTGCTGCTTGTGATGGTGTTGCTGCTCTTTTATCGGCAACGAGATCAATGATCGTGGTATCGGTTTCGTGGCCCACACCAGAAATGATTGGAATCTCGCTGTCAAATACGGCTTGCGCTACATTGGTTTCATTGAAGGGCCACAAATCCTCAAGGCTGCCACCACCACGTGAGATGATCATACAATCACAGCTCGCTTCAATATTGGCTGCCTCAATAGCGCGAACAATGCTAGCGGATGCTTGTTTACCTTGTACCATGCATGGGTAGAGGCGCAATGGTATAGCAGGGAATCGCTCTTTCAACACACGTAGAATATCTTGTAATGCTGCCGCTGTTGGTGAGGTCACAATGGCTATCTGCTTGGGTAGTGTGGGGCAGCTTTGTTTGTGTTTTGGGTCAAACAGACCTGCCTTTTGCAATGCTTTCTTTTGTTTTTCAAAGGCAATTGCTAACGCACCTTGACCATCTTTTTCTACATGCTGCGCGATAATCTGAAAATCACCACGTTGGCAATACAGGCTGACACGACCGCTCACAATGACAGCATCACCGTTTTGTATAGGGGTCGATCGGGCGGCATTTTGCCTAAAAAGTGCGCACTTTACCTGTGCGTGTGCATCTTTCAGTGTAAAGTAGCAATGCCCAGATTGCGCTGTGATACAGTTTGATACCTCACCACGCAGCTTGATCCAACCTATTTCGTTCTCGAGTAAGCTGGCAGTGAGCTGGTTGAGCTCACTGACGCTCAAGATGTGTGTTTCAGATGTCATTGTCATGCGTAGCACCGGGTTGAGGTAGGTCAGATAAGATGATGCTAGCAATATTTCATGTCTTTGCCTAGCACTTGCTGTTGTGTTATTATTTGTCAGCTCTGTATAGGGAGAAGCCAATGACAACCATACTTGCGATTGAAGCGGCAACTGATGCCTGTTCTGTGGCACTGACTCATGCTGGTGCTGTCACCGAACGCTTTCAGTTGGCCTCAAGGCGTCATGCTGAAAATATTCTGCCAATGATTGATGATTTATTACAATCTGTATCACTATCGATCAAGCAGCTTGACGCCATTGCCTTTGGGGCTGGGCCAGGCAGTTTTTTGGGTTCACGCTTGGCAGCTGGGGTAGCGCAAGGATTAGCGTATCCTCATAATTGTCCCCTAATACCCATATCCACTCTGCAGGCATTGGCGCAACAGGCTGCACAGCAGGCATCAGAACAACTGGTCATATCAGCCTGGGATGCGCGCATGGGTGAGATCTATTGGGGATGTTACCGGGCACACGCCGGTGTTATGCAGGCAGTCGTTGCTGATTCAGTTGCACCTCCTGATAAAGTGAAGGCAGCATTACCTCAGGCGTCAGCAATACTCATTGGTAATGCTTGGCAGGTGTATGCTGATGCGCTGGCAATAACGCAAGACAGTGCTTTTGATTGTATGCGTGATTGTTATCCGCAAGCAAAGGATATGCTACCAGCAGCAATACATGCTTATGAGCAGGGGAGCACCATTTCTGCTGAGTTGGCTAGTCCAGTTTATTGTCGGCACCCAGTGACACAAAAAAAATCATGATGTGATGCCTCAAATCGTACATCTATAGCGGCTCATATGTGCTGGTTCTGACCAGTCTGTATTGCTGGCAATGCAGCGTTTCACTGCTTGTCTTGGTAAGTGCAGTCAAGCAAGCAATATTGTATTCTACTGGGCGAGCTCAAAGCCTACGCCTTGTATCGCGAAGTTGATCTTGCTGGCCACACATACCAAATGATTCATGTATCAGTCTGGTTTTAAACCTCTTGACACAATAATTCAGTCGCTGTTCGTGTCTGTTGATGAGGTGTGCATAAAGAGCTAAGCCAGTTTCTATGTTTATGTATGGCTGTACCACGTAACGCACATGGATTTGGTCTGCTATCCAGGCTCTTTAAATAATCCCGTCTATCGCATAAGACCTTGCGCTCATACTCAGATAAAGCGATGATAATGAGCGGCCCAATGACGGTTAATCCAGAAAGGGCGCATAAGAAAACTCTCAGTAGGGTTGGTTTTTCAAAGCGAGACAGTTGAGATTTGGTTTTATTGAGAAGGCGTTGTATGAGTTCGCTATCACTCTCGATACCATGATTCCTAGAGGGCATAATCTGATGGGGCGCCGCTGCCAATGAATGCCGTTTGACGGAGTCATTGAGTATCGTTTCTGTTAATTTAGCTTCCTGTGCAAAATTATTCGTTCTTTTTTCACGAAATGAGTCAGTCACCGATCGAAGGATGCAGCAAATACAGTCCAGCAATATTTTGGTATCAAATGGCATATTGTCTTGCTCTGGAAAGGTGAGCTCTTGCTCAAGTGCAATGAGAACCATAAATGCATTTGCATCTTCTGCAGTAATGCTTAGTTTAGGCCATCGCTCACCCATCAAACTTGATAAGCGAATAATCGCATTGCTGAACCAAGCCCTAAAAACCCTGAACTCAAGAAGCCTCCAAAATTCAGTGATATCAGTATCGCCATTGTATTTCATGTAAAGCAATGTTGTTGCGTGCAAAATTTTCAGAATTTCATGTCGATGTATAGTAAATATCAAGGAAATAAACTGGTTAACTGGCTTAGATAGATACTCACTTGGCTCATCAAGCATAGCACTTTTCTTTCGACGAATGGGTGGGCTTTGTAAGTCAGAATGTCGAGGAAGTTTTTTTTGAGCGTTTGCGGCATCAAATGCACGACTAAAGTATTGTTTTAGGTTGGTTTGTGTTAATGTGTCTGTGAAGACCTCTAAGTCTGCTTCGGAGTATGGTGGTGGTTCATATGCAATTCTAGGTCTGCCATCAGTATCTGCAAGATGATATTTCTGCGCATTAAAAAAGCACTCCCATATTCTTTCTGCATCGGAGTATGTTTGCAGTTCATACGAAGTTCTTGTTTCATGATCAGCATCTGTGGGCTCATGATTTTGCGAAGTAAAAAAGTACTCCCATTTTGGCCTTTTATTTTTTTCTGGTACTTCATCCATTAAAGGCAATTGATTGATGACTAAGTATTGATTCTCTTGTGCATCTCTGGATTCATCCCCAGTGTATTTTTTTAGCTCAGCCTCTAGTAGTTTTAAAACCTTGGATGGCGGCATAGTTTGCGTACATGCTGTAGTGTTGTCGGTTCTAAAAAAGCCACTGAATACTGACAGGCCGCTTTTAAAAATGTCGTCCTTTAGTATGGCAATGTTAGATATGAGTCGGCTTTGGGTCATGCGTGATTCACGCTGTAGTTTTGTTGACTTATATACGTGGCTGGTTAGGTCTCTAACTGACTGTGTAAACTTATCTCCAAGATTCTTGAGTTTTTTAGGTAATTTTCTCGTGCATTGAGAATGTGCAATTGATCTATTCTCATCGCGTATGAATTTGAATATAAATTTTATAAGTCTTGAGCTGACCTTGTTTGCTCCATCGTCAAGCATGCCATTTGCTACAGGAATGTTCTGTAATGCATTGAAATAGCCGTTTGAGGCATGTTTTGCAAGGGGTAGGGCAATGACTTCTGCTGCAAAGTGTGCGAGTGTATCACATAGTTTTAATGATGGTATGAAATCAGGAAGTTTTATAGTGCTTGTGATTGGTTTGCCATTTAGAAGTGCTTCTTGGATTGTTTCCCATTGCTCATGTTTCGCTAGGTTACTTGCAATCTCAATGACAAGTGCTTTGCACGCATCAATTGTCATGATTCTAAGTTCTTTTAAATGGTCCTCATTCTCCTTGCTGGTTTTAAGTGTCTGATAGCCTGTTGTATGTCGCTGTACCCTTAAAGTGGGAAACTCAATTTGACCTTTCATTTCTACCTCCCCAGTCATGGTTGATGGTTTGGCAGATAATTTTCTGGCTTGTCAAGATAGCATGCATTCTTTGCGTCGCTTGTCCTGACTTTTCTCTTTCTGGTATTGGCATAAACGTGCTCCTTATGTGAATGCCTCATCTGTGTGGTGTTGACATCGTGTCAACCATAAATTAGATTTGCCTTCTCCTCCTCTCGATTGGTTACGTTGTTATTATTTCTATTGTTTTGGAAAATATGACGGAGTAGGTTGGTATCTCGGCTTGCGATCTCTTGGGTATTAAGACTTGTATTTTCTGGATCTAGTAATTGAGTTAGTTGCGCTTTAAGAACCCTTTTCTCATGTTCAGAGAATAGAATAATAACCAACGGTCCAACTACCGTCAGGCCAGATAAAATACACAAGAAAACTCTAAGAGCGGTCGGTTTTTCAAAGACATCAATCCTCTCTTGTAGTTTCTGCATATTAAGGCCTTCGTTCGGTGGCTGGGGTGGGTTTGCTGTAGTGATATTTTCCGTATCTGTTGCTGCAAGAGGCTTACTTGTATGATGAGTAGGTGTGGTATTTAATCTTCCTCGCCCTGTTAGTGAGCTACTTCTTGGACGTTTTATGCAGGTTTGACTTTTACGTGACTGCGCTAGTAGTTTATGGATTTCAGTAGCTTCCTTAGTAAATCTTACTTCTCTTTCTTTCCTGAAATTATCAGAGATGCTTTTGATGATAGTGATCAGGCATGTATGTATCATTTGATTATCAAAAGACATATCATCTTGTGCGTCAAGTTCGCTTTCAATGGCAGTTAGCATGTCGAATATACTTAAATCATCTGCGGTGATCTCTAGTTTTGGGAATTTATCGCCCATAAAATCTTTCAGTCTTATTATAGCTGCTGACATCCAGCTTTTGATTACTCGCCATTGTAAGGTTTTTAGCAGCTCCTGTGTGTCATTATTACCACACTCTTTTATGTATTGTTCTGTGCGCGCGAGCAGAAGATGTTGAATTTCAGTTGTATGTAAATGAATAATCATCGAGATGAATTTAATAATGGGTTTAGACAAGTATTTGCCATCATCCTTGTGTGTTGCGCCGTGTTTTGATTCATGCGCACCGTGACGAGTTATGTCAGCCTGTGAACTCTGTTGCCCTGTGCTCACCCGAAAATATTCCTCAATTTTTGCGGCTTTTAATGCATCAACCAGTGCCTGATTTTGATCAGAGTCATATTCGAGTCGAGCATGCCCAGACGTGCAGTCCTCTCCTTTTGCTTTTTTGTCATTATAAACAAGTGTCGCTATGAATTTTTCCCATATGTTCGGTCTTTTCTTGCTTTCGGGCGTCTGACCAGGTGTATAGGCATGACCGTTGATGTCGACGACCAAGCATTCACTCTGTTGAGTGAGTGTTTTTTTAAGCGCCTCTGTTAAGGACTTTTTGATTGACTCGGGTTTGATTAAACCTGCTTCTAAATCTTCTTCTTTGTATTGAAGTAGTGAGCTGAATAAATCTGTTTTAGCTCTTTCCATATCCTTCCTGAGTATCTCTATTCTGCCTTCAACTTCGCGGTTTTTTTCTGGTGTTGAATCACACATACGTTTTGATTTATACAGGAGTGCCATGAGTTCTTTTATGTGCTTACTGAGTGAATTTGCTAAGTCTTGATGTGTCTTGTTATAACGTCTCTGATATGCAGATAGCGTGCAGCAACAGTCATTTGTGATGTGCCGAAATACTGTCTCAATGAAGTCTTGTCTACTTTCTTTTTCAGTGGCTTTTTTAGATATTTTAAAGGGAGTGAATTTGCCAGATTTGGCATACATTGCCAGCGGTCCCCCGATAGCTATGGCAGCAAATTGTGCTGTTGTATCAGTCATGTCGAAGCGTGGCATAATCGATTGTAGCTTTTCGGTACTAATGCTGCCTGTTTGCTCCAACTCATTAGCGATTGCCGTTAAAAATTCTTTAGCAACGCTGATGCAATCTTTACGCGCCTCTTGGATATTCTTTTCGTATTTATCTGATTTGATGGCTGAGTGCGACCCACTGTTGCTAGGAGGCCTAAAAGGTGTGGTGGCTAGATGATGTGATTGGGCTTTTTTTGGCGTTGAAGATTTCATATAAACCCTCCGACAATGCGAGGCGGGCGTGCGAGAGTATTTAGAAGAGTTGATATACGACGGGGGGCTTCCAAATTAATTTGCTGGATGACCTTGTGTAATGCTTTATGCCGTGTTAGCATAAACGTGCTCCTTTTGTGAACGCCAATTTACTTTAGAGAGCATCGCCCTTTTCTAGTTGCCGCTAGAAGAAGGTTTTTTTTATCTCTGCTTATAATTGTACCAAGTTAATTTTTACTCGTCAAGAGAATGATCAATTAAATTCATGTATTTTTGCACTTTTTTTAGTACTCCAAGTGTTTTTTGTAGCTTTACAGTATACCATCCAGGTCTCTAAGCAATCCATTAGTTCTAAGTGTATCGCCCGGAGATACAAAATAAAAGAGCCTCTTTGTGTACCGGTTGGATGTGTGTTTATGTGTTTTATTGCATCAAGAATTGTTTCTTTTAGAGGGGTTTGTGATGAAATCATTCAAGAATTGTTTCTTTTTTTTTAGTCGACCCGACATGCCATGGCTTGTGCTACTTTCGATCGTGTTTTGGTTCCCAGCAGTTTGCATATATTGTTACCCGCTTCCGCAACAATGTCTGGGTTGATTTCTGTACTAAGACCCAATCCATGACACAAAAATAGTACATCCTCTGTCGCGACATTGCCACCTGCACCCGGTGCATATGGGCAGCCACCGAGTCCACCGGCAGCACTGTCTATGTTGCGAATACCCATTTCCAATGCTGTATAAATATTTGCAATGGCTTGGCCATAAGTGTCATGGCAATGCACAGCAATGTGTTTTGGGTCGATAGTCGCTGTCAAGCAACGTATGATGTCCCGCATTCGTTTTGGTGAGCCTTGGCCAGTGGTATCGGCAATGACGATTTGCTGGCAGCCCGCAGCCATGCATCTTGCAGCGATTTGCTCGATTGTAGATAGTTTTATTGTCTCGTTGTATGGACAGCCTAAGGCACATGATATGTAAGCGCGACTACCGAGGTGTTTGCTTTGAGCTTGTGGCATGATGCGCTCTATGCGTGCCAGACCTTCATGTACACTACAGCGCGTATTGTGTTGTGAAAACGCTTCAGAGCAACTGGCCAGTAAGCTAATATGCGTCACGCCAGCCGCTATTGCGTTTTGTAAGCCCACTTCACTGCTCACAAGTGCATAAATATCGACGTTATTGAGGTCATGCGTTTGTTCGATGATGCTGCTGTGGTCAGCCATTTGTGGGATCAACTTTGCTGGCACAAAAGCGGTGGCTTCTATTTGCGACACACCAGCGTCAGCCAGGCGACGTATGAAGGCCATTTTTTGTGTGGTAGTGAGTTGCTGCTTTTCATTTTGCAGCCCATCTCGCGGTCCCACCTCCATGATGCGCACATCTGGTTGGTTCATCCTGATTCCTTGCCGTATGGATGCTACTTATTATAATAGTCAATTTTAACGCTGGCTGTTCGCGGTATGGCTCTGACTGCGAACTTGTGCAACATATTCCTCGCATGAGCGTATGATTTGTTGCGGCTCACAGCGCGTATGGACGCCGTCTCTGAGTAAGCGCTCACCATTGACCCATACATCACTGACTTGCAAACGATTGGCGGAATAAACCAATGATGACATTGGATCATAGCTGGGGTACGTGAACAGATGATTCATATCAACAGCAATGATATCAGCTGCTTTACCTGCCTCCAATGAACCAATTTCATTGGCAAGTTGCATGGCGCGTGCGCCACCCATGGTTGCCATTTCGAGGCCACGGCTGGCCGGAATGGCACGTTCGTCCTTGGCGACACCTTTCGCCAGCAGACAAACTTGGCGTAACTCAGCAAACATGTCTAAATCATTGTTGCTAGCACAGCCATCGGTACCAATGGCAATATTGTTGGTATACTCATTGAGTTTCTTCAGGCCAGGGATGCCACTACCCAGTTTACAGTTTGATTCTGGGCTGGTCACCACATGGCAACCACTGTCGCGTACCATGGCCAGATCATTGTCATTGAGATGCACCATATGCACACCAATGAACCGGTCATTGAGCAGGCCTGCTTTTTCAATGGTCTCAATGCTGCGACAACCATTTTTTTCTAGCTCTATATCAATGGCTTTTTGTGTTTCATGTAGGTGCATGTGTACGGGTAAGTGATGGGCATTGGATAGCTCATAAGCAGCACGTAAACCCGTTTCACTGATTGTGTAGGTATCATGCACGGCGATAGACCAACTGATCAGGGGGTGTTGCCAGTCTTGCTCCAGTGTTTCAGTAGCGCGTCGAACATAGTCGGCCTCGTCCTTTCCCCATAGGGTGGGTACGTTGCCCAGCCATAAGCCAATACAGGCTCTTAATCCTGCTTCAGACGCAGCCTTAGCACTGGCTGAGGGGAAGAAGTAGTGATCGTTGAAGCAGGTGGTGCCGCCTCGGATCATTTCAGCCGCAGCCAGTTGCGTACCGACATAAGTTGATTTTTCATTGATCATGGCTTGTTCAGCTGGCCAAATATAGTCGTTCAGCCAGGTCATGAGGTCAAGGTCATCTGCAAAGCCACGCAGCAAGTTCATGGGGGTGTGCGTATGTGCGTTCACCAGGCCGGGCATGAGCACGTGGTTGGGAAAGTGTAAAACCTCAGCGGCACAATAGGTTTCCTTGGCTTGCTCTGTTGGCAGCAGGGCAACAATGCGGCCATCAGTGATCACAATGGCATAATTTTGTAAGACGATATTGTGCGGTGCAATCGGTAAGATTGTTTCAGCGCTGATCAGACAGTCGGCATTTTGCATTGAGACCTCAAAGGTGTGTCGAACCAGATCAAATTCTAGCAAATATGCTGCTGCGGTGAAAGCCTTTTTGCGGCGAAATTACTGGTCAGGGTGTGTTTATTGGTGTTATTGTGCTGTCTATTTCGCAGGACTGTGGTACAATAAGCTGTATAAGGCGATTTAAGCCGCTCTTTTTTTAATCAGTATTACTGACAGGTGATCCATGACAGACAAACAAGACCATCAGCCGCAGCCAGCACCCGACCAGGGGTGTATCGGTGAAGTGATTGCTCAGCCCATCGAGAGAGAGCTGAAAAGCTCTTATATGAGTTACGCCATGAGCGTTATCGTAGGGCGGGCACTGCCTGATATCCGTGATGGGTTAAAGCCTGTACACCGGCGCGTATTGTTCGCTATGAACGAGTTAGGTAACGCTTGGAACAAGCCTTATAAAAAGTCAGCGCGTGTGGTTGGTGATGTGATCGGTAAATATCACCCGCATGGTGATACCGCGGTTTATGATACCATCGTGCGTATGGCGCAAAACTTCAGTATGCGTGGTCTGCTGGTCGATGGCCAAGGTAACTTTGGTTCGGTGGATGGTGATGCACCTGCAGCCATGCGTTATACAGAAATTCGTATGACACAATTAGCACATTCGTTGATTGCCGATTTGGATAAAGACACTGTTGATTTTTGCCCAAACTATGATGGATCAGAGTATATGCCGGTGGTGATGCCAACGCGTGTCCCCAATCTTCTTTTAAACGGTTCAACAGGCATCGCTGTGGGTATGGCAACCAATATCCCACCACATAATTTAGGTGAAGTCATTGATGCTTGTATTGCTTACATTGATTCACCTGATTTATCGGTTGAAGCGCTCATGCAGTATATTAAAGGTCCTGATTTTCCAACAGCAGGTACCATATATGGCAGGGCAGGTATTATAGAAGCCTATAAAACAGGTAGGGCTCGTATTTATATTCGTGCTAAAACAAGCTTTGAGCCTTACAATAAGGACACACGCACAGCCATCATTGTACATGAGCTACCGTATCAAGTGAATAAAGCGCGTTTGTTGGAGAAAATCAGTGAGCTCGTGCGTGATAAGAAAATTGAAGGCATTACCGGCTTGCGCGATGAGTCTGATAAATCTGGTATGCGCATGGTCATTGAGTTGCGTCGTGGTGAGCAGCCAGAAGTGGTATTGAATAACCTTTACCAAAAAACGCAACTGCAAACAGTTTTCGGTATCAACATGGTGGCGCTTGATAATGGTCAGCCGCGTGTTGTGAATCTATTAGATATTTTAGCGGCATTTGTGCAGCATCGGCGAGAAGTTGTGACGCGACGTACATTGTATTTGCTACGTAAAGCACGCTCACGCGCCCATCTTTTAGAGGGTTTGACAGTTGCATTAGCCAATATTGATGAAGTGATTCGCACGATTAAAGAAGCCAAAACACCAGTCTTGGCAAAAGAAGCATTGTTATCACGCCATTGGCCGCCCGGTACGGTCACAACGCTGTTAGAGAAATCTTCTCAGCAAACTCGTCCGCACGAACTGGCTGACGAATATGGTTTGCATAGCACTGGTTATCAGCTATCACCGCAGCAGGCACAAGCCATACTTGAAATGCGTTTGCACAGACTGACGGGTCTTGAAACAGACAAGATTCACAATGAATATTTAGAAATTGTTGATCGTATCAATGGTTTTATTGCCATTCTCTCAGATGTGGATAAGTTAAATGCACTTATCCGTGATGAATTACTTGAGATCAAGGCAGATTTTGCTGATGAACGTCGTACTGATATTGTAGACACGCAGGCCGATTTAGAAGTAGCAGACTTGATTCCACGAGATGAAATTGTGATTACGCTATCCCAAGCAGGTTACGTTAAGTCGCAATCCTTGGCTTGTTATGCGGCACAGCGACGAGGTGGTCGCGGTAAAATGGCCACGACTGTTAAAGAGCAGGATTACGTGAAGCACATGCTGTTGACCAATACGCACTATACCATTTTATGTTTCTCAAGCTACGGTAAAGTATATTGGTTGAAGGGCTATCAGATTCCACAGGCGGGTCGTGCTGCTCGCGGTAGACCGATTATTAACTTGCTACCGCTTGCTAATGATGAGGTGATTACAACCATATTACCAGTAGAAGATTTTGCGCAGCCGCTTTCAATCTTTATGGCAACTGAGCAGGGTGTTGTGAAGAAGGTCTCACTCACTGAGTTTGCTCGTGCTAGAACCAGCGGTAAGATTGCTTTGGAATTAAATGAGGGCGATCATCTGATTGCTGCAGCGCTGGTGACGGGGCAAGATGATATTATGTTGGTTGCCAGCTCTGGTAAAGCCATCCGATTCACAGAAGCAGATGTGCGCGAAATGGGCCGTACAGCACGTGGTGTGCGTGGTATGAAGCTACAAGAAGGACAGAGTATTATCTCACTGATCATTGTAGACCCAAATGCGCAATTACTGACTGCCACTGAAAATGGCTATGGTCAGCGCACTCCAATGACGGATTATCGTAAAATTGGTCGTGGTGGACAAGGCGTCATTGCCATTATCTGTAACGATCGTAATGGCCATATTGTCTCTGCTGTGCAGTTAACCGAAGAAGATCAACTGCTATTAATGAGCGATAAGGGCACCATGGTGCGTACACGCGCCAGTGAAGTATCATTGGTACATCGCAATACGCAGGGCGTTCGCTTAATGTCCATGTCCTCTGCAGAATCTATTGTTGGTATAGAAGCGATACCTGCCTCCTTGATTCAAGCGGCTGAGTCAGAAGACTCAGCATTGGCTGAGGAAGCGAGTGATGCTGCACCAGAGAGCGCAGAATCATCTGTTGATGCCACTGACGCATCTGTTGATGCCACTGACGCATAGAACCGGCTGAATGTACGGCCATTTGCATGTGTGGGTGGTCGGCTTTTACAAGCTATGAAAGGGTATGCTTCTCTCTCAATTCTGGCACTGAGCCGGCGCCCCCGCAGCGGTAATCTCAATGGTTTCGAGACCCGTTTTAGCATGGGGTAGTACCTTGGTCGCATTTTTTTGAACCAGCTGTTATATTTAATAGATCAATATCTGCTGCTCGTTGCGTCGGATACAATGCATAACAGGGGGGTGGCATGAACCGTTGTCGTTATAATTTTTCGCCAGGGCCAGCGACCTTGCCACGTGCGGTACTGGAAGTCATGCAGCATGATATGCTGGATTGGCAAGGCACCGGTAAGTCAGTCGTAGAAATCTCTCATCGCGACCCTGCCTTCGTCGCCATTGCGGCGTCTCTTGAGCGGCATGTGCGGCAATTATTATCTGTTCCTGATACGCACCATGTGTTATTTGCGCATGGTGGTGCAACAATGCAGTTTTCAGCGCTACCATTGAATTGCGCTACTGAGCAATTACCAGCTTATCTTATAACAGGGCATTGGTCGCGTAAGGCATACAAAACAGCGCTGGCATTAACGGGTGCAGATTTGGTGGCGGATAGTAAGGCGACATCGGATCAAGCTGTCCCTGATATCAATACTTGGAACATTCCAGCCGATGCGGCTTATTTATATTATGTTGATAATGAGACTGTCAATGGTGTCATGTTGCAGCAGCCACCTGAGACGCATCTTCCATTGGTATGCGATATGACATCCAGCATATTCACACAGCCAATTGATGTGTCACGTTATGGTGCCATCATTGCCAGTGCACAAAAAAATATGGGTGTGGCTGGTTTAACAATGGTGATTATTCACGATGATTTATTACAGCGCACCCCCAGTCAGCTTTTGCCACCATTGCTGAATTATAAGCTACTACAAAATTGTGAGACTATGCCCAACACAATATGCACCTTTGCTTGGTATAGCGCAAATTTGATGTGTGAGTGGATGCAACAACAGGGGGGCGTGACTGAAATGTTACGTCGTCGTAAGCTTCGTAGTCGTGCTATTTATGATAGTATTGACGAAAATGCATTGTTTTCTTGTGTTGTTGATAAGGCTTTTCGCTCGCCGATCAACCCAGTATTCACGCTCAGTTCCGAGGATGCCGTCCAGCGGTTTCTGCTGGAATCGCACGCAGCTGGATTGCACTCACTGAAGGGGCATCGTGTTGTTGGTGGATGCCGCGCTAGTTTGTATAATGGATTACCAGTTGAGGGAGCCCAAGTATTAGCTGACTTCATCCGCGACTTTAAGTAACTGCATGGTGTTTAATGCATTTCTATTGTCGTCAGCACAAAATAAACGACAAATATGC
>JBDOIU010000018.1:0-136392 GCA_047404195.1 Coxiellaceae bacterium
AAGAAAATTATCTCTATCAGTTGAAAACCAAATTTTGAAGTGTTGAAATAAATTTAAACCTTGTGTACGCATACTTGACCCTCTCTTATGTTAGTTAATATGTTGATATAGCGTGTATTGTGTCGCCATATGACAATATATTAACCCATTATAGGTCAAATGTAAAGCAATTCTTCTTTTGTTTTGTGATTCACTCTCATTATGCATCAAATGCTGTGATGAAGGTCTATTGATGGTTGCACAACTGCCTGCCATCAAGAGCTATGGCTATCTCTGTGGCAGTGCTGAGCAAAATAAGCCTGTTATGGCATCAGTATTCGTGGCACTATAGCGCCAATCTGCGATCTAAAAAAGCTGAGCGTGACGTTTCAGGTGTACAGTGATGTACACTAATTGAGTGAGCTTGGTCTTTGGCTGCTGCCCTCAACCATTTCCACTTCATAAGTCTGTTTGCTTCCAGGCTGTACGTTGGGTTGATCGCTAAAAAATCCCACTGTCGAGGCCAAGCTATCAGCCTGGTCCGTACTTTTTCTGAATTCATTCGCTTTATGTTGATCAAGATAGGCTTTGATACGTTCCTCTCTATAACCTTCTTTGAGCGTCCAACGCCCAGCAGCATTTTTATTGATGTCTTTCATGAGGTGTGGATGTTGTCTTTTCAGCGATTTCACACAAGCTAAGTTATCTTCATTTAAATGTTGTACGAGTGCTTGCCGCAATGCGATTTGAGACAATGGATCATTGTCATCTACTGAAAAAATATCATCTTGAGAGAGATAATGGTTTTCTTGTAGCACTCGACCGATCATGCCAGCATCGGAAGAATTGAATAGCTTTCGCATGACATTGGCTTCAGATTGAACGAATTGATAAATGTTATTCAGGTACTTGCTCCGGTCAGCATCCGGCATCGGTAAGTAACGCTCTTCATCAGGACACCAGAATATCGAATCAACTTTCACGCCAACATATTCGGATACTTCTGAGTGAGCATGGTAGAATACATAATTGAGTCGATCACCATCGGCAGCACGGCAAGATCCAAGTTCAAGGGAAGGTCTTTGTGTGCGTTTGAGTGCTTTGTCATAGGCTCTTGTGATAGCAGCGTTCATCGCAGCATCTTCGCCAAATTTCAGTTTTGCATTGCCCCAGAAATCGATTGAAACCACATTCAGTTTAGCAAGAATTTTCAGGCTGCGCTTGCCACCATTGAAAAAGGCATGGCAGAAAATGTCAGATAGTTCGGGTGTATTAACGCAGCTGCTAAATAGTCTTGATTTAGACCATCTTGAAAAGCTCTTATCTTTCTGATATCGCGCTAGATAATCTTTTAAGAAAGCAATTTTCAGAAACTCTTCTGGGTTAACCTTACCTTCTGTTTCTCGACTAAATTCAACTTTTTTGAAGCGCTTAGAGTCTAGTGTGGAAAGGCTGCTAAGTGTGCTTTGGATGTCTTTTGCCCAGAGCTCGGCCATGGTTGTCATGTAGTCAAAGGGTGGTTTCTCATTGGCTTTCGGTGCGTTTTTAGGGTGATCTCCAGTGATGAAATGCTGCATGAAGCCTTGACTGATGTCATTGTAAAAGCTACCAGCAGGGTGGACATCATTATAAAAGCAGGCTGTTTTTCTTTTTTCTAATAATGCATCTTTCTCTTCTTGTGTTGTCGCTTTTTGTATTTGATGATCTATCTCGGAAGTCATGCTGTTTCGGTCTTCTGCAGATGCGTTTGCCCATGTGTGCCCAAATGGCTCGTTAATGTCATATAGATCAAGTGAAAGGCCTTCATTATTTTCAGCCCTGAGTTTTTCTATCTCTGCTCTTAATTGAGCATTCATATATTCGCACATGGTATGCACATGAAAAATCTCTGCAGCAGTGGTTTGTTGATAGCGTGGTGTCAATGAGATATCTGGTAGAGTCACTAATGTAAACTTTCGATAACCTGCTTTGTAGAGCTCTCTCACATTGTGAAGGCGAGCTGCAACTGCACGGTCCGCAATATCATATGTCATGCTTGAGTTAACGGTGATGTAGTCATTGGCTCCTGACAAGTCAATGATTCGTTTCCTCGCTTTGGCATCGGTAGTGGTGTTCTCAGCAGCTTCGTCACGCAAGAATTTATCTCTTTCAGTATCCAGGCATGGTACAAGGAATCTTGCCAGTGTATGTGCGACATCAGCAACACCTGTACCAACTTGGTAACTGTAATTATGTGCTGAGGCGCCACCAACGGCATAATTCTTCATCACAAGGTTGCCGTCGAATTGAATTCGATCTGATTGGCTGCCGCCTAGAAATTCTTTGAACTCATCAAAGGAGGGCATTTTGTTGTGTTTTTCTTTGTATTGGCTCACACCGACATAGATAGTCATGTAGTCTACCCAGTTCAGAGAGTCTGAGAACCGCCCTGTGTCCGAGTCAGCTAGGCCTGCCCATTGTCCAACATCAAGAAATCCAAATAGTTTTGTTTCATAGAGGTGTTTAGGGTCGCTGAGACTGTCACCAAATACAACAACTTGATTCAACTCATGTTCTTGAATATATGCAAGAATTTGTTGCATTTTTTCTGAATCTTGGAAGTGTTCATCCCATAGTTTTTTGACTTGCTTGTAGGCATCTTGCGCTGCTTTTTCTTCAATCGTCTGATTGCGCGCTTCATCTGACAGTTTTGGCATGGCTTTCAATCCTCATTCTTGCGACTCTACTCATAATATAACAGAAATTTGATAAAATATCATCAATGCTGATTCACTATTTGCCTATCTATCAGCCATCTTGCAAAAATCTCCCCTGATACAGAGGCTTAACTGCAGCATAAAAAGCCTGCTTGCCAGCATGTTTGATGATTGAAGTCGTCATATGTCATATTACACCGAGTCTGCCACAGAGCTAACCGAACTTAAGATGAAGGATAGCTGTATGCAGTTTTATTCGGTTTCCTATTTCGGCATCTTATCTGCTTGCCTTCTACGCTGGTAAGAGGTTGGTGCTGCAGAACTTGGATGCATGTGCATTTCATTAAAAAGCAAACAGCGTAGGTGTATTTGTATCGTTGCGTGGGAGATTAAATATTATTGTTCAGTGGTTTTCTTATCGAGTGATGGCTTATGGTGACAGCATATAGCCTGCGATGTTGTGTATTGAATTTCTGAATGATCACACTTCTTGCGTGAGTCGTTTGAAACGACTTCATACTTGTTGCAATGCGGTTAGATTTGGACTTGAGCAAAGTGTTCATTGTCAGTGGTCATCGATTTGAGCATGATTTCCCAAAATAGCGCCCGTGAGATGGCCTTAGAGTTAACATCAGATTTTTTCTATCTATTCATATTGGCATACATTCAGTTGTAAAGTTTTGCCAACATATATTTCATAATAAGACATCAACTCTTTCACCTCACGTTAAGGCTCACTTCACTAGTCAATTGATAGGGATCGGATCCCAGGAGTCACATCATCACCTTGGGCGTTTATAACGGACTGTTCTGTGTTGCTCGTCTCATCGTTAAAATCTTGGTTTCGGTGTACAAGACGACTTGTAGCAGCCATGTATATAATACACCCAACAACGAACAATCCGAGTGTGGCTCCCAGTGCGGCTGGTAGATAAGTTGAGATACCTTTAAGAAGCGTTGTACCAAGATGTGTAGAAAACAGTTTGGTGAAAAACGCATGGACTTGTG
Organism: Coxiellaceae bacterium; assembly: GCA_047404195.1. Classification (GTDB taxonomy): domain Bacteria; phylum Pseudomonadota; class Gammaproteobacteria; order JAJRRL01; family JAJRRL01; genus JAJRRL01. Next base: position 3,684 of record JBDOIU010000018.1, read on the forward strand.
GAATACTGCCAACGATCAGTGATGTGCCGAGTAATGCACCTAGGGAAATCAGAAGAATTTTACCAAATCCAAGCAAATTGTATCCAGTTGCATTTCTATCACTATTGCCTAGAGCTTTACTCGCATCTTCCTGCGTAGTGATTTCTTTACGCCACTGGGATTTTGCATAAGGACTTAGGGAACCCCAACACATCAAGTATTGCCCATTACGCTTAAGTCTAGACTGCTTTAGTGCGTATCTGTGTGCTTTGATGAGTGTCGCTGTTAGGTAACACAGGGCGATTATGGCGGCTCCGGTAGCGACCACGGCAGGCAATACACCAATACTGCGAATGCTAACAGATGTGGCATGTCCAATAGCGACAATCGCTGCCGACAGACCATAGGTTGCTGCTGTCATCAAGCCAATAGCCGCAGAGAATCCAAGAGCAATCCCCCCAGTTGCAAGAATACCCCAAGCAATTGCGACATTATTTCTGTGATTAGATTTAAAGATACTTTTTTGACCAGGTTGATGGCCAGCTCTGAAGTAAACAAGATTTTGCCGAACAGCCAAAAGGTCGTTGATGATACCATAGGTCAAGATACCCAAGCAGATGATGCTGGCTACAGTGAGATATAGCATCGTTGTTTCGACACCGGATGGTATATGAGTGAAACAAGATGCGACGAGTACAGCTGGTGGCGCTGATAACAGTAATGCGGCAGTTGAGTATATGTAGACTCCTATTGTCATACTTCTGTTGATTTTTATGCTGTTGGCATTGGTACCGTACTCACTAGAAAGTACGTAGTTAATGTACTCAAAATAGGACGTCCATTTATGTTCATATCCATACCCATTATTATATTCCTGTTCAAACATAATGGTTGTGATTTTCTTAAGCTCATTAATCCATTCTTGCTGCTGTTGACTGGATTTGTAAATTTTCATGAGGCTTATGTTGAGTTCACGTAGTTTATCAGATTCAATGGATAATGCTGCGTTTACTTTCATTTTATTTAAGATTTTGGTTGCCCTTTGAATAGCAAGCAGTTCACAAATCTTCTTTTCAATTTCACTGAGTGAATTATGCCATTGCTCATTCTGCATCATATCACTAAAACTCTCTCTGAGACTAACACAAAGTTGATTCAAGGCCTCCAAGCTCATACATGGTCGTACTAGGCTCTGTCGCCTTTTTTGTTCTAGCTCTGAAATTGTAGTGAGTAAGTTCACACCCTGTATTGCAGCAGGTAATTCTCGCACGGCATTCGTACATAAACTCTTTAAGGATTTGAATAGTGTGCTTGTCCAGGTTTTAGATGGTGTGGCTTGCTTGACCAAGCCTATCCAAGTTTCGAGTATTTTTTCGCGTTGATTTTGCATTGATTACCCTTTCTAAATAGTTCGTGTAACTGAATAATGAGATTTTTAAGATTACTCATTTTGCACAGGGTTGTCAAGTTCGTGTGACCTGTTATTCGTATTGATGATGTAATTATCGGTCTAAAGCGATGTGCATATCGTAACATTCATTGCTGTGGCCTCGATCTGCTGTTACAGTATGGTCTAACTATGACGAGCGTGACATCCTTTCCTGTTACGCTGATGTCCTTGATTTTGCAGTTGTTTTTAGAGGTGTTCGCATGCAGATTTGTTATGTTAAACGCAGCCAGTTGTCTGGTGCTTGTCGGCTACCGGCCTCTAAGTCACAAAGTATGCGCGCCTTGTTGTTTGCTGCCTTGGCTGAGGGTGTCTCTGAGCTATCGGGTTTGCTGCCGTCACCAGATATACAGGCGATGATACGTGCCTGTGAGCAAATTGGCGCCCAAGTGAGTGAGCGCGATCAGATTCTCTCAGTGCGGGGCATTGCTGGGCAGCTGACTGATTTATCCGGGCAAGTGATTGATGCTGGCAATTCAGGACAGGTTTTGCGTTTTATGGCGTGCATGGCTGCGCTGCAGGCTGGAGAGTGTGTTTTGACTGGCGATCATTCTATTTGTACACGACGGCCAGTGACGCCTTTGCTGGAAGCGCTTCCATTACTGGGTGCAGAATGTGAAGCGGTAGACGCGAATCAACACGCGCCAATTAGAGTGAAAGGGCCATTGATTCATCGCAAAACGACCTTATGTGGCCAGGATTCACAACCCGTTTCAGGATTACTCATGGCGGCACCGTTTTCATCTCAAGGTATAGCACTGACGGTACTTTCGGCCGGTGAAAGGCCTTGGATTGACTTGACGCTCTCCTGGTTGGATCGCTGTAAGATAGTTTATCAGCGACAGGGTTATCATTTTTTTGAGATTGAGGGTCATCAGTCAATATCTGCTTTTAATTATCATGTACCCGGCGATCTCAGTACATTATCGTTTCCATTGGTGGCCGCACTCATCACCGAGTCACCATTGACTATTTCAGGCGTGGACCTGTCAGAGCCACAAGGTGACAAGGCGCTCATTGATATTGTGCGGCAGATGGGTGCAGATGTGCGATACGATGCTGCTAAGCAACAATGTATGGTTATGCCAGGTCAGCAACTACAAGGCATTGATATTGACATTAATCACTGCATTGACACCATAGCCATACTGGCTGTTTTAGCCTGTTTTGCACAAGGTGACAGCATCATTTGTGGTGCGCGTATTGCGCGCAAGAAAGAATGTGATCGCTTAGCAGTGATGACTGCACAGCTGAACCGAATGGGTGGTTGTGTGCGTGAAACTGAAGATGGTTTACATATTTCGCCGCGGCGCTTGCGGGCAGCACGTTTGTCGGCACATGCAGATCACCGCGTTGCGATGGCATTGGCTGTTGCGGCTATGGCATGTGATGGGCGGAGTGAGATCGTTGGTTCAGAGTGCATGATGAAAAGTTATCCGCAATTTGTTGTAGATTTTCAGGCGCTGGGTGCACAGATATCACAAGAGGTGACTGATGCCTAATCATTTGGTTTTAGTGGGAATGCGGTGTGTTGGCAAAAGCAGTGTGGGTGCTGAGTGTGCAACATTGTTCAAACGCGAATACATTGACTTGGATGAACGTATTTGTGCACAGTCAGTATTGCCAGTGACCAACATCACAGACTGCTATCGGCAGCTGGGTGAACGTTCATTTCGGGCATTGGAAAGACAGGCGATGCTGTCATTGATTCAACAAACTCAGCCAGCTGTCATCGCGTTGGGCGGAGGGACTGTGCAAGATGCGCAGGGTGTGGCGCAGTGTCGTGCTTTGGGTAAAGTGATACATTTATCGTGTGACGTATCTATTCTCTATTCACGTTGGCGGGCGCGCCCACCAGCATACTGCCCGCAGCCGAGTGAGTCGGCCATTCAGGCATTACTTAGCAAACGCTTACCCCACCTGAAGGCAGCTGCAGATATGACACTCGACGTCAGTCACCACTCTGTGAAGCAAGCGGCAGAGGCGATTTGGCTTTGGTGGCAAGAAAACGTTGGATGAGATGCAAGCCATGTTCACTTAAATATGCTTCGGGATGATATTGCACACCATACAGTGGATACACTCGATGTTGAATGGCCATGATCTCTTTTTCGATACCTGGATCCTCAGCCCATGCTGTGACTTCTAAGCAGTTTGGTAGACTACCTCTATCCACGATCAGTGAGTGGTAGCGCATGGCACGCATGGGGTTAGGCGTGTCGGCAAATAAAGTTGTGCCGCTATGCCAGACCTGAGATGTATAGCCGTGCATGAGCCGTGTTGCCGAAACAATCTCAGCACCAAAAAAAGCGGCTAAACATTGATGGCCCAGACAGATACCCAATATCGGGAGTTGTTGGTGATATGCCGCAATCAATGCAAGGCTTTGACCAGCATGCTGTGGATTACCTGGGCCGGGCGAGATCAGCAAGTGTGTGGCTTGGTAGGTTGCAATGTTTTGCAGGCTGGCACAATCGTTCAGCACAATATCGACACTGGCGCCAGCCATCCGACAATAGGCAGCAATGGTTTGCGTGAAGGAGTCATGGTTATCAATCAGTAGCACATGCGGCATGCAAAGCCTCCTCTATGCAAGTGATATCTGCTTGTACCAGGCCGGTGATGCTGTTACAGACCCAAATGCCATCACAGTCTAGACTGTCTGCGGGTGTAAAGCATTTCTCCTGCGCATTTTTCTCATGCATGACATGTGTCCGCATAATGCCTGGTAAGCAGCCACAACTGAGTGGGGGTGTGAACCATTTGCCATTCTGACAAATAAAGATATTGTGGCGTGAGGTTTCACTGATATAGCCACATTGATTGATAAAAAGAACATCTTCGTTTTGCAGTGTACAGTGTTGTTGTCTGTATTGGTCGTAGACATTGCGAACCGAGGGGTGTGTCGTTTTATGCTGTAAAAAAGGGTTGTTATCGGCTATTTCTGAGTGTATGAGTTGCTTCAGTATGACCTGACTGCTTGCTTGGGTGGCTATAACCTTGATATCAATGTGGCCATTTTTGTGAATCGCACACCGTATCTTGTAATGTTGATCACCTTCGCAGTCAGTGACAGCTGCTTGAATTGCTGCGAGGGTATTTGTTGCGTTGAAGGCAAAGCCAAACACATCTGCACTATCAGCAAGACGTTGCATGTGTTGCTCATGATGTTGTAATCCAGTTTCACGCTGGTAGGCAATACTGGTAATCAATGCAAAATCCACTTGAACCGATTGTAGGAATGCTGCTTTCAGCAACATTTCTTGATACTCATCTTCTGGTACTGAATCTGCGATAATCCCACCGCCGATACCCACTTCAGCTTGTTGTGCATCGATATCTAATGTTCTGATCGCCACATTGAAGCAAGCGTCGCCATTGGGTTGTACGATGCCAATACATCCCGTGTAGATGCCACGCTGACGCTGTTCGAGTTGCTGTATGATTTGTATGGTGCTGCGTTTGGGTACACCGGTGATAGAGCCACAAGGAAACAATGCGTATATGATATCAGTGAAGGTGACGCCTTCTCGTAATTGACACTGGATCGTCGACACCATTTGATGCAAAGTAGGATAGGTTTCAATGTGGCAACATTTTTGCACCTTAACACTGTCTGGCTCGGCAATGGCATGACAGTCATTGCGCAGCAAGTCAACGATCATAATATTCTCGGCGCGTGTTTTGGCTTGTGACTGCAGCATGTGCTTAAACTGTGCATCGGCTTTTGGAGTAACACCACGTTGCATGGTACCTTTCATTGGGCGTGTTGTTAACAATCGATCTTTTGTTTCAAAAAAAAGTTCTGGTGAGAGTGATACAATTTGTCGCTCACCAAAATGCAATAGTGCACTGTAACGCACAGGTTGTTGTTGTCTCAGCTGCCGATAAAGGTCGATGCTACAGCCGTGCATGCGCGCTGTCATGCGTGCAGTATAGTTAATTTGATAACTATTACCTGCTTGTAAGTGTGCTCGAATACTGTGTAAGTCTTTGTTATATTGCTGCCAGTCAGTTTCGCACTTAAGATGAGACAGTGTGCCCGGGCAGTTCTGGCTATGTGCTCTTAATAACTTATCCACAGCGGCATGTGGCATGAGTTCGTAATGTTCATATTGTACAAAGTGACATAGCGGCTGTTGCGAAGGCTTTATCAAGTGTTTCAATGTGTTATCACAATGAAAAACGGCTTCGTAATTAATGCAGCCGATCAATGGGTGCGGGCAAGCTTCTATTGCTGCTAAAACAGCAAGCAGTGAGTCATGGTCAGTCGCAATCATATCATGGTGATCACCATGAAAGTAATGGCATAAGCCTTTGTTTTGTGTGTCTTCGAAGAGTGCGAAATGCATTGATAACCTAAAAAAAACGAGTCATATCTGCATCATATCGGAATCAAACAGTCAGAAGCAATCTTTTTATACGCTGAGTGAGCAAAATAAATAGGTAGATTATTTTATTTGTTGGCTAGGTATTTGATTCTAAACAAACGATTATAAAATGCGAATTTAAATTCACTGAAAAGCTTTTTTTTGCTTGGCAAGACCACTTTTATTTGCCACAATACGGTTTTCTTAGAGACCCCCTTGTGGAGAAGCATATGTCGATAGCACTGACCCTGAAAATTTCAATCACTGGTTTAGTACAAGGCGTTTGTTATCGTCAATCCACATTAGAGCGAGCGCAAAAAATTGGCATCAGCGGTTGGGTGATGAACTGTGAAGATGGCAGTGTAGAATGTGTTGCGCAGGCTGGTCTGTTGCAACTGGTTGATTTCATGGCTTGGCTATCACTGGGGCCGAAAAGTGCGCGTGTTGATTGGGTAGAAAGTGATATCATTGCGCACGAAGCGCTGCAATCATTTGTTATTCGCTAACTGGTTGTGGCATTGCCTGTTTAGGCAGTGACGGTTTCATTTTCTGTTGCTGCGGCAAAGCTAGGCTCGCTGAAGCAAGGTAAAATATCATCCAAAAACTGACCGATGGTTTCTGCCATCAGCAAGAAGTCTGCGGCAAAGCGTGCTTCAGGTGTTTCACTCAAGCTGTCTCTGGCCATGTCTTTAACAGTGTCGGAAAATTTAACACCAGTGAAGGCAAAATCTTTACGGATCTGGCACAGTAGTTGACTACGCCAGCTGATGGCGAGTTGTGTCACTTGGTTACCATCATTGAGTAGACGTTGTACTGCTTCGGAGCCCAAATCTTTGCGTGAAAAGCGTACAATGCCCTGTCTTTCATCACCGTCAGACAGCACGCAGGCATCAGCAAGTGCCAATGCAGCTGGTAGCTGTTTATTATGTAGCCACTGCGTCATGATGGCAGGGGGAGAGATGAGCGCAGGTAATTGGATTTTTTGATCCGGTAACACCCGGTTCAGGCGGCTCATGAAGATATCCAGCGTTTTGCTGGTTGTGGTGTCAAGGATGAGGCGCTGTTTTTTGGTATCGATGATGGCGTAGACACGCTGCGACTTTGAAAAGGCCTGGCCAATGAGTGTTTGGTAGAGGTCTTCCTTCATGCTCTTTTTTTCATCAGCGAACAGTTTGCGGCCCAGCGTACTTTCGCGCTGTTTCATTTGCTCTGCTAATTGCTCATTTAATACCGCAGGTGGTAGTACCTTACTTTGGATTTTGAGGCAGCACACCATCATGCCTTGCGATCCATAGACGAGTGGTGCATCTGCATCACCAACAGGTGGCACAAAGCCAGCAGACTCGGCAACCAGGCGGCCGCAGGGTACAAACGGCACAGCAGCCAATTCAGCGGCAAAGGCTTCTGGATCATAGGCAAGTGTTTCACCTAACGTGTAAAGTTGAATGTTTTTGAACCACATGTGATTTATTCCTCTGCTAGGCTTATTGCGAAGCCAAATAAAAATGTTATCCAAGCATAAGGTGTCTCAGGTATGCATGCAAGCCTTTGCTTTGCATGTGTGCTTCTCAGTAACCAGAGTAGTAATCCGCTAGAGAATTGGCTATACTCGTCGCATTACGGCCTCATCAGCTGTTAAGTGGTTCAAATGACCGCATTTTTGTGGCAAAAATGTGCCGCTTCTCATGCTGACAATACGCTTTACCGAGACAACTGGGTTCATTGAGGAGGATACGATGACAAGTGATATAAATACAGTATTAACTGAAGAAGCATTATTGGCTATGCCGGAAGAGGATTATTTGAATGATGTGCAGCTGGCATTTTTTAAGCGGTTACTGACCACTCAAAAAGAGGAAATCATTGCAGAAGTTGCTGCCGCAAGAGAGCAAATTTCAACGCTGGACTCAGCAACCGATCCCATTGATGCAGCGAGTGATCAGGAGTCCCTACAAACATCATTGCGTGTTATTGAGCGCCGTGGAAAGCTGCTGAATAAAATTGAAGAAGCATTATCTCGCATTGATATGGGCGAGTATGGTTATTGTGAGGAAAGTGGTGAACCCATTGGTCTGCGTAGACTATTGGCACGACCAACAGCAACCATGTCCATTCAAGCCAAAGAGCATGCTGAGTTTTTCGAGAAGACGGCGGGTGTATCCACTCTGGATGACGATGAGTAAGCAGTGACTCATTTTCAATTAACAGTCTTTGTTCCCGATCTCAATGTAGATATGGTCAAATCGGCGTTATTTGAAGCAGGTGCTGGCCGGCAGGGTGATTACGATCACTGTTGTTGGCAAACGCAGGGACAAGGGCAGTTTAGGCCGTTACACGGTAGCAATGCCTTCACTGGGCAAGTAGGCACAGTCAGTGTCGTCGCAGAAGCGATGCTGACATTCTTGGTGGAAAAGTGCTGTTTGTCGGCCGTATTGGCTGCGCTACATGCGAGTCACCCTTATGAGACGCCAGCTTACCACTACTGGCCTGTTGCGATTTCAGCGCAGGCGATAGAGCAAGCCGATGTCTGATGTTGTTTCACCACCGGTTGTGATCATCACGCAACCAGCACCCGCCAGCGATGCTTTGTGCGCTGCGGTACGTGCTTGTGGTATGGTGCCTTTGTGTATGCCTGCTTACCAAATAGTGTATCGACCGCTCATCGATGTGAAGCGTTGTCAACAAAATTGGTGCCAGGCCAAGCACGTCATTGTGACCAGCCAGCATTGCGTGCCCAGTATGCGGTCATTGTTTTCGCATCAGCGTCGGGTTTGGGCAGTTGGACCGACGACGCAGCAAGCGTTGGAGGCAGCGGGCTGTGATACAGTGCAATGTCCAGAGACGTATAGCAGTGAGGGCTTATTGGCAATGCCAGCACTGCAGCAGGTGGCTACAGATGATGTGATGATCTTTTGTGGTGACAATGCGCGGCCATTATTGTGTGACAGCTTGCGCGAGCGTGGTGCTGTCTGTGAGCAAGTCATTTGTTATCATCGAGAACGAGCCATTTACACATCTGACACGCTGAAGCAAATGGCAGCAGAACAGCCTGCAGTCATGACCATTCACAGTGCTGATGGTTTGCGTTTCATCGCACAAGCATTATCGCAAGATAAGGCATCACCACTATGGGCCTGTCCATTATTACATGTGCATGCACGTTATGTGGCATTGGCGCAGGAACTGGGTTTCACGGGTCAACAATGTGTTGCGAAAGCGACTGACAGTGCAGCAATGTGTGCTGTACTTCAGTCTTTCAACATTTAGCAGTATTGGACACATGATCTTGCATAGCAGGTCAGTACTAATGATGATTTAACCAGCTTTTGTCAGTGAATATACCTTTGAGGCGTCTTTTACGTTGTCTATGCACCTAGCAAAGAATCATTGAGTAGCCCTTGTTTTTCGGCTAGGTCTGTTTCCGCATCCTCAATATATGGCTGTAGATTCTTAGGCCAAACAGACTTGAGTGTGTGGTTATCTTTATCTTGCGTGAGTGGAATAATGCGTCGTTGAGTGTGTCTTCTAACTAGTTGTGTACATACTAATGCTAATGCAGCGATGGCAACACAGGCTGCCCCTGTTGCTATGACGCCAGCTATTCCAATACCCAGTAACGCTGGTGTACTAGCACTATGTAGGAAGGGAATGGAGACCATAGCACCTAATGGAGAGAAGATGGCAGCAAAACAAGCCCCAATTAACAATCAATAGCTTGGCTTGATACTTCCTGTTAATTCAAGCACAGTTTAGCGCCACCCTGAGACAGCAGCGCTTGCCCGACTTGTTTGCCCAGTGCTTGTGCCTCTGTTTGAGCACCGCTGGCTTCTGCACGCAGTATGGTTTTGCCATCATGGCTGGCAACACAGGCTTTGATGGTTAAGCATCTTTCTGTGATTTCAGCCTGCGCTGCTATCGGTGTGTGACAATCACCGCCGAGTACTTGATTCACAGCTCTTTCAGCGATGGCCATGTGTTCTGTAGGTTCATCATTGATAGCACGCAATTGTGCACGCAGAAGTGTATTCTGTTGGTGACATTGTATGGCAATAATGCCTTGCGCAATTGCGGGCAACATGATGTTTTTTGATAGGGTCGCACTGATGTGTTCGTTAAGGTTTAAGCGATGAATACCAGCAGCTGCCAGCACAATGGCATCATAGCGTCCATTTAAACAGTGTTGTATACGTGTATCAATGTTGCCACGAATAGGTAAAATGCGTAGATCATCACGCACAGCCAGTAATTGTGCGGCACGGCGCGGACTACTGGTGCCAATGCTAGCACCTTTAGGCAAACACGCCAGTGAGGTATACGCCTGATCACGGCAAATTAAAACATCATGTGAGTCAGCACGCGGTAGTACGGCTGCGATGCATAGCTCTGAGTGGGGGTGTACGGACATGTCTTTCAGCGAATGTACAGCGATGGCATTGTCATGTGTGAGCAGCTGCGTTTCAATGTCTTTCACAAACACAGTTTTACCACCAAACTCAGCCAATGGTTTATCCGGGTGTCGGTCACCCGTTGACTCTATGCCCGTTACCTGGATTTTGAGCTCGGGATATTTGCTTTGTAATGCCTCACAGACCATTGCTGTCTGCCGGCGTGCTAAGTTTGAGCGCCGCGTCAGTACAGTCAGGCTGTTTTTCATGGCAGATCCATTTGTTTGTCTTTTTGTTGCCAGCGCTCGGTGAGCCAAGCTTGTATTTGCTTGCGGAATTCCCTGTCCTCAAAGTAATTGCCGCGCGGCACAGTGTCGCAATTGATCGTCTCGAACTGGATGTTGATGGCATCGTAGTCGCCACAAAGTAATTGCCAAAGACCGATTTTTCGTGGCTTGCACTGCATGGTGACATCAATCACAGTACAAGGCTTATCATGTAGTGCTTGCATTGCCAGTGCAATACCTTGTGTTTTTGGTTTGAGTAAGTTTTTGTAAGGCGACTTTTGACGGCGATGTTTTTCGTGTGTAAAGCGTGTGCCTTCAACAAAATTGATGACCGTGGCTGGGCTACTACGAAAAGAAAGGCAGCATTGTTGAATTTGTTCGATGTTTTGCTGTTGCAGTTTGGGATTTTTACGGATCTTTTCACGACTGTGTCGTGCCACAAATGGAAAGTCCAATACCCAGCAAGCCAGGCCCCCTACTGGAAGTGTCCATAACAGGCTGCGCTTCAAAAAATACTTAAACATGGGAATGTGGTAACCAAATGCAACATTCAGTGCGAGGATGTCAGCCCAACTTTGATGGTTGCATATCAGGACATACCATTGGTCGCGGCACAATGATGACGCATCTTGAATTTGCCACTTATGGCGCTGGCCGGCAAGCAACAACCAATGTGTTTGTTTAGCCCACATGATTGCCAAGGTGTTCAGTCTCATCATCAATGATCGCCGCCAGCGTGGAATAATCGCTAAGCACGCAAAACAGCCACCGATAACAATACCAAAGGATGTGAATAGCCATGAGATCAGTAACCCAGCAGCCAAAATGGCGCCTCGCACATATTTGAAAAAAGTGAACATAGTGAACCTTGAATTATTTGAAATGTGTCGCTTCCTGGTTAAGAATCGATGGTTTTCGCTCCATATTTTGTAAGCTGTTATAGATGTTTTTGATGTGTGTTCGTACCGTGACTGTGAAGCTACAATCACCGGTTGTGTTGCTAATGCATTTCATCCAACCACTCTTCATTGGGCCCCACTTATAGAGTTGCTGATTTTCTGGTGGCTTATTGGTCAGCGAGCCGAAATGAAATATAACGGGCATGGCTGTTTGTTGTTGCGTATTGACGTAGACGCACGAAATATGACCAACAGTATTGCCAATAAACTCAGCGCCAGCAAAGGCCTGCAATGAAGCTTGAAAGGATGGTGCATAAACTTTCCAATTGCCGCTGCCAACATGCGAGTGCCAGAGACGTGTTTTGTTGTCATAGTACAGGTCACTGACTTCTGGACAGGTTAAGGTATAGGTCTTCGCTTTGGTTACATTTTTTTCACCAAGTTGTGAAAAGGCAAAACTGGCGATAGCCACAGAGAGCATTGGTACAGCCAGGACGATATGTATTTGCTTCATGAGCGTGCTCCAGTCAGTGATGGTCACTGTCGTTACAGTTTCCAGATACTTATTATATATTACAAGGCTTATTACATATTGTCACCTCATGGGGCTATTCAGTGAGTCATGATTTTGATAGCATAATGGTAACTTCAGCGCTGAGGAGGCTTCGTTGGCTAAGTTGTATTTTTATTACTCTGCAATGAATGCAGGTAAGAGTACCATGCTCTTACAGTCCAGCCACAACTATAGTGAGCGGGGTATGCGCACTCTACTGCTCATACCAGCGATTGGTGCACGTGATACCGAGGCAACCATCAGTACGCGTATTGGTCTTCGTCGTAATGCTGTTGCAATTGATGATATGACCGATCTACTCAAGCTTGTATCTGAATACCATGCACAAAATGATATCCAATGTGTGCTGGTTGATGAGGCGCAGTTTTTAACCAACCAACAGGTGCAATCACTGGCAAGAGCAGTCGATCACCTCAATATTCCTGCTTTATGTTATGGCCTACGCACCGACTTTCAGGCTGAGGCGTTCCCCGGTTCAGCAGCGCTGCTGGCCATTGCAGATGAGCTGGTTGAAATTAAGACAATATGCCATTGTGGCCGCAAAGCAACCATGAATATGCGTGTTGATGCGCAAGGTAATGCTGTGCGCCAGGGTGAACAAGTTATGATCGGTGGCAATGAGTCATACGTCTCTACTTGCAGGCGCTGTTTCACTGAAGGGAAGGCTCATTATCAAGCAGTTAGCGCAGATTCTGCTACAGCGGTGGCTTGAGGAAAAATATGTTCCATTTTTGATCTATTTCATGTAGAATAATGTCAGACATTATTCGAAAAAACCGGTTTTAACCAACGAGGAGGCACTTGTGCAAGGAAAATACAATAAGGCGTGGCTGGTCACATTGGTTGGCTCATTGTTCTTTTTTTATGTGTTCATTCAAATGAGCATGTTTAACGCCCTAAGTCCATATTTATCAACGGTTTTTGCAGTATCCACTGCTAAAATCACCTTATTGTCTGCCATGTATTTCTATATGAATGTGTTGTTTTTATTCCCAGCTGGTATGTTGTTAGATCGTGTGTCGACGCGTAAGGTGATGTTAGTGTGTACCACCATCATTGCGCTCGCAACATTGGGGTTAGCCTTTACGAGTGTTTACTGGCAGGCGCTTTGTTTACGTATGATTGTCGGTATTGCTGGCTCATTCAGTATGTTAAGTTGTATTCGCTTGGCAACGCGCTGGTTTCCACCACAAAAAATGGCTTTTGTTATTGGTATGATTACCTTGATTGCATTATCTGGTGGTGTCATTGCGCAAGCACCGTTTACCTGGTTGACTGACCATCTGGGCTGGCGGCAAGCGGTGTATACAGATGCAGGTTTAGGTTTGTTCATTGCCCTGGCTGTCTTTATTGTGGTACGTGATCGACCTGCTGGCACTGAGGTTGAAACAAAACCGGCTGCCATTGAGAAAATACCTTTTTGGACAGCCATTACGAGAGTCGCACGTAATCGAGAAAACTGGCTAACAGGCTTATATATCTGTCTCATGAATATACCGGTTTTGGTTTTCCTAATGTGGGGTAGCTTTTATTTGACCCAAAACTGGCACCTATCTAGGGAGGGTGCATCGATTATCGATATGTCACTTATGATAGGCGCTATTTTAGGTGCACCAGCATTGGGGCAATTATCAGATCTTATGCAATCACGTCGGCGACCCATGATCTGGTGTGCGGTAGCAGCAACTTTATTGACAGTGCCGTTGTTGTTTGCAGGCCATTTATCAGTGATGACATTACTGGCTGTATTTGCCGCTATTGGTTTTATCAGTAGTGGTCAGATCATTGGCTATCCACATATCACGGCGTCTAATCCATCTTCATTGGCCGCAACTGCCAGTGGTTTAGCGTCTGTACTGATCATGGCCGGCGGTTCAGCGCAGCAATTATTTGGTTACGTACTGGATCATTTTGGGCATCATACGATGCTGCATCATGTGGCGCAGTACTCAACGACCAGTTACCATGCCGCCATTTTGTTAATTCCTATCGGTTCTGTGTTAGCATTATTCATGGCTATTGCGATGCGTGAGCCAGATACTGGTATGGCCGGTGGTTCTCTTTATCGCTGGTTGAGAAATAAGTTACTCGGTGCGGGCAGTAATGCCTAATTGAATGGGATATTAGCCGCGATCATTTGATCGCGGTTTTTGTTTGGGCTGCAGTTTTCTTTGACTGTTGTCAAAAAGGATTTTTTTTAAGGAGAAAATATGAGTCATTCCTTTCGTGCATGGTTTGTTTGTCTAACGGCTGGTTTATTCTTTTTTTATGAATTTATTCAGATGAACATGTTCAATGTGATCAGCCATGCTTTTATGCAATCATTTCATATCAGTGCAGAAATGATGGGCTGGATTGATTCGTTTTATTTTGCTGCAAATGTGGTATTTCTATTTTTGGCAGGTTACTTGTTGGATCGTTACTCTATTCGACGTGTCATTCTATCTTCCATGCTGCTGTGTGTGCTCGGTACAGCAGCGATTGCCTTTACGCATTCTCAATCGATGGCCATGTGTTTACGCTTCTTGACGGGTATTGGTAGTGCTTTTTGTTTCCTCAGTTGTATTCGTTTAGCAACATTCTGGTTTCCGAAACAACAAATTGGTATGGTTGTCGGTGCCATTGTCACGGAAGCAATGATTGGCGGTATCTTTTCACAAAAGCCCTTGATGCTACTGACACAATCCGTTGGCTGGCGGCATGCGTTGGTGATTGATGGCTGTCTTGGTTTGGCATTGTGGTGTTTGATTTACAGTGTGGTGCGTGATCGCCCACCCGTGACCACACCGGTTGCTGAAGCCTGTGAGGCAGAGCCAACAACAGATTATCGGCAAGGCTTGAAACAAGCATTCACGCGCGTACAAAACTGGTGCATTGCCAGTTACACGGCGATGATGAATTTGCCATTGGCTATTTTAGGCGGTATTTGGGGTATTGATTATCTGGTTGGTCGCTTCCATTGTCAGCCCACACAAGCATCAGGTATCACCATGGCATTATTCGCTGGTATGATGCTTGGTTCTCCAGTGGTGGGTTATATTTCGGATCGCAGTCGTTCACGACGATTGGTGATGCTTTTAGGTGGTATTGCGCTCTTGTTGAGTGTGGTTTACTTGATGTCAGTATCATCCATGTCTGTGCTTTGGTTAACATGTTTGTTCTTTGGCATAGGATTTTTATCTGGTGCGCAAGTGGTTGGGTATCCATTAGTGGCTGAGAGTAGCCCGGCCACGATTGTTGCCATGTCAGTCAGCGTAGTAAACATTACAACCCAGGCATGTATGGGGCTATCGAAGCCATTGTATGGCTGGTTGATGGATAGGCACCAACAGCAGCATGCGATCATTGGCGCTTACACAGCAGCTGATTTTCATGCAGCTATGATTGTGTTACCGATCGCAATCTTACTGGCCTTGGTTGCAGTGATGTGTGTGCGCTCAACAGCGCGTGGCCCGATCAATCAAAACGACAGCATTACTGTGCAACACTGATGCCAGGCAAGTGCATTTTTCAGATTGTAGGCATTGTGATGGCGTTTGCTTGTGTGAGTTGTGATAACAGTGCAGCCATTAAAAATCCACGTGATTTATGCAGCATTTATCGACAGAAGCCTTCGTGGCGCTCAGCAGTACAGCGAGCCAGCACACGATATCATGTGCCTGCATCAACGATCATGGCCATTATGTATACTGAGTCTCGATTTGTTGCGACTGCACGCACACCGCAACGACATATTATGGGCGTACCACTCATGCATGCAAGCACTGCATTAGGTTATGCGCAAGTGTTAGACGGTACTTGGCGTTTCTATTTGAAATCAACCAATCAGCTGTCAGCAGATCGCGAAAACTTTGCGGATGCCAGTCTATTTATTGCTTGGTATGTGCAGTCAATTCAAAAAGCATGTCACATAAAATCACATCAAGTGGCTGCTATTTATCTGGCTTACCATAATGGTATTGCCGCCTATCACCGTGGGCAAGTATGGCATGATGCAGCACTTGTCCGTTTGTCTAAAAGTGTTGAACGATTAGCAAGGCATTACGCTGGGCAGCTTTGTTCGGGTGATTGAGGTTGGCAAAATAATCAATCATTTGCTGTTGTGTACTACACACCAATCAGTTCACTATCATCCAATGAGCAGGACGGTTGAACGTCGCTAGCTGGTTACTGTGGCTGCCGTCGAGGTATTAATAATATTGTCGATCTCAGTTCGACTAATCTTTTTTTCCACCGTGATACCTTTGTTAATCGTGTATTGAATCGTTATTTCATGTTCACTGCAGGTGACGCTACTTACCTTCACCGGATCATCCTTATCAATGTTAGTGTTTGGGCACAATAGAGACAGTTCCCAGGTTTTATCACTGGTTAGTAATGATCGAAGAAGCGATGTTGCATCATTTTTCATTGTTATGTTTTCAATGACATCACCGTCTATGCTACCACCAAGGCGAAGATAGACTGCAGTTAAACATTTTTTGGTGAGATCCTCAGAGTCGTTGAGAAGAACAGATTTGACATGCTCAGATATGGGCTTGGATTGGTTTTGAGTTGTGGACCCTAAGCTGTCAGCATTATTTGTCTTGCCAATCAAGGTTGAATAAAATGATTGTTTGGTCTGCTGCTTATGAGCCAGGTGTAGAATAATGGCAGCAGCAATGACGGCGCTGAGTATGCTGAATGCAGCCAGGTAACAGTAGGGATTTTTTACGCATGCATGCAATGCAGCAGTCCATAATGGCGTGGCTGGCTTAATGAGGCTGGCGCTGACTTGTAAGCCCGCTATGACAGAGAAGCCAGCGTATGCAGTAATAAACCCTGCCATGCATGTGCTGAGAGTCATCGTTTGAGAAAGATGTAGATTCTTGTCACTCTTCTGTAGCGTCGCGGCGCCATCCCTGAGTATTTGTGTGATTTTTTTCATTTTCAAGAGGGGGTCATTGACTGGTGTTTCATTTATCGCACGAATGAATGGCTGTTTATTCATGGAAAATATTTTAGAAAGTATTTTTTTCTGACGAGTGTCTTCAATTTGCTGAAGGATGGCGAATATATCATTTTCATACTCGGGCGAAGAAATGATACGGCAGTTTTCTTGCGGATTAGAATTAATCTCAATTGGTGTATCGTTTGGAGTGTTCGTATATTTTATCTGAAGTGAACCTGTTGTGGTGGCGCGTATATCATCGGGCATGTTATTGTCTTGTGGTTCCTTTAGTTGGATGCCCAGTAATGAGATAGTTTGCATGAAGCAAGTGAAAACGTAATGCCTCACAAACTGCGATTGGTCGTAGTTTTGAAGTGCTTGATAAATAGCATAATTACCCGTGTAGATGATTGTTTGTTTGTTGCTGTGCACAATGCTGCAATGTTGTTGTATTAACTTTCGGAGTGCAGGGCGCCTTGCAATGTCTTTTATGATGTGTGGCGATATGGTTTTGTATTTTTTTGCTAAGAAGTCAGGCGATTCGATCTTGTGATCTCCTGACGTACAGTGCTCTCGGCAGTCATCTGTGAGAGACCTATATCGATTAAATGGGACAACACCATGCCATGCATGGGTTTGTGTTGAGCTGCTACCTGCACTGGCTGGCACCCATAGCAAGTGACCATGGCGCTTGCAGTGTTCTTGTAAATTGTCACCATAAAATATTACGCCATCAGCTGATTCGTGGCAACTAAACTTTGGGTCTTTGGATATTTTATTTTGAAAGTAGATCGGTAAGCCCATTATGTTGATAGTGAGTGGGGCCTGTGTGCTTTCAATCTGAGTGAGTAAAGCTCGTCGGTAGTGCTGGCTATGATAATGACAATAAATGCGATCACCGTGAGTGGTGATGCCTATAATGTTATCATTGTCTGCAGGCTCTGCATCGGAATCACGTTTGCTTTCGATTGCGTAATTGTGTTTGCTTTCGGATTTTTCGTCTGGGGTTAAGGGGGTGATTTCACTATCCTGCCCGGCTGGTTCGAAGTAATTTTGCAGAAAGAGAGGCATGCATGTTAGAATGATTTTACTGGGAAGATACCAGTTACTGTCAATTTGATATGCGCCATAATATATGGCAATTTTCATGGCTACAGTATCGTCTTCTAGAAGGAATATCTCTTTTGGTTGGAAGATGTCGGGATAGTTTGTAATCAGTTCATGGCTTTCAAGTGCTTCCATTGATAAGTTCAGGTCAAAGAAGTTGTTGATATTAATCAGCATTTCGATCAGTTTTTCTTTTTCTGCTGTGCTCACACTAATACTATTGAAGCTCAAAAATAAAGTGTCGTTTTCATGATGAGCCATTAGCCCCTGAGGAAGCGATATTGAGTCAAGTTCAAATTCCAATGTATAGTTAGGAATAGCAAAAAACCTCTTTGTACTAAACATTTTTGTTTTACGTGAGAACATCGATAGTTTTGCTACTTCTTGAGGGCTTGTTTTTGCATGCTCGGAATTTTTTGTGAGAAACTTACTCACTTTTTGTAATGTATCTCTCGGTACAATAGGCTCTAAATCTATATGAGTACTTTGATCTCTTAGGGCGCTATGAATGATTTCAATGCCCGAATTGATATTGTTAGCTTGGATGACCCGATTGAGATGTGCATCTAGTATGATCGTGAAGGTCTTGTCGCCACATTGGAATATAATACTGACTTGTTCTTTTGTTTCGGATATGTTTGAGCAGGTGACTTCTTGGTTTGGTAGATAACGGATTATTTTTCCTGCTATCAAAAATGCAGTATCTTGCTCTAAGTGAATATTACCAAACTGAGTGAGCGCATTGACAGAGTGGATATTTAATAGTGAAAATGGTTTGAGATGACCCTGCGTGTAGAGGCCATTCACTGTTAGTAGGCGTGCAAACAGGCTGTTTTTTTTGTTTGGAGATTGAGAGCTTAAAAAAGCCTCCACCGCTGCTAGCAGATAGGGGTCTCTATCAAGATCAGTGACAACTTGTTTTTCTAGCACGATTTTCAAGGGAATTAGTGCCTCGATTACCTCGCTTTTTCTATCCGCCCATGTTTTTCTGCGAGTGTGGTTTGCTTCTGTTGTATGTTGCATTCTAGTGATACCTGAGTGTTTGTACATAACATTTCTATTTTACCACCCAGCACCTTTAGATGCAAATATTAGCTGCGTTGCTAGTGTATGGTTTTAGCGGTAAAAAAAGTGTCTTGCATCATTCTTTCTTAAGATTATCCAAGTTTATCATGGTTAAGCTCATTCGCTCTTCGCTCGTTCTAGGTTGTCGTCCTGCGTAGTGTCAAAATCTGGACATCAATTTTCAGCATCAGAGTGTGTATCTTATGATGCGAATATCATGGTTTCTTCCCATAAAAAACACGGTATTGCCCCTGTCTGAATATTCGTATACTGGTCATCGTGGCAAAGGATTCTCTTTATCACGACAGAAAAGGACTCATGGTATGGCAATTGATTGTGAAGGGCACGTTACTGCGCTCTTCTCCAATGAGAATGATTTGGGAATAACGGATTATATCAGTTGTAAAACACTGCATCATCCACATGATACGGCATTTAAAATTGGTATGTCAGAACCAAAGGTTGTGCGACAAATGATTAAGCAGTATCTGCCCCAATACGTCGCTAACCTCATCGATATGGAGTCGTTGATGCTTTCAAACAGCACTTATATCGATCCTGATTTGCAGCATAAATACTCAGATGTCTTGTATCAATGCAAAACCAATGCCGGCGATCAGTGTGTCATGTATTTTCTTTGGGAGCATCAATCCACTTACGACAAAAACATTGCACTCCGCCTTTTTAATTATATTTGCCGTATTATGGAAGAACACTTGCAGCAATCTAATGGCCATACTAAGCTGCCTGTCATTATTCCCGTTGTTGTTTACAATGGTACACAAAGTCCCTATCCAGGCAGTTGTGACTGGGCAGATGGTTTTCAAAATCCAACGCTTGCTAGATCGTTGATGTTTAGGCCGTTCAATCTTATTGATTTAACAGTCATTGGTGATGATGAGCTGATGCGAGACCGATGGACTTCGATGATGACAATGATGTTGAAGCATCTACGGCGAAGGGATTTTACGGCGGTGCAGCATAAAATTATCAGTTGTTTAGCGTTTATTGTCTACCAGGGTGGGTGTGAATTACTGGCTGTTAAATGGTTGAAGTGCATCATGACATCAGCTAACATTATAGATAAGGACGATTTTATTGCTTCGATAGAAGCAATTTTCCCAACCATAGGAGAGCATATGGCTACAGTTGCGCAGCAGTTATACGATGAGGGCCTACAGCAAGGTATGTTAAAAGGTAAGTTAGAGGGCAAGCTGGAAGGCAAGCTAGAGGGCAAGCTGGAAGGCAAGCTAGAGGGCAAGCTAGAGGGCAAGCTGGAAGGCAAGCTAGAGGGCAAGCTGGAAGGCAAGCGAGAAGGCATACAGACAGGTGCTGCCTCTGAAAGAAAAAAATTCATCCTAAAAATGTTGCAGTATAATAAAAGTATTGAAGAAGTTGCATTGTTTTTTGAGATATCAGTGAATGAGGTAGAGGCTATGCGTAAGGAAATGCAGCCATTAGGTAGCGGCAAATAGGGTGTACTCTTTTGTCTTTTAACAGACGCAGTATGTAGACTGTTGATCATCAGAGCAGGTGCTTAGTGACGTGATGGTGACAGTTTTTTCTTTAATTGATGATAGTATTCTTCGTCACTGATCAGTACTTTCTTGTGTTGTGCATCCCAGAGCATGTCAGCCATGATTGAGATACATTGGTGAGCGCAGTCATGTGCATCCATACGTTGGCATGCTTGTTCCCATAGCGATCTGATGCCAGTTGGTCTATCCATACTAATTTGCTCATTGAGTGATAAATGCAGTGCAATATGTAGAAATGGATTATTGTCTGTGCGATATGTTTCGTTGAGGGCTATTTCGGGTTGATTGAGTATATTGTGGTATTCGGGGTGTTGCTCAATGACGTCAACTATTTGTTGCTGCATGCGATCAAGTGGCAACTTGTTTTGATTGTGCTGCCAGGCTTGCAGTATGTGTTGTCTATACACTTTTGGGTCATCTATCATGTTGTCTCACTTTGCTCGGCTATTTTATGCCGTTGGGTGTATCGACAATAGTCAATTACTGAGCATTGTGCACAATCTGGTGAACGGGCTTTGCAAACATAGCGACCGTGCAAAATCAGCCAGTGATGTGCATCCTTTAGGAACACTTCGGGTACGACACGCAAGAGTGCTTTTTCGACTGCTAATGGTGTTTTGCCAGGTGCCAGCCGAGTACGATTGCTCACACGAAAAATATGTGTATCAACAGCGATGGTTGGTTGACCAAAAGCTGTGTTTAATATGACATTCGCTGTTTTACGGCCAACACCTGGTAGCGCTTCTAGTTCTTGCCGTGTTTGTGGTACTTGGCTTTTGTGCTCGTCAATGAGTTGTCGGCAGGCTTGGATAATGTGTTTTGCTTTGCTATTAAATAAACCAATGCTGCGAATATATTGTTTGAGGCCAGACTCGCCTAGCGCAAATATTTTTTCAGGTGTATTTGCAACCGCAAACAGCGGTTTTGTAGCTTTATTAACACTGATATCCGTCGCTTGTGCGGAAAGTGTGACAGCGACGAGTAGTTCAAATGCACTGTCATACTCTAATTCAGTTGTTGGTGCGGGGTTATGACTTTTCAATGTTTCAAAGAAAGCTTCTCGATTTGCGCGCAAAACCATTTATATGTCCTTACTTTGTCTTTTAAGTGCATTTAATTTTGCCAAACGATCAGATAGTTGTTGCTGGCGATCGCCACTTTGCTTGTTTTTTTGATAGCGAGATCGTTGCAGATGTCGCTCATTTTGTAGCCGCTGTTGATGGGCTTGAAAGCGTTGCCGCCATTCATCTTGCTTGCTGGGGTTAACGGCTTCACTTGCGATACTGCTGATACAGTCAACTGGGCAGGCAGGAATACAGCGATCACAGCCAGTGCAGGCATCAGCAATCACTGTATGCATGCGTTTACCGCTACCGATGATGGCATCTGTTGGGCAGACAGGCAGACATTTTGTGCAGCCAATACAACGTGATTCATCAATAACCACTTTGCTGGGCGCTTTGCTTTTCTCTGCCAGGGCTGCAATGAATGGCTTTGGATCACGATGCAATAGCTTGCCGAGTGCCATTAATGTGTTAACACCACCGGGCAGGCAGCGATCTATCTGTTCATTGTCATTGGCAATGGCTGTGGCATAGGGTAGGCAGCCTGGGTATTCACAGAGTTCGCACTGTGTTTGTGGTAAGAGTGCGTCAATTTGTTGAATGAGGTGTGCTTTGCTATCGCTCAACTCACCACCTCTTCTTTTGTGGGTAGTAAAGCGGCAATGCTCTCATCTGTGATACGTGGTAGCAATGCTTTGAACTTGTTAATACGTTGCCCAAGGCGGGGTTTGCCCCGTGATTCCCAGCACAGCTCATCAATTTGTAAAAATTCGCAAACACGCGCACTGAGCTGTGGTAATACGGGTGCTAGGTAGGTTGTTAGCAATTGAAAGGCATGGATACCCATACTGGTGATGCCTTGTACTTCTGCTGGTATAGGAGTGGCTTTTGCCAATACCCAGGGTGCTTGTTCATCGATATACTGGTTGACTTTATCTGCTAACGCCATGATGCAGCGCATGGCTTTTGCAAGCTGCATGTTATCGTAGTAAGCAGCAATCTCATCACCTGCAGCAACCAGCTCGTTAAATAGGGCTGGGTTGTGTAGCTCGTTTGCGAGTGTGTTATCAAAATGTTTACGCAAGAAACCGGCGCTGCGGCTAGCAATATTGATATATTTCCCAACGAGGTCGGCATTAACACGTTGTTGAAAGTCTTGTAGGCTAAAGTCGATATCATCGGTGCTGGTGTTTATTTTGGTTGCGAAGTAGTAGCGTAAGTAAGTGGGTGACAGTTCGGCAGCATATTCTTTGGCGCTGATGAAGTGGCCGCGTGACTTCGACATTTTTTGGCCATTGATGGTGAGATAGCCATGAACAAACAAGCGCGTTGGCAAGCGGTGTTCACTGGCGTGTAAAATGGCTGGCCAGAATAATCCATGGAAGTAGGCGATGTCCTTACCAATGAAATGATACAGATCGGTGGTACTGTTGTTTTCCCAGAAACGTTGAAAATCTAAGCCTTGCTCCTGACAAAAGTGTTCGAAACTCGCCATGTAGCCAATGGGTGCATCTAGCCAGACATAGAAAAATTTGTCTTTTTCTCCAGGAATTGGGAAGCCAAAATAGGGTGCATCACGGCTGATGTCCCATGGTCTGAGTTCTTCTTGGAACCATTCTTTCAGTTTGTTCGCAACGGTACTGGGCAGTGCGTCGCTTGCCAGCCACTTCAGTAAAAAATCTCGGTGACGCTCAAGGTCAAAGAAAAAATGTTGTGTATCCTTCATGACAGGTGGTTGACCAGATACAACAGAGCGCGCATCTATGAGTTCATCCGTGCCATAGGAGGCACCGCATTGTTCGCAGTTATCGCCATATTGGTCGGGAGCTTTGCAGCGTGGGCAAGTACCCTTTACGTAGCGATCAGGTAAGAACATGTCGGCTTCAGCATCATATGCTTGGGAAATGGTTTTTTTGATGATGTCGCCACGCTCGCAAAGTTGAGCATAGATTTCGCCGACCAAGCGCTCATTTTCAGCTGAATGCGTACTGTAGAAATGGTCGAACTGCACGCCGAATGATGCTAAATCTGACATTTGGTTTTCACGCACCCGCTCGGTCAGTGCTTCTGGTGTTTCGTTATTTTCAGCTGCTTTGAGCATGATGGGCGTGCCATGCGCGTCACTACCGCAGATATAGTATGCTTTACGGCCTTGCAGTCGGTGAAATCTTGTACAAATATCTGCTTGGATATACTCAACAAGGTGCCCTAAGTGGATGTCGCCATTCGCGTAGGGTAAGGCAGCGGTGATGATGAGGTCATTTTTTTGCGTCATGTGCGGTTCCATGGGATCAATGAGTGCTTTAGAATATACCGTTTTATGCATGTGTTTGCACCTGTGTCGATACAATTTGTGCATTTTTTTTGCTTTTTTGTTATTGTGGCGGTATATTTGAGCCGTTATGCCCGATGTTGGAGGAAAAAATGCCCGATCTATCATCCTTGAAGAAGCAGTTATGCGCTGAAAACGACCCACTGCTGGGCACATCATGGTCGGAATCTGCCGTCACGTTGACCGGATCAGTTGATGCATTGACAGTTGCGCTCACTTTGCCATATGTATTAGATGCTCAGGCTGAGCAGGCTTTAAAAAGGCGCTTAGAACAGTTCTTGTGTGAGCAAGGGGCGCTTTTAAAGTCGGTGACGATTTTAAGCAAGATTCGTGCGCGTATGCCGCAAGAGGGTGTCAAAAGTGATCAAAGATGTCGCAATATCATCGCAGTTGGCTCGGGTAAAGGTGGTGTTGGTAAGTCAACAGTGGCGCTGAATTTGGCATTGGCCATGGCGCGATTGGGTTGTCGTGTTGGTTTGTTGGATGCTGATATCTATGGCCCAAATGTGCCACGTATGCTGGGGGTAGACGAGCAAACAGCAAATGCAGCCAAGGCAGAGGGTTTTTTACGACCAGTGATGGCGCATGGTATACAAAGCATGTCTATGGGTTATTTGGTAGCAGACGATCGCCCCATGGTTTGGCGTGGTCCCATGGTCAGTGGTGCACTCATGCAATTGTATCAGGACACCCGCTGGGATGATTTGGATATTTTATTTGTGGATTTGCCACCAGGTACCGGTGATGTACAGCTTACGTTATCAAAAAAAATACCGATTTCGGCTGCTGTGGTGGTGACCACGCCACAACCTGTGGCTATTTTGGACGTGCATAAGGGTATTTCCATGTTTCAGCGTGTGTCTGTTCCAATTGCGGGTGTTGTGGAAAATATGAGCCACTTTCAGTGTCCAAATTGCCAGCATGAGGCAGATGTATTTTCGCATGGTGGCGGTGCTGCTTTGGCTGAAGCGCTGGCGTTACCGCATTTGGGTAGTGTACCGTTGGTTCCCAGTTTAGGGCGCGCAGCAGACAATGGACAACCGTTGACCACAGGCGCTATTGCACAGCAATTTGAGGTTATGGCCAGTACATTGAGTGTTTGGCTGGCCAAGCAGCCACGTGCCTATTCGCAGCAATTACCCGGTGCGCGTTTGCAGGCTGACTAGGGCTTGCTTCTAGCGCGGCTTTGTTGCACCATGAAATAAATCATGTCACGAGGAGGCAGTCATGCCCATTAAATCAGATCACTGGATTCGACGCATGTCGAAAAATAAAGCAATGATTGCACCTTTTGAGAGCGGGCAAGTACGTGAAATAGCTGGAGAGCGTGTGATTTCATACGGCACATCCAGTTATGGTTATGACGTACGGTGCGCCAGGGAGTTCAAAATTTTTACCAATATTAACTCTGCTGTAGTCGACCCAAAGCGCTTCGATGCCAGTAGTTTTATTGATGTTGAAACCGATGTCTGTATTATTCCTCCCAACTCATTTGTGTTGGCACGGACGGTGGAATACTTCAAGATTCCGCGTAATGTATTGACAGTATGTGTCGGTAAGTCGACTTATGCTCGTTGCGGTATTATCGTTAATGTCACACCGCTTGAACCCGAGTGGGAAGGTCATGTCACGCTTGAGTTTTCTAATACCACTAATTTGCCAGCTAAGATCTACGCCAATGAGGGTGTGGCACAGATTTTATTTCTGGAGTCTGATGAGGTTTGTGAAACGTCTTATGCTGATCGCGGTGGTAAGTACCAACGCCAGCGGGGTGTGACGCTCCCGATAGCCTAGGCACTGTTGATGGCATCTTGACGAATTGATCACTTCTTGTTAATAGAAATGAAGATTAAATAAATTTACCGATAGAGAGGTGTATCATGAGACAGTGGTTATGTGCAGCAGTGTTACCGGTCGCTTTTTTGTTTGCGCAAGTGCAAGCAGCTGATCAATGTCAAGTTTTAGCAAAGTCATACCTAAACAATCAGTTTTTAGCGAAGGGCTGTGACATTGGTTGGCAAACAGAAGGTGAGGCACATGAATCGCGCTACGATAATGCTTGGTTCAGTGCGAGTAATATTGATCTTTACTGCACAACGTCAACAGATGATTGTCACTTCGGGCATAATACCAGTACTCATATTATTTCAGCCAGATGTGAAGGTGATGTCGTTACTCAGATTACGGTGCAATCCAACGACGCCAGTACAGTGACTGTGACACCTGCATATGATGACGGGCTGAGGAAAAAACATGGGTCATATACGATTTCTTCTCCGCATTATAAGCCATCAATGTGTCATGGTGATTTTGTGATTAATCCGAATTGGTAAGTTGGATTGCATTAACTGCACAATGGCGATGTTTTTTTTAAGTTGATACAGCGTGCGCAAATGATCGCTAACAACCAGTAAACGACAAACACAAGCATGCTGTTTTGATAGCTGCCGTGCTGCAAATCAATAATGTGCCCCATGAGTGGCTCTGCAATGCCTGCAAAAATAGGGTCTCCCATATTGATGACAGCAATGGCCGTGGCGATCATTGCAGGCGAGTTGATTCGGTTGCAAATGGCATAGGATGTGAGAAATCCACTGGCACAAAACCCAATCAGTGCGCAAAGAATAAAAATCCAAATCGCGCTAATTTGTACAGGTAAGTAATAGACTAAGGTAATGAATAATATTAGGCTGATAGCGATACCATAACTCATGACACTGAGTTGAACTTTACGTGTCAGTGGTACAAAAAATTGGAAGAGTCCACCCAAGGCAAAACCTTGTAAAAGCGCATTGATACAGATGTTGCTGGCACTATCGGAAATATGGAAGTGGTGGCTGAAAAATGATTTTCCCCACAGGCCACTGAATACCAGTATTGGAGTGAATGCGAGGCCGTTGTATAAGAGCAATAAGATATTGTTTTTATTAAGAATTATTTGACATTGTTTGAGAAAAAGAGGTAGTGAGATCTGTTTTTCGTGGTGGCGAATAGGGTTAATCACATGGCGCTTGGGTAAGAAAGACAGTGCACACAGCAGAAATATACCAGCCACAACAGTGGATGTCACTGTGACAATATGAAAGCCACTATGGTCATATAAGTGCCCGAATATCATGATGACTAAGCCAGCACCACCCATACATGCCGTACCAAACAAGCCGGATAGTCTGCCAAACTGGTGTCGATCAAAGAATAAGCTGGCGCCACGCATGTAACAAGCAGTTGCAAAAGCAGCGCCGGCGCCCATGAGTGCGCGTGACAGCAAGAGGGCCCATAAGGCTTGACTGCTGGTGTAAAGAATGGCGCCTAGCAAGCAAATTCCCAGCGCAAAACAGACAGTTTTGGGCAAATTATGGGTGTCAACGATAATGCCCGCAGGGATTTGCACGAGGAGGTAGGCATATGCGTAAAAAGCGCCGATCCAGCCGACTTCTGCTGCGCTGTGCCGAAAATAATGTAGCAGCGTTTCAAGTGTTATGCCCGGTAGAAATTGTAATAGGTATTTTAGCAGCAAAAAAGCCACCAACAATATCATAAACAGGGTTTGGCAGCGGTTAATGCGATGATTGATCATGGTTTTTCCCCAAAGAGATCATTTTGATATTATATACCCTACATATGACAAAATGCGAACTTTGGTACTGAATATTGTCTACTACTTGAGCCTTATTCGATTAGAAAAGCCTAGAATATCATGGAACATTACAAACAAACTGGTTAGCATGCTCTAAGAAGACAACCTAAAGTCTTCCACACCTAAAGCTTGCATAGATCAATAATTAAAATGATCAAGCAGTGCAGCGATAAATTTAGCTTTAAATCAAAATGGTTTTGTAACAACATGAATGATATATTTTACATAACTTCGAGGCTTGTAATTTGAAAGAACCAAAAGGGGTAGACAATAATTTAATGCGGGCGCTCGATAGAGCACTTATTGCATGGGCGAAAAGTGAGGAGAGGGGTAGAAAGAACATTGCGGAAAACCACATTATGTTCAAGGTAAATATTGAGGCTGTTAATATAGACGTTAACACCCCTCGGATCTAGATTGCCTATGCTACATGAACACGGCGCGACAAGGCTGTCGATGAGACTGGTACCGCTGCTTTGATTTAGGTTTTCACCAAGGACCACAGGAAAACTATGCAACTGCCTTCAAGCTACAACATCAGAGTGCTTGCCCTGAAACGCACTGCAAGGTTTCTTCATTCATTTGGTATGATTAGGCGCTGGGTGCGTCATGAGCTGTAGCTGTGTTATGCACGCGTTGTCGGTTGGTCAGAGCAAGAATGGATAGGATTCTACTCTATCATTGAGAGTATCGGGGCCTTTTAGGTGTATGACTTACTGTGGTTATCACACCTGGGGGTCTTTTGTACGATGATCTTATCTTCTGACCTGGATGGCACGGGGTAGGCGCTCCGACAAATTCTAGTATGATTTGAATGGCTCCTTTGAAATGGTGTAAATTCCACTCTTCATTTCTGCGAATAGACATTAAAAATATGAGTGCAGTTTGGTTTCTGATGGCACTAAAGCATGCATCAATATTTTCAAGGAGTATTTGTTTGTAGCGTTGGAAATAAATGATTGCAGTACTTATTTTCCCGCACGTGTGCTTATCCTCGCCCCACCAACGAAGAGCTACCCTGAAGTTGCTTAGCAAAAACGGAAATTGAGTTTTTTTTGGAGTCTTTTTTTATATCTCAGAAAATATTGGGATTGATTATTGATCGATGAGTCCCCCTTAAGAATGTTATCAGGGATAGCTACACCAAATCTAGCGAGACAAGAGAGAAACTGACCGTTGCGTCTTATAACAGCGTAGTATAGAGGAGTATAACCCTTACGGTTAGTAGCTTCAGCGTTTGCACCGTGCATAAGCAGTAGGTTTTTAGCTTCTCCACACCCGTGATGATGCAGGGCAGTGTTACCATATGGATCGGTAGCTTCAATATTTGCATTCTTCTTAAGCAGCAGTTTCATGGTTTCGATACTTCCTCTTCTAGTAGCATACATCAGAGCAGTTTCACCGTTGTTATTGCTAGCATCAATATTTGCTTTGAGCTCAAGTAGATGTTGCACGGTTTTGTAAAGTCCTACATCAGTAGCGCTCAACAGAGCAGTGTCACCGTCTTCATCGAAATCTTCAATATTTTCTTTGTGCGTAAGTAGATCTTTCACAGATTGACTGCGGCCTTCAGTCGCAGCTGTGATCAGTGCCGTGTTACCCTTATTATTAGTAGATTTAATTTTTGCTTTGTGCTCGAGTAGCAGTTTCACAGTTCCGCTATGGCCGTTGCAGGCAGCGAGGATCAGAGCAGTGTCACCATCTTCATTGAAATCATTAATATATGCTTTGTGCTCAAGTAGCAGTTTCACAGTGTCGCTGTGACCTTTCTCGGCAGCGCTTGTTAGAGCAGTGTTATATCCCTGCATGTTAGCATCAATATTTGCTTTTTGCTGAAGTAGCAGTTGCACAGTTTCGCTGTGGCCTCCACTGGCAGCGCCTATCAGAGCAGTGAGACCGTTTGCGTTGGTATTGGTGGCGTCAATATTTGCTTTTTGCCGAAGTAGCAGTTGCACAGTTTCACTGTGGTCTTTACGGGCAGCGCGTATCAGAGCAAAATCATTACTCATGTCAACCTGTTCTTTCATATTAAAAATCCCGAATTCATATAAATATTGTCAAATGATATTAAAAATCCATTTTGATTTCAAGTGTATTGAGGTGATTAAAAGTTAAATTTATCATTTCATCGCTTGAGAATTTTGAATCATCGATTTAACGAAACCTTAGGTGCATAGGACTTCAGGGTGTCGTCTCGGCCGAGATGGACCAGTCATTTATTAAGGCGCATTACAAGGGCTTATTTTAAATAACATTAACTTGTTGTTGCGTTAGGATGCTGGTTGGAATTTTGAGAAGTGGCGTGATCATAATCAGAGTGCCTGCCCTGAAACGCACTGCAAGGTTTATTCATTCATTTGGTATGGTTAAGAGCGGAGTGCGTGATGAGCGGTGTTATGTGCACGTTGTCGATTGGTCAGAGCAAGAATGGATAGGCTTCCCGTCTGTGGTTGACTGAGTCGGCATCTTTTATGTGGTGGAATTATTGTAGTTGTCTGACCTGGATGGCGCAGGGTAGGTGCTCCGACAAATTCTAGTATGATTTGAATGGCTTCGCTGGAATTAATGGATCCCCACTGTGTTCGGTAAATAGACATTAAAAATATGAGCACAGTTTGGTTTTTGATGGCACTAAAACATGCATCAATGTTTTTGAATGGTATTTTCTTGAGAAGTTGAAAGCGATATAGTATTAAATACTTTACTTTATCTAAATTTAAATTCTTGTGTTTGTCCAGCCATTTCCTAGCTGCTAAAAAGTTTTCGTGTAAGAACGGCAAACATTTTTTTTCGCAGTAGTTTTTGCTTTTCTGCCAAGGTTGCCTTGCATGAGAGAGAGTTTTATTTTGTTCTGGGGTCAAGTTAAGTGTTTCAGCACCATAGAGAGTGAGATAAAAGAGCGATAGATTCCACTCAGTTTCGGCATTAGGATCCATATCAGTTACATAGGCGGCATCCTTAATAACGTGATCCAGAGCAGTCCAGCCATTTACATCGACAGCCTCAATATTTGCGCCATACATCATTAGCAGTTTTATAGGTTCGCTTATGCCATCACGGGCAGCGAATATCAGAGCAGTGTTGTCGTAGTCACCTAAAGCCTCAGTATTTGCACTGCGATCAAGCAGCAGTTGTACAATTTCGCTGTGGGCGTTACAGGTAGCCCGTATTAGGGCAGTGTTACCATATTGATCTGTAGCTTCAATGTTTGCTTTGTGCTCAAGTAGTAGTTGTACAGTGTTGATATCATCATTTTGAGCAGCCATGATAAGAGCAGTCTCACCTTCTAGATCGGCAGCGTCAATGTTTGCGCTATACATCATTAGCAGTTTTATAGCTTCGCTGTTGTTACGACGGGTAGCGATCATCAGAGCAGTGATACCATAAACATCGTCAGCTTCAATGTTTGCTTTGTGCTCAAGTAGTAGTTGTGCAGTCTTGATATGATCATTTTGAGCAGCCATGATCAGAGCAGTGTCATCATGTCGATTGGCAGCGTCAATGTTTGCTTTGTGCTCAAGTAGTAGTTGTGCAGTCTTGATATGATCATTTTGAGCAGCCATGATCAAAGCAGTGTTACCACCTCGATTGACAGCGTCAATGTTTGCTTTGTGCTCAAGTAGTAGTTGTGCAGTCTTGATATGATCATTTTGAGCAGCCATGATCAAAGCAGTGTTACCACCTCGATTGACAGCGTCAATGTTTGCTTTTTGCTGAAGTAGCAGTTGTGTAGTTTTGCTCTGGCCTTTACAGGCGGCGCCCATCAGAGCAGTGAAACCACGTGGATTGGTAGCCTCAATATTTGCTTTTTGCTGAAGTAGCAGTTGCACAGTTTCGCTGTGGCCGTTGTAGGCAGCCAATGTCAGGGCAGTGAAACCACGTGGATTGGTAGCCTCAATATTTGCTTTTTGCTGAAGTAGCAGTTGCACAGTTTCGCTGTGGCCGTTGTAGGCAGCCAA
Source organism: Coxiellaceae bacterium (assembly GCA_047404195.1). Classification (GTDB taxonomy): domain Bacteria; phylum Pseudomonadota; class Gammaproteobacteria; order JAJRRL01; family JAJRRL01; genus JAJRRL01. The sequence goes on from JBDOIU010000018.1 coordinate 35,257, forward strand.
TGTCAGAGCAGTGCTACCATGTTGATTGGTAGCTTCAATGTTTGCCTTGCACTGAAGTAAGTGTTCCGCAACGTCCTTACATTCACGCTCATTTTGGGCGCATTCTATGAGTGCTGTATTGAGTGCATTCTGTAAAGCAGTACCTACATTAATCTGTTTTTTCATATGACAAGTCTCGAAGTTAATCAAAATAGATTACAAATTTTGCCACAAATCCATGATAATTGCTAGTGTATTGAGGTGTTTTAGCGTTACATTTATCGTTTCATTGTTTGGCTGTTATAAGTCATTGAGTTTGCATTAATTTTAGTTGTAGAGGTCCATAAGTTATCATCTCGGAGCGTGCAGACAAGTTTGCTTATTATATTCCACTGCGTTTCGAAATATACTTGGTGGCGTATTGTGATACTAGGTATGTTGATGCGAGCGGTTATCGTTGATAAGCTGTGTTATGTGCACGTTTTCGGTTGGTCAGAGCAAGAATGGATAGGCTTCCCATCTGTGGTTGACTGAGTCAGCGTCTCTTATCGGGTGGGCTTATTGTAGTTGTCTGACCTGGATGGCGCAGGGTAGGTACTCCGACAAATTTTAGTATGATTCGAATGGCCTCGTTGTGGGGAGTGAGTCTCTGTTTGCCTAGTCTGTGAGTAGACATTAAGAATATGAGTGCAGTTTGGTTTTTGATAGCACTAAAGCATGCATCAATGCTTTTATATGGTACTTTCTCGAGAAGTTGAAATCGATGCAGTATAAGAGTCTTTACTTTGTCTGAATTTAAATCTATGTGTTTCTCCAACCATTTCATAGCTGCTATAAAGTTTTCTTGTAAGAACGGTAAACGTCTTTTTTTGCAGTATTCATTGCTTTGCTCCCAAGGTTGCCTTGCATGAGAAAGGGTTCCATATTATTCTTGGGTCAATTTAAGTGTTTCAGATATAATTCCACCAAATTCAGTGACATAAGAGAACGATACGTTCAAGCCATCTGCAGAGACCATAACATTTGCGCCATACATCATTAGCAGTTTCACATTTTCGATCTGGCCGTTTTGGGCAGCGCACATTAGGGCAGTGTATTCATTGATAGCCTCAATATTTGCTTTTTGCTGAAGTAGCAGTTTCACAGTGTCGCTGTGGCCATTACAGGCAGCGCGTATCAGAGCAGTGTCACCGCCTTCATAGACAGCCTCAATATTTGCTTTGCGATCGAGTAGCAGTTGCACAGTTTCGCTGTGGCCTTTGCTGGCAGCGCCAATCAGAGCAGTGTAACCCCATGGATCGGCAGCCTCAATGTTTGCCTTGCACTGAAGTAAGTGTTCCGTAACGTCCTTACATTCATGCTTATTTTTGGCGCACTCTATGAGTGCTGTATTGAGTGCATTCTGTAAAGCAGTGCCTACATTAATCTGTTTTTTCATATGACAAGTCTCGAAGTTAATCAAAATGGATGACAAATTTTGCCACAAATCCATGATAATTGCGAGTGTATTGAGGTGTTTTAGCGTTACATTTATCGTTTCATTGTTTGGCTGTTATGAGTCATTGAGTTTGCATTAATTTTAGTTGTAGAGGTCCATAAATTATCATCTCAGAGCGTGCAGATCAGTTTGTTTTTTATATTCCACTGCGTTTCTAAATACACTGCTTATTGAAGGATGATCGCACTATATGAAGTAAGTACCATGAAACTATGGATGTGATCTCTATAAGCAGCAGAGGTAGAGCTGCGTGTCCATATTGATTGGTACTCTGATCATTGCTATGTCAAACAATGTTGGCTAGTAGGTAGATGAGATGTGTTATTTGGATGCTTGAATTCGTGCTTCTAGTCGTTGATAAATGAGTATCACAGCCATGTAGCTGGCGAGCATAATACAAGTAACGATATAGAAAGCCAGTGCGGCAGCGAGTAAGAGTGTGACGCCGCTGACAATTCCAGATAGGCTCAGTGCAGCACTATTTGGGCTGGAGGTACTCATAAATGTGGTATAAATGAGAAACCCGGCACCAAGAATTGCTATGCCTGTCAAGACGATGGCAATGTATGCGCCCCAAAATGCAAATAGTGATTGCCAAAATTGTTGAGGATTGCAATAATTCTTCCACGCATTTTTAATACTTGAGGATACATGTTGATTTTTTAGGGAAGTTTCAATAACAGCGAAGAGTAGAAATGGTACAGTAAATAGATATAAGACTAAACTTATCTTGGTGCTCAGTGGCATGGAATGCGTGTTTGTACCTGTGACCAGTTGTGTATTATTGAGGCTGTTTGAAAGTGTTGAAGTGGCATCTTGTCCTCCAGCTAGAATTGAAATGATCAAGTGTGCCACAAATATGATCATGTAAATTGTAAATATACGCATGGTGATTACCCAGTGATTTTTGGGTTGCTCTGTTACAGTGTTTTGCTGATCTGCGGTCGTTTTGTGGTTCGCGTATCGCTGGCATATCGGTAGAATTAGTGCAGCAAGGCGTGCGTAAATAAAGTTCATGATAATTGCCAGTAATAAAAAGCCAATATTGCTTTGAGCTTGGTATGGTACGCCTGCATTTGCATTCTCAAGAGCCATAAAGCCCATGCTTGCTATGATCAATCCTCCGATAATGCCAGCAAGGAGCATATACAAAAAGCATTTTCCCCAGACTTCTTTAAACGCACCATGGCTTTGACGTATGGATCGCTTAATGATGAAGCCCAGTGAGTTGTTAGCGGCTGTTTCAGAAGCCGTTGGTGTGGTGTTGTTTTGCATGAGGGAAGGTCCTTTTTAGTTATCTCGTCAGAATATGTTAGCCGAGGAGGCTGTTATGGTCAATTGATCCAGTTTTGGCCCCTTTGAGTTGAGAAATAATTGTGTTACCCTGTTAATCGCGCTGATTTGGATTCTGGCTTGCCTGCGCGTTATAAAACCGGCTAAAAAGAAAGCACTTCTTGTGTCCGGTCTATACTTGCTCACTCCGAGCCAGATTTGAATCAAAAAATAGTCACAATAGTCATGTAAGGTTTAAAATTGATACAAATCGAACAGCTTTGCAAGCAATTCACACTGTCTTGCGGAGCAAAACATCAGGCCTTGGATCAAGTGAGTTTGCAGGTGCCTGCAGGTAGCATCTGCGGTGTTATTGGTCCCAGTGGTGCTGGTAAAAGTACGCTCATACGCTGTGTTAATGCCCTGGAGCGGGTCGATAGTGGGCGTATTTTCATTGCTGGCGAAGATATTTTACAGTGTTCTGCCGCTGAGTTACGTGCGCAGCGTCGACGAATGGGCATGGTATTCCAACATTTTAACTTGATGAAGCGAAAAACAGCGCTGCAAAATGTCGCTAGTCCACTGTTGCTGGCTGGTGAATCTCAGGGAGCTGCCACAGTGAAAGCGCATGCCATGCTGGCGCGTGTTGGTTTAGCTGATAGAGCGCAAGCGTATCCGGCTACCCTCAGTGGCGGACAACGCCAGCGAGTTGCGATCGCCAGAGCACTGGTATTGTCACCCCATATTTTATTGTGTGACGAAATGACTTCTGCCTTAGATCCGGAATCGACACGACAAATTTTGCAGTTGCTATCTGAGTTACAACAAGAGATGCAACTCACTGTGCTACTGATCACCCATGAGATGTCTGTTATTAAGCAAGTGGCTGATCACGTTGTGGTCATGGCAAATGGGGCGGTTGTTGAAAGTAATAGTGTGGAGCACATTTTCAGGAGTCCACAACATGCTGTCACGCAAGCATTGGTACAAGAAGATGCGCACTGTCAATTGCCAGAAGAATTAGCGAACGTGTGTGTCGCAGATCAGGTGCAGCACGGCTTTCAGTTGCTGGCATGTACATTCTCGGGCGCAGCGGCCGCACAACCACTCATCAGTGCCTGTGCGGCACGATTTGGTGTGTCTCTCAATATTTTACAAGCCAACCTCAGTACGGTACACGGTTGCTTGATGGGCAAAATGATTTGTGCAGTACCCTGTGGTGAGGCGCGTGAGTCGGTGTGTCATTTTTTACGCGACGCTGGGTTAATGATAGAGGAGTTGGGTTATGTTCAACATGATGACTGGTGCTTTACTTGAGGCAACCTGGCAGACATTAGCAATGGTTTTTTGGGCGAGTCTCATTGCGGCCTGTGTGGGTGTGCCGCTAGGTGTGCTGCTGTGGGCCAGTGATCAGCCGTTGTGTTGGCCAAAGCCTGTGCTACACAAAGTACTCACAGCCATTGTGAATGTGATGCGCTCTATTCCTTTTATCATTTTGATGATTGCATTGATTCCATTAACGCGTTTTTTGGTGGGCAGTACGATTGGTACTGCTGCGGCAGTGGTGCCGTTGGCCATTTCGGCGATGCCTTTTCTGGCGCGTGTGGTTGAGTCAGCATTGTGCGCCCTACCTGCTGGTTTGTTAGAGGCTGCGGCGGCCATGGGTGCGACACCCCGGCAAATCCTATGCCGTTTTTTGTTGCCAGAGGCGTTACCGGCGATTGTGCGTGGTATACTGTTAACGGCGGTGACTTTGGTGGGTTACTCTGCCATGGCGGGCGCTGTCGGTGGGGGTGGTCTGGGTGATTTAGCGATACGATATGGCTATAATCGGTTCGATCTTGGCGTTATGTTGACGACAGTGATTGTGCTGATTGTTTTAGTGCAGTGTATGCAGTGGCTAGGCGATGCGCTGGCAAACTGTTTGGAAAAGTAAGGAGCTTACAATGTGGCAATGGATGACAAGGCTCTGTGTGTTGGCACTTTTCTTGTTGGCTGGCTGTCAGTCAACACGTGATAAAAATATTTTACTTGTCGGTGCGATGGCGGGGCCAGAGGCTGACTTGGTCAAAGTTGCGGCTGAAGAGGCGATGAAGCGTTATCATTTACAAGTCAAGGTGGTGACTTTCTCTGATTACAATATCCCGAACATGGCGTTGGCAGATAATGACATTGATATCAATATTTATCAGCATATGCCTTTTCTGAAGGCACAAATGAAAGCGCGTGGTTATCAGTTTGCGGTTCTTGGGCGAAGTTTTATTTTCCCAATGAGTCTGTACTCCAAGAAAGTGCTGTCGCTGTCAACAATACCGAAAGGTGCGCAGGTTGCTATTCCCAATGACCCAACCAATGAAGGTCGTGCCTTAATCTTATTGCAAAAGGTTGGTTTGCTTAAACTACACCGAGGCGTCGGATTTGCCGCTACGCCAATGGATATTGTGAAAAATAAGCGGCAGCTGAAAATTGTTTTGTTGGATGCTGCGCAATTACCGCGTGCACTGGGTGATGTGGATTTGGCGGCGATTAATACCACTTATGCCTTGCCAGCAGGTCTGAAGCCAGAAAAAGATGCTTTATTTTCTGAGTCGATTGACTCTGCATACGTCAACCTGCTTGTTTGCCGTGCCGGCGATAAAAATAAAGTGCCTTATCAGCAGTTTTTGCGAGCTTACCAAAGTGCTGCTGTTGTAGCAAAAGCACGCGCATTGTATGGTCGCTCTGCCATTGCTGCATGGGTGAAGTCATAAGATGGGTGAGCACGTGCGGTTATTTGTCGCTTTTTCAGTTTCTTTGCCGCAATGCTTGCAGGATCGTATCACGTTATTGCAAAAAGACCATGCACAGTGGCGCTGGCAGACCATGGATCAATATCATGTTACTTTGGCTTTTCTGGGCGAAGTACTGGTATCTGATGTTGACGCATTGATACGAAGCTTGCATCAGTTTTCCGCCGTTGATTTTCCATTATTGCGGTTAGAGCGCTTAGGAATCTTTCCGAACAAGGCGTCAAGTACGGGAAAAATTTTTGCATGTCATTGTGAGCAAAGTGAAGCCTTAATGCAATTTCAAAGGCGTTTGCATGCGGCAGTGTCCCCGTGGTCGACACATGAAGATGTGCATGGCTATCAGCCGCATGTCACCTTAGCGCGCAGTCGAGTTGCGTTGGCGCCGCCAATGGTTTTGAAAAATAATGCGCTGTTGCCCTGTCAAGCGTTAGTGTGTTATGAGAGTTTGCCAGCAGATGGTGGCAGTGTGTATCGACAGCGTTGTGTGATACCCAGCGTATCATAAGAATAGCTGCATTGCTCAATTTTTAATTTTGCTGACGACATTGTTGGGTCAATGCAGTCAGCACATTCAGCAACCTTTCAGAGTGCTTACGTTATCAATAACCAACACTCAGTCACTTGTTCGGTATCAGAGACTTCCGTGTCTTTGGTAATGAACTTAAAGATACAGGGTTGATCTGCCGGTGTGATATCATTGCTAACGCAATATTCGTATAAGCCGTAGACTGTTTTAGCAATATCATCTCGTGAGCCGTGGTGAGTCGACACCAGGTATTGGCCAGCAGGCAGTCTTTTCTCTATGAGATTGCCATTGATTTCGAATGACTCTGGTACCGCAATTCCTAAGTCAAATCGCCATTCCTCAGCCGGTGTGGTTTCTGGATCATCGTACGCAATGCCGATGTTTTCCACAGCCAGCTGATGAGCCGCGTGTTTGAGACGCAGCCATCTGATATATTGATGTCAAGACATCCCGATAGAGGCACGAAATAATCTGTGAAAGTGGTATGGCGACAGATGAGCTTGTGAGGCCAGTTGTTGCAAGTTCAGAGGTGCATCAAGGTGATGTCCAATGTACTCTGACACAGCATGCAAGCGTTTGTTGATACTCATGTTGCCTCCCAATATTAAGACCAAGGTCATGCCAATAATCTGAGTATATGTGGTAATATTGTCGATTTATTGATCATTCTTGCGCATATCATGAGAAGGTGAGTCAGCCGATAAGCCGGGTTCTGTCGTGAACAGTCATCTATCTGGGATGGTTGTCGCCAACCACCTCAAGCAACCTACCCGAATCACCCAACGAGCCGCCGGGTGCGCCGAAGCGCGTTGATTCCTATTTGGTCTTGCTCCGAGTGGGGTTTACCTCGCCACAAATTGTTACCAATTGCGCGGTGCGCTCTTACCGCACCCTTTCACCCTTACCAACATCAATGATGCTGGCGGTTTACTTTCTGCTGCACTTGCCGTGGGCTTGCGCCCCCCAGGCGTTACCTGGCACCCTTGCTCTATGGAGCCCGGACTTTCCTCCCCAATGCATGCAAAGGGGCGACTGCTTAGCTGACTCATGGCCAAACTACTTGATTTGCTGACCAAACACAAGTGTTGGGCGATAAAAGATGTTCATAACTTGGCGAATAGCAGCTAACAGTTTGAAATCATGCCTGCGGAAGATTTTCTGGATTGTTGGTAGGTGAAACCGCTTCCGCTGTCAAAAGGGGGGTTGAGTTATGCATATTTGCACGAGTGGATTGGCTACTTGAGCTGGCATATTCAGCAGTGAGCAGATTGTGATTGACTAGGGATGCATCACGTATGCCCACACCATCATGCATTGCTACTGGTGTGGCAACTGGGATATGAGTAGACAGTTGCGTTTTAAGGGATGCTAACGCTTTAGCATGTTTGTATTTAGATACAAACAAAGCGATAAGGCCAGCGGTGATGCCAACTGCTAGGAGTGTTGTTGCGATGGCCATACTGGCTGTTAATGGAGAAGATTGAATGAGTGAGTTAATAGACCCCAAGAGTGTTGCTTGTATTGGCTGCTTTGACTGTGTAACCGCTATAACAAATAGGGCCATTACACCAAGATAAGCTGTTACAAGGCTTACGCTACCACCTACACATACGCTGACTCCAGCGAAGTCGATGTTGCGTGGTGCCACATTAGCTATTGCCTCAGCGAATGTTGTATTGTTCAATAACGCATACACGCCTGCATTGTTTGACTGTAATGCAAGTACAGCTTCATTGTAGCGCCGCTTGAGTGCATTTTTAGCCTTGTCGTAATAGTCGTCAAGGACCTTGGCATCCCTGTTATTTGTCACATTCACCTTATGTTGTTTTACATCATTAAAAAATTCTTTTAATCCATGCAGCTGCTGGTCACCTTGAAAGTGTGGCTGTGCCAGCAGTACATCAATCTTGCGCGCAGTGTCATCAAGAAAATTGAGCTCAGGCATAAAGTCGCCTTTAAAATACCCCCCTATATATTTTACCCCACTACAAGAAGAGCTCCCACAATGACAAGGTTTTATCTTACTATAGACACCGACTGGCTTAACGCCATTGGCCATGATTGCATCTTTTAATGTTTTACTTGATCGGCTCATAATATTCCCCTGCAATGAAATTTTAAATAACGCATTAATGATAGAATAATGCAATTATTTATAGAGTTATACAGGTCTCAAGGGAATTCATTGTTCTCTCCCGAGAAACAAGAGGTATTTTATTGTGGCAATGTGTTACGCATGTAAGTAATGATTGCTGTAGCGGGGATTGTTTGTAGAGGGAAAATGCATGTCAGAGAGGCATTTTAAAATAAGCGCCATTTCCAGGTGACTGTCTTTTTATTACAGCTGGATTGTTTCGGGTTCTCTACATTGACTTCGATGATGCTGTTGTCAGCCAAACAAAGGGAGTCGGTGCTGTAATACAAAATATTAGAACGCCCTTTGATGACAATATAGGCATCTTGAGCAGCCAGTGAGGTGATGGATTTGGCTGCGCTGGAGTAAAGGTATTGTTTTTGAAAGCATTCTCCGAAGCCAAGCATACAGCTTGGGTTGAATGCGATGGACGGTCTGACATTGGCATAGGCATCAACGACGCTGACATCCGAGCAAGGCTGGAAGATGTTCTTATAACAAAATTTAGCTGAGGCCTGCACGTGGCTGTTCTGTGATGAGCGTGTTAGCACTGAAGTATTGATGCTGAGCGTATGGTTAAGTGCGAATATAGGTGTCGTCATAACGGTTGCACAGAGTAGTGTTGTCAGTAAAGTGCGTTGCATAGTGCCTCCAGGGTGCCAATAAACCAGTTAATATTAACAGGTTAGGCATGAATTGACAACAGTCAGGTGTGTTGTATGGCATACTGCTTATAGTCCTGTAATGGTTGAATGTTCGTTGCGACTATTTGCTTGAGATTCAATGACTTAGGCTGCGGGTGCTTTAGAATGGCAGGAATTCTGGCCTCACTTGTCACTGTTTGCTATCAAAAATAGGCTGTAATAAGCGTTTTGACTGAGGTTTTTAGAGGGCTTGCCGTGCTTTTTGGCCAGAGACAACAATCAGCTGTAGGGTTTTGCGCTTGTATGTTGCTGATTTTGTGGTTGGAGAGCATTAAAGAAAGATTATTGGTGGAAAATCAGATATTTCAGAAAAAACTAATGTTTTCTTAATTTGGAAGTGATACACTATAAATATAGCGTTGGTTAAAGTTAACAAAAATACTTTTCCAACAATATAGTGCAACAAAACGAGACGAATGTCAAATGTTTTTTTGATTTTTTTTTTGGGATAAGGATACCCCTGTGAATGGCAGAAAGCCAGAGCCGTGTGGGGTTGATTATGTCAGCAGAACAAACAAACAACTTAGTGAAAGATGCGCACGGTGTGGTAACGAAGCTATCATGCGCTGGTTTTGAAGGCCCTGAGTTAGTCTACCTCGCTACCGAATTATTTAAATTACGTTCTGCAAAGGATTGGAATCATGTTTTACCAGAAACTGCAGAAACGCTGGTAACGTCAGTCGCGGTTGCGCCTAATGGTTTTGCTGCGTGGAAAAAATTGTCTAACTCTACAATAAAACATGCAGAGCGTTTGGTTGGTGAGGTAGATGAGACCACAAAGAAGAAAAAAATATTTGATGGTTTGTTAAAGAGGCTTGACAGAACAGTTTTTAAGAAAAATAAATTTTCATTAAATAACGATGAAAAAGAATTGCTTCAAGAGTATCGTATTGGTGATAATTTTGCTGGCCTGGCTCCAAGGTCATTGTGGCAGGCTGTTAGAAAGCAAGCATTGGCGATTCACCGTGTTATGATTGGTATCGATGCAGAGATTCAGCAAAAAACAGCAGCGCTTGATGAGCAGCAAGCAATATTGTTGGATTTAAAGAAGGCATGTAACCGTGCAAGACGTCATTACTACAGAGCAAATAGTGAGACTGTTTCTGACAATGATGGTTCAGAGCACGCGGAAGCACCTTTCAACGCCGTTTACTCTGTCACCAGTTGGAAGAGCAAAAAGGACAAAGATGGCGCATCCATAGGTGGCACATTCTCAGCTTTGCACAATGGTGTATGGCCACACTATATGCGTTTGGTTGGTGTTGTAGATAAGCAGGAAAGAGAAAAACGTTTTAGAGAAAAAGTCATCGCTCAGTATGCCTTAGGGATGCAGAGCTTTCATAATTCAGATGATAAAGAGTGGGACGCTGAAGTAGATGCTGCTTTTATTGATCAGTTTGTGCAAGCTAAAATTAATGCCTATGGTCGTTTTTACTTAGATATCACTGGCCTGACCTTAGCAGAAAAAAATGCCTTGATTGATAATAAGGTGTGGTCTAAAAGATTGGCTATGGTCACGCCGATTGCGACTGTCTTGGCTTCAGTGATGGCGTTGGGTGAAGGCTTGATTGCTGGTTATGCTATGTATCAGGTTTTGCCTGGATTATTGAGTAATATTCCCGGTATGTCCTCAGCTGAAGTGATGCTGATTGCAGCCGCTATCGGTGCTATCGTTGCCTTAATGGGTGCTGCATGTAACTTCATGCTGGGTAAGTCTGAAATTAAAGGTATGTTACCCATTATTTTGTTTGGACTGATTGTAAGAAACGACAAGCGTGAGGTATTAACAGGTTTACAAAGAGGACTAGCTGTTGCTGGTTTTGCACTGGGTATGGCTTCAGGTATTGGTTTTGGTGTATTGTCCTTTAACTCTATGTTGAGTGTCATCACGAATCTTGTTCCTTCGGTAGCAGATAATTCCTTGCAGGGCTTGTTGCAGGCGCATTTAGGTTTATCGACAACATTGGGTGTATTAGCATTACCGATCATCACGGGTACCTTGACAGGCGCCGTCTTATTTTTCATGTATAGTCGTTACTTGAATAAATTTATCAATGAAGGTGGCTTTCAGAAATTAGGTCGAATGATGAAGAGCCATTGGTGGGATCAATTGGCTGGTAAGGCTTGGTATCATAAAATGTTGTCTGTGATAGGTTTGTCATTGTTGTATGCGTTTTTTGGTGTTGCATGGGGTGCTTTAAGTGTGATTACTGCAGGTGTATTCATTAAGCAAACAGGATCTGTGTTAGCAGTTATTCAAAGTTTGCCAGCAAAAGCCATCACAGTGATATCAGGTATTGTATCGTCAATGTTGGCATTCGCTAACGCTATTTTTGTTGCTAAAAACTTGATCCGTATTACGGATCCCGTGAAGGAAAGTGTTATGAATGTCAGTAAGGCCAGTCACGTCGCAGTATTGGCATTAAAGGCTGGGCAGTCAGTAGGGAAGTTGTTGGTTGGTATATTGACTTTCTTGTTTACTTTGGCGGTATTGCCAATCGGCCTTCTGGTTGGTGCGTTTGTTGCCATCGGTAGAAGGTGCCAGATGGCAATCTTGAAGCATCAATTTAATGTGCTTGCAGTAGAGAAAGATCTTAGTAAAGAGGCTAGAGCTTGCTTATTGGCTGCGATGGAGTCGTCCGACAAGCAAGCAGCGAACACACATGCTAATGTTTTGTTGAAAGGCGCCATCGCACCCAATGCGTCTGGTCAGGGTGCTTTATTCGGAGCTGGTGTGAATGTAAAAGGTGCTTTAGGCATGCTTTTGAAAGTATTGTGTTTCACATCTGCCACTGGTGGTTCTTTGGGCTGTAACAATGCCGGTGTTGATGCCGAGTTGCCTGTGGGTAGCACAGTAACGGACGAGAATGCTTCTGATAAACATGTTGCTAACCAGGTTCAGCAAAATGCTGCTGAGTGGAAAAACTTTGGTAAGGGTTTTTGCTTATTTTGGCGTGCAATATTCTGTCAAGACAATGTGGTTAGACCATATCAGAGTGCGTTATCCGTGTTTCCTACATCCAGCACAGATACTTCTAGTGCCAAGTCTCGTTTTGTTAGTGAGCTGGAAGGCTTGGCTCCGCAAGTAGCAGCTGCTGCCTAGAGCTTATCGGCTGGTATGCCGGTTTATGGGGTGTTTTGTTCGCTACCATTGTCATGCTCGCTCTGTGCGAGCAGAAAGGCTTGTTCTTGGCGTTGTAAGGCGCGCTCACAGTACAATTGTGTCAGCATGCTGATTGCGCTGATATTGCGCGCAGTGCGTTGGCGCTGTTGTTGAAATTCCTCAAATAGATTGGGTCGTGGTACCATGTTGGGCTCCATATGCGGGTATTTGTGCACAGCTTAGATCCTCACAGGCATCACAGCAATGGCGGATCTCCGCATTCTCTGCCAGTGACTACTGGCGTGCTGTGAGGAATGCTGACTTGTGGTATGCTGCAAACAGAATTCCATTGATGAAGGAGGGTGTGATGCCATCATTTGACGTTGTTTCAGAGGTCGACTGGCACGAAGTGTCTAATGCGGTTGATCAGGCTAACCGTGAGGTTGGTAATCGTTTTGATTTTAAGGGCTCTGATGCCAAGCTTGTGCTAGCGGACAAGATAGTATCCCTTGATGCTGAAAGTGACTTCCAGCTGGATCAAATATTAGACATATTGCGGGTTAAGTTAACCAAAAGACAGGTGGATTTGGGTTTCTTGCAAATCGATGATCCGGCACTATTGCATCAACGCGCAACACAAACTGTGCGCTTTCAGGATGGTTTGGATGCAGATTTGGCAAAAAAAATCGTCAAGCAAGTTAAAGCAGAGAAGTTTAAGGTGCAGTGCCAGATCCAAGGCGACAAGTTGCGGGTGACTGGTAAGAAGCGTGATGATCTGCAGTCTGTGATCACTTACATGAAGGGTAAGCAAGAGGATTGGGCGCCGCTTAATTTCAATAACTTTCGCGATTAGGGCTCGATTGGCTGTTAAATGCGGCCAAGGCACTGTCTCTGTGCTTCGGCCGTATTTCGTGTTTTGCCAATACGCTGGTCATCAGCGCATGTGAGCGTGTCAGCGCTGGCGAAGTTGTACTAGCTGTGTGTGTTTGCTGTACTTGGTGCAGCATGCGTCTCTTTTTCTTGCTGGGCTTTAAGGGCTGAGCTGGCTACCACTGTGCCACGTGTTACTTTTGCATGACGTTGCAGTGACTGCCAGTATTGCAGCAGATGCGTGCCAAAAGTTGTCAGTTGTGCGTCTGACCTGTTCATTAGCTGTTGCATTTGGTGCTTTATTTCACGCGATATAGGCAGCGCTTGTGCATAAAGTTGATAGGCCGCAACGGTCGCATTGAGTCGGGTGGTGAATGGCACGTGTTGCGGTATGGCTGCTGTGGTTGCACGTACCCGCTGTATCAAATCAGACATGTATTGGAGAGGGTTATCTCTTCTGTCAGTATTGAAGAGCATTCGGACTTGCGCCTCCAGTACGTTCTTAAAAACTTCTACTGCCTGATGTGTCATTGAGATGACTGCTTGCCAAGACGCTTTTGCTGACAGTGGAAATGGTGTCTGATCTTGCCAGGCTTCCGGACATATTACTTTATATTCTTTTTCTGGTATCAGGCGTTCTGGATCTATCACAGTATCAAGTATCATTGCAGGCTTTCCAGTAGGCGCAATACGAATAAACCATCTTTTTGTTCTGGTGCCACAAGTGTGTAGTGTTAATCCCTGGGTGAGTCCGTTTTTAACACATTCAAGAAAAAGCCAAGAGGTTCGTTCTCGCGCATTTCCGGTATTACTGGCATCGAAAAAAGCGGCATTTTTGATTAAATTCCAAATTGGGCAAGGGCCGCTTTCAGGTACAGCTTCTTTTTGTCTTAGTTTGAACAGCGTCGGATTCATTTTACTGAGTAAGAAGAAAACAGCACTTCCTACACATTCAAATGCGATTTCTCTCTTTTCGAGTGCGTAATCTTCATGCAGAAATTGTCTTTGGCAATACCCGCGTAATGCGGCAGGTGAACTTGTGACATCAGCAATCGACGGCCGATGTAAAAGCAGGCGATTGAGTTTGAGTGCCATAGCATGCTGCGTTTCAGCTGTGCATGTGTTGGAAAGATAAGTGTGAATAGTCTGGTGCATATGTTACCTCGCTGAGTACCTTGGGAAGTCCATTTGCTTAAAAATCCGTGTTAAAGTAGCCTACGATATTTTGGCTTGTCCGGCAACCTTTCAATTGCTGTAGGGCCGTTAATTCATAGAATGTCGGGTAGAATTGTCGATTGGGTGTGGGAAACCTAAAGTTGCTCAAAATAGTGCCACCCCTTAAAACTTCATTATTATCAGTGACTAACGAGAGCTTTCAGTCGTGCCTATTCGTTCAGGTCATGTTTTTAGAACATTTTTTGTGGAAATATTGGACTTGCTGGCAGGCTAAGTGGTATAATGTGGGTAAATGTGGAGGAAATTATGTTCCGAGGATTGACCGCCATTACCATAGACAGCAAGGGACGCATTGCGATCCCGACGCGCTATCGTTCTGCTTTGCAGGAGACTGCGGCTGCGCGCATGGTGGTGACGATCGATATTACAGATCCTTGTTTGTTATTATATCCACTGCCAGCTTGGGAAGCCATTGAGGAAACCCTCTCAAAATTGCCCAGCTTTAATCCGGCGACTCGACGCATACAGCGACTGCTCATCGGTCATGCGACTGAATGTGAAATGGATCGTTCAGGGCGTATTTTATTGCCCAGCTTGCTGCGTGAGCATGCAGCATTGGACTCGGCGGTGATGTTGGCTGGTCAAGGTAATAAGTTTGAAATTTGGTCAGATGCACAATGGCAGGCCAATTGCACACGTTGGTTGGCTGAAGCCAGTATACACAGTGAGGATGATATTCCTGCCGAGTTAGGGGATATTTCATTATGATCACTTATTCACATACCAGTGTGTTATTAGAAGAGGCTGTAGCGGCATTGGCTGTTCAGTCAGATGGTGTTTACGTTGATTGTACCTTCGGTCGTGGTGGGCACAGTCGACAAATTTTACAAAACTTGGGGCCAGCAGGGCGTTTATTTGCCTTCGATCAAGATACCTCCTTTGTCAAGCCAACGTCAGGACAATCTGAAGCTCAAACGTTGCTCGCTGACCCCCGGTTTTGTTTTATTCATGATAATTTTGCTGCTTTGGCCGCACAGTTATCAGCACATGATTGCCTGGGTAAAGTCAATGGGATCTTGCTGGATCTGGGGGTTTCATCGCCTCAAATTGACGATCCTGAGCGTGGTTTTAGCCATCGCCATGATGGGCCGCTTGATATGCGTATGGACCAACGTCAAGGCATGACTGCGGCAGATTGGTTGGCACAATCTGATGAAAAATCTTTGGCGCGTTGTCTCGCGCGCTATGGTGAGCATCCACGTGCACGCCAATTGGCACGTGCCATTATGCGAGCCCAGCAGCAAGAACCAATCACAACCACGCGTCAGTTACGTGATATTGTCGTACGCGCCGTGCCACCATCAGCCACGGGTAAATCTCCCGTTGGGCAAGTATTTCAAGCCATACGTATTGCTGTTAATGATGAATTGGGTGTGTTAGAGTCGGTGCTGCCACAGTGTGTGCAAGCATTGGCACCCGGTGGCCGCTTGGCTGTGATCAGTTTTCACTCACTAGAAGATCGCTTGGTGAAAACCTTCATTCAGCGTGAATCAGCGGGTAATGATTGGGTGCCAGGGATGTCTGTGTCCAGTGATAATGTGCCAGCAACAATGCGACAAGTGCAGCGTTTGCTGCGCCCGTCTACAGAAGAGATTAATCAAAACCCACGTGCTAGAAGTGCACGTTTGCGAATAGGGGAGCGTTTAGCATGATTACCGCCATGCGCAGTTCTGCGTTATTTATTCGGGAGCATTTGTGGCCCGGCGTGTCGGCGCGTCAAATGAGCTTGCTTGTATCCTTGATACTGGCCTGTTTGATGTCAACCATTGCCTTGATCACTGTCAAGGATCAGCATCGTCAATTGGTAGCAGATATTGAGATGGCACAAATGCAATTACAGATTTTGCAGGCGGATAGCAGTCAGCAGTTACTAGAGGAAGGTACTCTGTTGCGTGAAGATCGAGTGGCTGTATTGGCAAAAAAATTAGGTTTCAGTTTGCCAGGCACGCGTTCACAATCACGGTGAGGCAGCATGGCAAGCTATCGCGTTCGGCTATTGACATTGACTTCTGTGTTGGGTGTTTTTGCGCTTACTTGTGTCGCACGTTTGGTTGATTTAACGGTTATCAAGCGGGATTTCTTGTTGTCTCAGAGCCGTGCTCGTATTATGCGGGATACGATATTGCCAGCCAAAAGGGGTAATATTGTCGATCGCAATGGTCACCCATTGGCTGTCAGCGCACCGATTAAAATTGCGTGGGTGAATGGACAAGTCTTGCACTTAAATCAACAACAAAAAAAGGCGATGCAGTCGCTATTACATTGGTCAAGCCACAAGATGGCGCATTTCCTGCAGCATGTCAAAACACGATCATTTGCTTATGTATCACGTCATCTATCACCGGTGACCGCGCAATCGTTGCAGGCGCTACACATACCTGGTTTGTACACGCGCCCAGGATTTCAGCGTTTTTATCCCAATGGTGCCATCATGGCTCATGTGGTGGGGGTCACCGATGTGGATGGGCATGGGCAAGAGGGTCTGGAGCATCGCTATGAACTCTGGCTGCGGGGAAAGCCAGGCTTAAAAACAGTTTTGCGTGACCGTAAAGGGCATATTGTATCGAATTTACGGATTGAGCGTGAAGCAAAGCCGGGGCATGATTTACAGCTCAGCTTGGATACGCGCATACAATTTGCAGCCGAATCTGCTTTGGCCAAAGCCATGCGAACCTACCACGCAGCATCTGGTACAGTCGTCGTATTAGATGTCACAACCGGTGAGTTGCTGGCGATGGTCAATGCACCCAGCTATAACCCGAATGCGCGGCAGGGCTGGCATTATGATGCGATGCGCAACCGCGCAGTAACAGATGCCTTTGAAATGGGTTCTTGTATGAAGCCATTTACAGTGGCCAGCGCCTTGATGAGCGGCAAATACAATACCCATTCTGTGATCGATACACATCATGGTTGGATGCGTTTGGGTGGTTTTACCATTCGTGATGATTTGAATTTCGGTCGAGTGACCTTGCAGCAGTTATTACAAAAATCCAGTAACATTGCCGCAGCTAAAATCATGTTGTCATTGGATGCAAAAACATACTGGAAGCAGTTAAGAGCACTTGGATTTGGTGAACGCAGTCAAAGTGGCTTACCCGGTGAAACAGCCGGTTTAATGACGCCGAAAGATCAATGGTATCCCAGTGAGGTAGCGGCATTGGCCTATGGTTATGGTATTGCTGTCACACCATTGCAGTTGGCGCAAGCTTATGCCGTTTTAGCCGCTGGCGGTATGCGCTATCCGGTGACGATTATTAAGCACTCACATGCCTCCAAAGGTGTGCGTGTGATGCCACAGCGCATTGCTAAGACAGTCACAGATATGTTAAGAACGGTTGTTTTACCGGGTGGTACAGGCACGCGCGCACGTGTACCTGGTTATGAGGTGGTGGGTAAGACCGGGACAGCTTATATTGCTGGTAAGCACGGTTACGATAAAAAAAGGTATACCAGCACCTTTGCAGGCTATGCGCCATATCGTCATCCTCGTTTAGTCGCAGTTGTGGCAATTCGTGACCCAAAAGGCAAGCATTTTGGGGCTTTAGTGGCTGCTCCTGTTTTTTCAGAGGTGATGCAGGCAGCACTGCGTGTGTCTGGCGTACCTAGAACTTAGTATGATTGACTGCTTAGTTGCATCGTATCAATATGCTATAGTGAACATGCTTTTTTTATGTCTATGGGAGGCTTGCAATGCATATTTTAATGGTGCTGACATCACATGCGCAGTTGGGTGATACGGGTGAAGCAACTGGTTTTTGGTTGGAAGAATTCGCCGCACCATTTTATACATTTCAAGATGCAGGGGTCAGGATTACCTTGGCTTCACCGGCTGGTGGTCAACCGCCAGTAGACCCGAAAAGTAGAGCAGAGCAGTCACAAACGGAACATACGCAACGTTTTGAAGCGGATGCGCAGGCGAAAGCGCAGCTTGCGAGTACTTTGCCATTGTCAGGCCTCAATAGTGACGATTACGATGCTATTTTTTATGCAGGTGGGCATGGTCCATTGTGGGATTTGTATGCTGATACCCACTCCATTCAATTGATTCAGTCTGCACTGACAGCGGGGAAAGTTATTGCAGCAGTGTGTCATGCGCCCTCAGTATTGCTGGCTGCCAAGACACCTTCTGGTGAGTCACTTTTGCAGGGAATGCAAGTCACTGGTTTCAGTAATTCAGAAGAAGCGGCTGTCGGACTGACAGAGGTGGTGCCCTATTTATTGGAGGATGCATTACAAGGTGTTGGTGCGCGTTATAGCAAGGGCCCTGATTGGCAACCATACGTCACGATAGATGGCCCAATCATCACTGGTCAGAATCCAGCATCATCTGTGGCAACTGCTCAGGCGTTGCTAGCAGCACTGTGAGTCTGTGATAATTTTTTAGAGGTGATTCGTAAGATGAGCTATCCGCATTCAAATCAGTTGATGACATTAGTGAGTCAGATCACTGGAGGGAACGTTGTCATTCAGGAGCCAATTGTTGGTATCACTATGGATACACGCAAAGTGCTACCAGGCTATTGTTTATTGTTGGTGCCAGGCACTCAGGTTGATGCGCGCGATTACATTTCGCCAGACACGAATGCAACACTTGTTTTATACGAAGCGGATAACATCACAACAGCCCAGCAGCAGACTATTGCGCAATGCCAAAGTCCATGTTGCCCAGTACAGCAGCTGTCATCGAAGATCAGTGCGCTGGCACAGGCATTTTATGGCAACCCAACCCGGCGTTGTCAGGTAGTTGCAGTGACTGGTACAAATGGAAAAACATCAGTCACACATTATTGTGCACAGGCTTTGCATGCTTTATCACAAGATGCGGCAGTGATGGGAACATTGGGGGTGGGGCGGTTATCAGCGCTTCAGGATACCGGTATGACCACACCTGATGCTATCACGGCTGCACAGCAGTGTGCGGACCTGGTGGGTAGTGGCGCAACACACTTAGCAATTGAGATGTCATCACATGCCTTGGTGCAGCAACGTATGGCGGCTGCAGAAGTCAACATAGGTGTCTTCACCAATCTATCTCGGGATCACTTGGATTACCATGGATCGTGGTCGGCGTACAAGGCTGCTAAAGCAACGTTATGGCAGCAGCCAGGATTAGAAGTCGCTATCATCTGTTGGGATGACCCTGTTGGTCAAGAGTGGATTTTGAATTGGCAGTATGATATACCGGTCATTGCCGTCACCTGTGATATCAATAGTCAGCCACCTGTACCCGCAGTTGTGTTGACGGCGGTGGATGGTCAGCAGTTGTCAGTGCGAACACCATGGGGTGAGGGCAGTTATAACACGACATTGATTGCTGACTTTAACATCATGAATAGTTTGTTGGTATTAGCTTGCTTAGGTTGGATGGGCTTTGATTTTACGAGCAGCTTGCGAGCAATGCAATCACTCACTGCAGTCACAGGGAGGATGCAATGTTTTGGCTCTGATAAGACACCACTTGTGATCGTTGATTTTGCGCATACACCAGATGCACTACAGCAAGTATTGATGGAGTGTCGTCAGAAAGCCACCGGGCGAGTGATTTGTGTTTTTGGTTGTGGTGGTGATCGTGATCGTGGTAAGCGCGGTGCAATGGGTTTGATAGCCAGTCAGTGTGCAGACCACGTGATTGTGACGAGTGACAATCCGCGCAGTGAGGATCCACAGTTGATTTCAAATGAGATCATGCAAGCATTCGTCAGCGGCACATCATGTGAGTGTCTTTTAGATCGATCAGCTGCTATCAAAAAAGCCATTCAAATAGCCGCAGTTGGTGATGTGGTGCTGATTGCAGGAAAAGGTCACGAATGCTATCAACAGCTAGACACAGTTCGTGTCAAGCACTCAGATCAAGAGGTGGTATCAGCCGCGTTACAGCATGTTGAGTGAGCGTACAACAGGGTCATGTCATCACAGTGAATTCATCCATCATGTCACAGTGCCTCAAGTACAGAAACGTGACTCGGCTGCTTTAACACCATGTTTTTGTAATTGACAAGTGTCATGGCCAGGCAATAAGCAGCTTCACATTGAACAGGGAGACAGCTAACGTTTAGCCTACACTCCCTCTCTAGTGTAGTGGCTTGATTAATCCATTATGTCAGCATCATCTAATTTGAATGTGCTCATGAAGTTGGTACTGTTAATCACTCGCAGTAAATGTATCTTGCTGTAACAGCATAAACGATCACGCATATTTTTAAGATAGTATTCAACGGTGCGTGGCGATAAGTTGAGTCTGTGTGCAACTTCAGTATTGGTATAGCCATGTAGCATCAGATAAGCACATTCTGCTTCTCTGTGTGTAATATATAAGCCATCCAAGGGCGCATCAAAAAAATAATAGCGTTGTTGCTTACGTGTGTCTGTCCGCATTGGGCATGGTACATTATTGTCAACGGGCTGCTCACTTGCAGCACACGATACATTGGCATGTTGTTGTGACTTGCCGCTGTCTTGCTCTGTGATTAAGCGCTGTTTCTTTTTATCTATTCGCATTTTACATCCTTGTGGTTGTTTGCAGGCAGCATAAGACACGATATCCAACAGATCCTATACTGTTGATACCGATATATGGTTGCTGACTGAGAATGACTACTGGTCCTTCATGTGTTCCGTTAGTCATTGAGATGATCAAAAGCGACTCCTTCGCAAAAAAACCCAAAAGTAATCTGTTGGGGTATATCCTATACTTGTTAACAATTTAATCGCTGCCATATGAGCTGTCAACTGTGGTCTCAGCACATTAAAATTAAAATAAAATTAAGTAATTCAGGATTATTAATGTCAATTGTGCGCTGATACGTAGCTAAATATACTCTCCAATCATATGCTGCTGTAATGTCTGCACAACGGAAATGCAATATCGGTGACACAATGTTGTTTGTGTTGGCATCACAGGGTTAATTTGAGAGAGGGAAAAAAATGTCACATCTAAGTAATAATCTGAAGCGTTTAATGGGGCAAGCAAGCATCACGGCGAGTGAATTAGCGCGTAGGACTGAAATCGCACAACCGATTATTCACCGTTTAGCGACGGGCAAGAACATCAATCCAAAGATTGCAACAATCTCGCCAATCGCACGTTATTTCACCGTGACCGTGAGTCACCTCATCGGCGAGTTACCGCTGAGTATCGATGAGGGTGGTGATAAACTAACAGCTGACCACCGTGCTTGGCAGAATGTGCCTGTCATTAGTTGGCAGCAGTCGGTGCAGCGTCATGTCGATGTGTTTGCAAAAGACAATATTACACCGTCATTTTTTGTTTCTACAGATGCGAGTGTGAGTGAAGATTCCTACGGCCTTGTCATTGAGCAACGCAGTGTTGCGCCGCAATTTCCTGTTGGAACAACCATTGTCATCGATCCGAAGAGAAACCCAGATGACCAGGATTTTGTGGTTGTGCGCTTGGGTGATTCTGAAGTAGCCTGCTTGCGGCAAGTGATTAAAGATGGTGATCAAGTATTTCTCAAGCCACTGAATCCACTATTGTCTGATGTGAGCACCCGTCAAATCGGACCAAATGATCAAATTTTGGGTGTCATGGTTCAGGCCAAGCTTAACTTCTAGTGTGCTTGCTGGCTTGGTTCAGCACTGGGTTTTTGTTTGTATTTGTGCTAAATTGAGACTTTATTTTTCTCATTCAGTGGTTACAAATGTCTTCCTTGGTGCCTGTTTATGATGCTTGCTTGAAGCCTTATCACACTTTGTCCACTTCAGCGCGCGCGCAGCAGTTATACACTTTGACCGATACAGCACAATTGCCAGAGTTGCTCAGTGCTTTATGTGGCACAATATTGCCTATTTGTATATTAGGCGAGGGCAGCAATGTTTTATTTCAGGGTGATTATGCCGGTTGCGTTATAGTTAACCAGCTAAAAGGCCGGCAAATATTGCGACAAGATAATGAGCATGTTTGGCTATCTGTTGCTGCAGGTGAGAATTGGCATGACTGTGTGATGTGGTGTAATGCTCACGCTTTTTACGGTTTAGAAAACTTGGCCTTGATTCCAGGCACAGTTGGTGCTGCACCCATACAAAATATTGCCGCTTATGGTGCCCACTTTGCGGATGTGTGTGACTCGGTGGAGTGCGTTGATCTGCGCAGTGGCGAGACAATACATTGGTCGACAGAAGCGTGTGAATTTGCTTATCGCGATAGCCGTTTTAAGCGGCCAGCGCATCAATCATTGCTCATCACACGTGTCATTATGAAGCTCCACTTACAGCCACAGTGGCAGCTAAGTTATCCACAATTAGCAGAAGCACTTGCCGATGGTGATCAGGCTGACTTGACTGCGCAGGCTGTTTCCGAAGCCGTCATGCGCATACGCCAGCGCAAGCTACCCGACCCGAAACAGCTAGCGAATGCCGGCAGTTTTTTTAAAAATCCAACGGTTTCACCCTCTCAGGCAAATACATTACGCCAAGTCTATCCCACCATCCCAGCATATCCTCACGACAATGCTGTTAAGCTGTCAGCAGCATGGCTCATTGAACAATGTGGTTTCAAGGGCTATCGGCGCGGTGATGCCGGTACTTACGAGCAACACGCTCTGGTGCTGGTCAATCATGGCGGGGCGACTGGGGCAGAATTGTGGGCCTTGGCCAATGACATCCAACGAGCAGTGGCTGCGCGATTCAACATCATGCTTGAACCAGAACCGAGCTGTTTAGGCACGGCTGTGTCTACCACGACTTGATCTTTTGTCATGCTTTAGAGATAATCCATCAGTTTCGATTGTTGTGGAGCCATGTATGTCTGAAGTTGTATTGCGCTGTGCTGATGTGTCCTATCAGCGCGGGAAACAACATATCCTGCAACACATTGATTTTACTGTTCATTCCGGCGAGCTGGTGACTTTGTTGGGACCATCGGGCTGCGGCAAAACCAGTTTACTGCGCTTGATTGCTGGCTTAGAACAGCCGAGTAGTGGCTGTATTGAGATTGCTGGGCAAGATGTGACCGCGTTGCCCGCTGCACAGAGACCGGTCAATATGGTGTTTCAGCGCTATGCATTGTTTCCGCATCTCACTGTGTTTGAGAATGTGGCATTTGCGCTGCGTTGTCGTGGACAGAAAGGTGAGGCGCTGACTGCGGCAGTCATGGCGCTATTGCGACAAGTCGACTTGCTTGATCAGGCACAACAGCGACCAGATACGTTGAGTGGTGGTCAGCAACAGCGGGTGGCGATTGCGCGAGCATTGGCCAATCAGCCCCAAATTTTATTATTAGATGAGCCGCTGAGTGCGCTTGATTATGCTTTGCGCAAGCGCTTGCGCTTAGCATTGAAAGACTTACAAGCTGAGTTGGGGATTACCTTTTTGATGGTCACACACGATCAAGAAGAGGCGTTGTCACTGTCTGACCGCATTGTCCTGCTGGACCAGGGTCGTGTGCAGCAGATAGCGACACCTCGTGCGCTTTACGAAGCACCTTGCTCGCGCTTTGCGGCACAGTTTGTGGGTGATATCAATGTCTTTACGACCAGCATTACAGCAGTCACGGAGCATCAGATGGCTTGTGACATCGCTGGGCAACCGATTCAATTGAACAAGCGGTCGCATTGTGTGACGGGTGATAAGGTTGATGTCATGATTCGGCCGGAGGATTTTCAGTCCTGGACTTGTGATGAGTTGACCTTCGGGCGGCAATATTTACCAGGCCAGGTGACAGCGGTCATATATAAAGGTAGTACGGTTGATCTTCAAGTCCGTTTATGCAGCGGAGAGCTGGTGCATACCACGGAGTTCTTTGATGACAATGATGCTGAATTATTGTTTCGAGTGGGTGAGGCAGTGTTTCTTACTTGGGAGCGTGGTTGGGAAAGGGTATTGTCTCATGAATAAATGTTGGTTTGCACGCTGTGTGCGTTTTTTGGTGCAGGCTTGGTTTTTATGGATGGTCTGCATCCCACTGGCGTTTTTATTTTGGGTGAGTGTGTCGTCACACAGTGAGGCACATTTATGGCAGTTGCCTTTGTCATTGTCGGCATACAAGCAGCTATTTGATCCATTGTTATGGCACGTATTGTGGCAGTCTCTCTGCATGGCACTGATGACAACAAGCTTGTGTCTATTGTTAGCTTACCCAGCAGCATTGGCATTGGCTCGATTAAGTAAAGCATGGCAACCCATTGCTTTGGCATTACTGATGATACCCTTTTGGACCAGCTCATTGGTACGCACTTACGCCCTCATGACTTTACTCAAAGCGCAGGGTGTCGTGAATACGATTTTACTTGCGCTAGGCTGGATTCATCAACCATTAGCACTATTGTACAACCAAGCTGCTGTCTTAATGGGGCTGACCTATACATTACTGCCCTTTATGGTGTTGCCTATTTATTCTGTCTTACAGTCTTTTGACCAACAGTTATTGGAAGCAGGCAGTGATTTAGGGGCCAGTGATAGACAATTGTTTTGGAAAATCATTTGGCCAATGTCTTTACCGGGTGTACGTTCAGGCATATTGCTGGTTTTTTTTCCGGCGATGACACTATTTTATATCCCAATGATGTTGGGTGGTGCGCGTAATTTACTGCTGGGTAATTTAATTGAACAGCGCTTTTTACAGTGGCATGATTGGCCAGGAGGGGCGGCCTTGAGTGTATTATTGATGTTGGTTTTTGTGGTCATTGTGATTTGTCTTAATCGGCAGCACCAAACCAAGCAGCGAGGCTAACATGCGTATCGGTAAAGCTTTTCTTGGTTTATTTTATGGCTTGTTATACATGCCCATATTGGTCATGGTGTTTTTTTCGTTCAATCATAGCTTGCACTCTTTGGTTTGGCGCGGCTTTACATGGCATTGGTATACAGTGTTATGGCAGGATGCCGACTTGTTGGCAGTGACTCTGAATTCAGTGTGCTTGGGTGTGGCATCTGCTGCTATCACCGCGTTGCTAGCATTGCTGACCACTTTTGTGGTGCATCGCTATCGTTTTTTTGGCCGTGCATTCGTCAAACAAAGTATATTGCTACTACTTATCTTGCCTGACTTGCTGCTGGCAGTTGCACTGCTGATTGGTTTTCATATGTTGGGTTTACACTTTGGTTTCACAACGTTACTGTTGGCGCACATTGCATTTTCATTGCCGTTTGCTTGTATGATTTTGTTTGCGCGCTGGCAACAGGAAGATCCACATTTAATTGAAGCGGCACAAGATCTCGGGGCCAGTGAGTGGCAATTGTTTTGGCGCATTGTGGCGCCACGCTTGCTACCGACTGTATTGACGGTGTTGATGTTGGCCTTCACGTTGTCATTTGATGATGTGGTGATCAGCTTTTTTGTTTCTGGCCCCAGCTTTAATATTTTGCCACTACATATTTTGGCGCAGGCGCGGGTTGGTGCATCGCCAGAGATTAATGCCTTGTGTAGTGTTCTGTTGCTGCTGACAGTCTTGGTGGTATTGTTGTCACAGCGCCGTTTTCGGAGAAGTGTATGCGATCATTCTGTGTAATATTCTGTTGCTTACTATCTTTTGTGGTTGATGCAAAACCGGTATTGCATATTTATGCGTGGCAAAATTCATTGCCGATGACTGTGGTGAAAAAATTCGAGCACGAGACGGGTGTGCGTGTGGATGTCAGTTTTTATGCCAGCAATGAAATGATGTATGCCAAGCTTAAAGCAGCACCAGATATTGGCTATGATGTCATTTTTCCAAGCAGTTACTATGTGAGTAAGATGGCGCATGAGGGATTACTGCAGACTTTGCATTTATCTCATATTCCGAATCGACAGCACATACGTTCGTTATTGTTGAAACGTCAATTTGATCCACAAAATCAGTATAGTTTGCCATTTGTTTGGGGGAGTACTGGCCTGGTATACAATAAACATTATTTTCATGGCAGTGACTTGCGGTCCTGGTCTGACTTATGGCAACCACGATTTCGTGGTCAATTGTTGCTGCTGGATGATGTGCGTGAAGTGTTTTCGGTGGCATTGATTCGTTTAGGGTATTCAATCAATGACACCAATGCCTTGCATATCCGTCAAGCATATCAATTATTGCGCCAGTTGCTGCCCAATGTGAAAATCTTTCGCAGTGATGCCATGCTATCACTATACCTAGATGAGGACTGTTTAGTTGGCATGGGCTGGTCGGGTGATATCGCGCAGGTACAACGCGAGAACACACGGGTAATGTTTCACTTACCTGCAGGGCGGTATCCACTGTGGATAGATTGCGTGGCCATCCCGCAGTCTGCGCCACATCCAAAGCTGGCCCTGCGCTGGATCAACTTTATGTTGCGTCCTGATGTGGCTGCCATGATCACGCGTGAGACCGGCTATGCTACTGGCAATGAGGCAGCTTTTTCTTTGTTGCCTAGCCACTATCGTCAAAGCCCATTGCTGAATCCCAGTGACGCAGATTTGCGCCGCGGTGAGCTACAAGCCGACATTGGTACTGCAAATACAATCTATCTACGTTACTGGCAGCGCTTAAAGTTGGCTATGGCAGCTTAGCTTATTGTTTAATAATCACTGTACATCGTGAGCCAATGCTAGCAGAATAATTATAATTCCACTTCAGAATCATTACTTGAAAAGCTGTTAGTGCTACCACGAGTGCTGTTTTCTTGTTGTGTTTTTTGGCTCAGCAGCGAGATATTTTTTAGCTTTTCTATTATAGTTTTTTTGAGAGTATTTCTTTTATGTCGCACACGCATTGCCATGGGAATGGCGCACATGATTGCAATACCTAGTCCAACGGCTAAACCAATCAGGGCGACCTTCATGTAAAGCGGTATGTTACTTTTGAGATCTGATAAATTCATTAAGATTGGCACGGCAGTGCTTGATGCACCGACAAGCGGAATGATTGTTAGCCACGTTAATTTGGCATAATCATGATTGGCGATATCACTTGCATAACTCAGTATGTTTGAGTGAATGTTATCTAGATTACTGACATCTCCATTACCCTCTTGTTTTACAGATAATATTGTTGTGATGTGACACTGGGGAGAGAGTGGGCAAGGGAAGCGGGTAGAGTCTTGATCCCTGAGATGTTTTGTTGCTAGGTCAATAATAGCTGGCAGCTGCATAAGCTGTATCAGATTGAACTCTGTACTGTCCGCATGAAATAGAGACAGAAGGCGTTGGTATTTGTTCTTTTCTTTCTTTTTGAGAGCTGCAAGGCTGCATGATGAGTTTTTTGTGGTTTGTACTTGACTATAGGCTAACATAAGAACCTCAATATTACTTTTGTTCAATCTAACAGAGTTGTTTGAAATAATCAAGCCTTCAGTGATTATTTATGCTGGTTAAAAATACGGTATTACAGCTGGTTGACATGCGTTATCTTAAGAATATGGATATTCAATATGACATCGCATTAGCACATTCACCTGGTATCGGGCCAAAACGCTGGCAGCGATTGCTGCATTACTTTGGTTCTGCCCAGGGTGTGTATTCGGCTGACCGGCAAGAATGGCGTGCGTTAGGATTACCGTTATCTTTACGCGAGAATTTGATTTCCCCAGCATCAGTGACTGTGCAAACTGCTTTAGCGTGGCAGGCATCATCAAATGAGCATCATATCATTACACCGAATTGTGTGGATTATCCTGTTCTATTACAGCACATTACATTTCCACCGCCTTGTTTATATGTGCGTGGTAATCCTTCATGTTTACAACGTCCTTGCTTAGCGATGGTTGGATCACGGCGAGCTGCCAGTGATGTGACTGCGTTCACTATGCGACTGGCTTGTGAATGTGCTGAACGAGGTGTAGTCATTGTGAGTGGTTTGGCGCGTGGGGTCGATGCTGCAGCACACCGTGGCGCTTTATTGCTGCCGGCAGCAACTGTGGCTGTTATTGCAACGGGTATCGATCAAACTTATCCCGCGGAGCATCGTATATTGGCTGATGAAATAGTGAGCCAGGGCGGTGCTATTGTCACAGAGTATGCGTTGGGCACGTCGCCTAAAGCCGCTCATTTTCCACAACGTAATCGTATTATCAGTGGTTTGGCAGTGGGCACACTGGTGGCAGCCGCTGCCCTGCGCAGTGGATCACTCATCACTGCGCGTTATGCCATGGAGCAAAATCGCGAGGTATTGGCTTTGCCAGGATCCGTTCGTTCTGCAGTATCAGCTGGCTGCCATGCCTTAATAAAGGATGGTGCAGCATTGGTGACATCAGTGGATGATATATTCACAGCTGTACCTCAGTTGTTGTCTGCTCAAAATGAGTCAATTGAGGAGTCGGTATGATATCAACCTAAGCAGTGCTAATATTGAGCCTCACTGATTATTTGCATTAGTTAAACCCATTTAGCCGTGCATTAGGGGTGTGACTTAGCAATTGCTTTGCTTCGAATGTTTCTCAGCTTTGAGTGACTTATTTTTATTTTACGCGCCAACATTGATCACAAATCGACCTAAAAGGTATCGTAGTAATTTATTTTGGATAAAATAGTTAAAAAATATTGCAAACAGACGCATTGTTTTGTATAAATATTGAACCTAATGTGAGTATTGTTGACTAGCACGTCATTTTGTTAAATATTTGCCCTAGTCTGAATGTTTTATGTCAACGAGGAATGAAAATTTCATGGACAATCAAGAGTATATGATGCTATTGGCACATATTATCAAACATCACCTGACGCGTGGTGTGGGCGTAGAGCCTGCCGCGGAGTCATTAGTATCTGAGCTGGAGTTACAGGGTTTTCGGCGCACACACATAGAAAATGCGCTAAGCTGGGTGGAGGGGATGTTCACCTTAGATGTTTTAACGCGCTCAGTATCGCAGCAGACTGTACGTGTGTTGACGGCTGAGGAACGTCAGATATTAGGGGAAGAAGGTTACGCATATTTGCTTTTCTTGCGTAAGGCGAATATTTTGAATGCAGTGACACTAGAATGTGTGATCGATCGAGTTGTGGCATTTGGTAGCCATGAGACCGATACGGACCTCATTGAGTGGATTACGATGGTAGTGCTGTATAGCTTACCAGACATTCCAGCGCTACGGCGTATGGAGCTGTTGGTTTACAACGAATTTGAGGGTGTGCATTAACATGGGTGCAAAATCAGTGGTGGTGGTAGAGTCACCAGCAAAAGCGAAGACCATTAATAAGTATCTGGGTAGTCAGTACCTTGTCTTGGCCTGTTACGGTCATGTTCGCGATTTAAAGCCAAAGGGCGGCGCGGTCATGCCCGAAGATAATTTTGCAATGCATTATGAGACGATAGAGCGTAATGCGCGCCATGTATCGGCTATTGCAAAGGCGCTGAAAGGTGCTGAGACACTCATTCTAGCAAGCGACCCGGATCGAGAGGGAGAGGCCATTGCTTGGCATTTGCATGAACTGCTACAAGAGCGTGGCATGCTAAAAAATAAACATGTTGAGCGAGTAGTTTTCAACCAAATCACTAAAAAAGCGATTCTGAAGGCGATGGAATCTCCACGCCAGTTGTGTATGGATCTCGTGCAAGCACAACAAGCCAGACGCGCGCTGGACTACTTAGTGGGCTTTAATTTATCACCACTGTGTTGGAAAAAGATTCGTCCAGGCTTGTCTGCAGGGCGTGTGCAGTCCCCAGCATTGCGTTTGATTGTCGAGCGTGAGGCTGAGATAGCTGCGTTTAAAGCTCGCGAATACTGGACGATACATGCAGATACTGTAGCAGAGGATAAGCCAGTAAAGGCTAAATTGACTGTGCTTGACAGTGAAAAGCTGACACAGTTTTCCATCACTGACGAGGCGGCAGCAACGGCAGCAGTGCAGCAGATACAAGCAGCAGCGCAGGGGCAGTTACAAGTCAAGTCTGTGACTAAAAAAGCTCGGCAACGTCACCCATCAGCACCCTTTATCACATCAACATTACAGCAGGAAGCCGCACGTAAACTGGGGTTCTCAGCGCAGAAGACCATGATGATTGCCCAGCAGTTATACGAAGGTGTTTCTATTGGTAAGGATGCAGTGGGTTTGATCACTTACATGCGTACCGACTCGGTCCATTTGGCGCAGGAGTCCGTTGATAATATTCGGCAGGCGATTATTGACCGCTATGGTAAAGACTATTGTCCTGATTCAGCTCGGACCTTTAAACAAAAGTCAAAAAATGCACAAGAGGCGCATGAGGCGATTAGGCCGACAGCAATTGTACGGCATCCAGACGATGTGAAGCAGTATTTGAGTGCAGATCAATTCAAGTTGTATGGCTTGGTTTGGCGTCGTACCATTGCATCGCAGATGGTATCTGCCAAGCTGGATACAGTCACGGTTGATCTGACAGCAAAGACGCATGTGTTTCGTGCCAATGGTTCAGTGATCACGCACCCTGGTTTCATGACTGTGTACCAGGAAGGCGTGGATGATCAGAAGCTTGCGGAGCAAGAGCAAGAAAAACTATTGCCACCTATGCAAGAAGGTCAAATGCTGACCTTGAAGAAGCTCATTCCTGGGCAGCACTTTACAGATCCGCCACCACGTTTCACAGAGGCATCACTGGTAAAGGCGCTTGAAGAATTTGGTATTGGTCGGCCATCAACGTATGCTTCGATTATTGCATCGCTGAAAAATCGTGAGTACGTCATGATGGATAAAAAGCGCTTTCAGGCAACCGATATTGGTACGGTTGTGAGCCGCTTTCTCACCAATTATTTTACGCAGTATGTTGACTATGACTTTACTGCCAAACTAGAAGACCAGCTGGATAGTGTGGCACGTGGAGAACAGGCTTGGATTCCACTCATGGAAACATTTTGGCAGCCATTTCATGATAAAGTGTTGGATATTGATAAGAATGTGCAGCGCTCTGATGTGACGCAGGAGCCACTAGATGAGAAGTGCCCTAAATGTGAGGCTCAGTTATCTATACGCCTCGGTAAGCGGGGTAGATTCGTTGGCTGTTCTGCCTTTCCAGAGTGTGATTACACACGTAATGTTGACGGTGCACCTGACGCTGAAGCTGAAGCACCTGAAGAATTGGATCGTGATTGTCCTGAGTGCAATTCTAAATTGATATATCGTATGGGTAAGTACGGTAAATTCATTGGTTGTAGTGCATATCCTAAGTGCCGTTTTATTGAATCAATGAATAAACCGACCAATACCGACGTTACTTGTCCGCAGTGCAGTAAAGGTGAAATCTTACAGCGCCGATCCCGTCGCGGTAAGATATTTTATTCTTGTAGTCTGTATCCTAAATGTGATTATGCACTCTGGAATGAGCCAGTTGCCGAGCCATGTCCAACTTGTAAGTGGCCTATTCTGTCGATTAAGGTGACCAAACGTGCTGGGCGTGAGAAATTGTGCCCACAAAAAGATTGCGATTACAAAATCCCATTTCCTGAGGAAAAGGAATAGCACAGTCTACAGGTATGTTGGTAAAGCGTGCCGTCATTTGAATCTTACCTAGATGGGGATGCATAGATGATTGATAACATTGCGCAAGCTGCAGAGGTGATTCGCACCGGTGGTATATTGCTACATCCGACTGAAGCTGTTTCGGGTTTAGGGTGTGATCCCATGAATGAGTCTGCAGTCAAGCGGCTTTGTACCATGAAGCAGCGTGCAATTGCCAAGGGTGTGATTGTTTTGGTGAGTGATATGCAACTATGCCAGCAATGGAGCTTGCCACTGACAGACGCACAATGGGCACGCATTCAGTCAAGTTGGCCAGGTCATGTGACATGGTGTTTCCCAGCCAATGATCAAGTACCACTTTGGATCAGAGGCCAGCATGATACGGTGGCATTGCGCCAAACTGCACATCCATTATTGCAGCAATTACTGTCTCAGTGTGGCGGTATGATGGTGTCTACCAGTGCCAATGTTGCGGGAGAGTCGCCACCAAGGCAGCAACAAGCCTGTTATGAACTGCCATTTTTTGCTGATTGTGAGCTGATGCATGGTGATTGTTTGGGGGCGGCTGGTCCTTCCAGCATCATGCATGCTGAAACTTTATCACAGTATCGCTAGTGATTGTTTGATGGGTATATGGGGTTTCTTGCCCTTGCTCAGTCAATAGGTCGGTTATACTCAGCTCAATTTAAACTCGTGATGACAAGCTGTGTTGGGGTTTATGTTGCGTGTCAAGTCGGCATCCAGTGCCAAGTATCTCAAGGATATAATGCGGATTGCCCATTCTGGAATGGGGTTTGGTGTTTCCAGGTTTTTGTCTACGACAATCTGGTTTAATGTCAGCAACAGGCGGACGACTTTGCTTTGTTGTTGTACCGCTTGACAGTGATTGTATTCGAAGAGGTGAGCCTGTTGGTTGGGTAACGTGATTTGATCGTGCTTTGGGTTTAACGACAGGTGTGTCGATTGGCTTTATTGCAACTTCTTCAGTGATTGACGTCGGGCTATGGGTGATCAGCTGAGTTGGTTTAATTGGCTTGAGTGTTTCTTTATTTGGATTTGGATTCGGTGCGTGCCAAAAAAGGCTGCCGCTCGTTTTATCGTGTGCGGATAGGGGCAGCCTATAAGCATAACGACGACTGTCGGGTCGGTTGGTGGCTGGCAATTTTTCTGCGAGGACTTCTTGCAATCGTGCTGTGTTGTCAATACAGATGTCTGATGTCTTGATAGTAATGGCTAATATCAATTGATATTGTTTGAGTGCTGATACTAACTGTGAGTAAGCTGTATCTTGCTGCGTTTGATACTGACATGAGATCTGACTTTGTATAGAGAGACCATGAGAACTGGGATATTGCTGCATTGAACCACGATACTTTATAATGTATTTACTGATGATCAGTCGTACATCGTTAACAGCTAAGATTTGTTTTGCTGCACGATGCTGATTGATAGTAGGTTGTGTGGTTATGTTAATTAATATCATGGCAATTCTCATGGGCAATATCGTACACATGTTCGTGAGCTGTGATGATATTGAGTGCGCACTCATCTCACATTTCAAACGGAAATATATCTTCATCACTATCAGAAAAAGTATTCACTGCTGCAGATGCGTCATCATCTACTTGTGTGGTGTTTGTTCTTAGTTGATGTGCCTGTAGTGGTAATGTAGACCTGAAATGAAAGCCAGCATTTGGCATATCAATAGGTTTGGCTGCCCTAGCGCCCAGTGAGCTAATATATTTATTGTGGTCGTGTTGTGGGTTTTCTTTATTGTGCGGCCCAAATAGTCCCAGTAAGCTAGGATTTAAAAAGGGATTGGTAAGTCTCAATGACGAGGTTTTACTATTAGTAGTAGGCAGATGCTCAATGACGCTGCCAGTATGGATAACTTGACTATCTTGCTTGCTCATTATTGGTCTCCGAAAGTTTTAGGTGGTTTAAAGAGGTAGGGTTCACCTTTATTGACTTCATTCGTTATCTGTCCCTCTGATACTGCTTGAAGTGCTAACATAAATGATGTCGCTGTTGCTCTATTGATATGATTGATTCTAACCTTGTTATATTAAAATAAAGTTATTTTTTAATTTGTTCTGTTTCATATGCGATACGGCTTAAAGAAGCATAAGTGTTTGTTTTTACGAGTAAAGCTTGCTCAGTCAAAGTATTGTTTATATGTTGATATGCAAAATGAGAGGGTGCTTAAGCAATTTTGTGTCTTAAGGATTTATTATATTTGTTATGGCGCTAGCGGTGTGCTCCAAATAGTGTCAGTCATGAATGAGATACCTGGCACATTTTCAAATGCGCCAGGCCATCATTAATCATTCAATGACACACGCTTGCGTGTACAGTCTTGATATTTAGAATCCTTCCATTGGGCCAAAAAACCCGTCATCAACATCGCAGTCATTAGCAGTGCTTACATGCGCAGGGGCAGCAGGAGCAGCTGCAGCAACTTCAAGTGCTGGGGCCTGTTGAAAGAGGGGGTTATGACCACCTAGAAATCCATATGTGATATCAACTGGTTGAGTACGTGATACTGCAGTCATGTTAGCATGTGCTGCGCCCATGTTAGGTGTTCTGTTTTCATCGTTTGGTGTGTTGTGTTTACTCATGGTGTCTCTCCTAAAAGTATTGTTTGCGTCACATAACAGAGTCATACTTTAACTGGCTTCGTTCGTCATCTTTCCCTTTATGTATGTTGAAGTGTCATTAAATTGTAGTGACTTTGTGTCTTCTCTCAATTTATTATTATAGCCGTTACACATTAAGATAAAGTTATCCATTAATATTGCGTGTGTTTTGTTGTGATATGCTTGGCTGACTGTAAGCCGCTGTTTCTGAAGATTTTTCCCTGCTATTTTAGCAATAAAGTTGTAATTGTTTCGTAAAAAGAAAATCAGAGTTGTCAGTTTTATTTCTTAAAGAAAAATTTATTAGGGTTATTGTCGACACAGTCGCTGGTTGTGGTTGCTTGGGATTGCCCTTTCAGTTGAGCGATATGGATTGATATCTATACCGCCACGACGGGTATAACGACCCAGTATGCTGAGTTTGGTAGGTTGGCATCGCTGCATGATGTCGACAAAAATACGTTCAATACATTGCTCGTGGAATTCATTGTGCTGCCTGAAGGAGATGAGGTACTGTAGCAGTCCAGCATGATCTATTTGTGGCCCTTCGTACTCAATGATGATGCTGCCCCAGTCTGGTTGGTGTGTGACAAGACAATTTGAGCGCAATAGATGAGACACCAGTGTTTCACTACAGATGTTGGATGATGTGTGTAAGTATTGAGGATGTGGTGTGTAGTGTTCACATGTCACCTCAATATCATCAAGGCAAAGGCCTGTGGTTGTATTGATTGCATGTTCTTGTGTCGCTGCTTGCAGGTCGATGAGCGAAACCGTCACTGATGTTTGCAATGCTGTACTGAGATCATGGCTGATGATGTCTTGTAGCGCTTGAGTATTCTGGAACACTGTGTTGTTCAGGCTGTTGAAATATAATTTGAGTGATTTTGATTCTACCATCATGGGGCTGCTACAATTGTATTGGATGACGGCTACTGCAACGGCTGGTTTACCACTCTCTGTTAACCACGAGACTTCATAGTGATTCCAAGTATCTACGCCATAAAAAGGTAGTTTAGTTGACTGGATGCCAATCGCTTGGCGTTTTTCGTAACGTGTGATTGGAAAAAGTAATTGGGGATCATAGTCGCTGGCTTGGCAGCTGACTTTACCGAGGGGTGAGTGCTCAGCTTTGCCAGAACATGCGCTGTTTGGGTTGCTCATTGAGTTTTGCCACCACAACCTACAAAGCAGGCTTGTCGCGATTCAACACAGCCACAGTTCAGTTGGCAGCTAGGATTATCTTCACTGATGATTCCCAAAGCATGACCCCCAACACATTCTTCATGTTCAGCACGACAGCGAATTTGGCACTGTTTTCTTTTGTGAATGCATGATTGAAAGCATACTTTGCTAGGTTGTATTACATTGGGTTGTTGTCGTGAACAACCTGAAAGTAAAAGGCCGCTCACGATACAAATGCAGATAGCCAAGCTGTTTTTTTTCATATAACACTCCATGGTTAATAACGGTATAAGTTGGACTTGTACGGCCCACCTACTGCAACAGATAAGTAGTCTGCCTGTTTGTCAGTCAATGAGGTTAGTTTTGCATTCAAGTGCGGTAAATGCAAGCGCGCTACTTCTTCGTCCAATAGGGTTGGTAAGGTGTGGACTGAATGATCGTAGGTGGCACGCCGTTGGAACAACTCTATTTGCGCCAGCACCTGATTGCAAAAGGATGTGGACATCACGAAGCTTGAGTGACCCGTAGCGCAGCCCAGATTCACAAGACGGCCTTCAGCCAATAGGATGATGCGACGCCCATTCGGGAAGCAAACATGGTCTACCAGCGGTTTGATATTTTCCCAAGGATATTGTTTCAGGCCTGCCACATCGATTTCACAATCAAAGTGTCCAATATTGCAGACAATGGCTTGGTGTTTCATTTGTTGACAGTGGTCTGCGCTGATGACGTCGGTGCAACCTGTGGCGGTCACAAATATGTCTGCATCTGTTAAGACATTTTCCAGTGTATCCACACGAAAGCCTTCTAATGCTGCTTGTAGCGCACAAATCGGATCAATTTCTGTGACAGTAACGCGCATGCCCAGTGCAGCTAGACCTTGTGCACAGCCTTTGCCAACATCACCATAGCCACAGACAACGGCGTGTTTGCCAGCCAACATGACATCCGTAGCACGTTTGATACTATCAATGAGTGATTCTCTACAACCATACAGATTATCAAATTTGGCTTTGGTGACAGCATCATTGACATTGATTACGGGTATTTTGAGTTGTTTGTGATTGGCCATTTGCTGTAGGCGATGTATGCCAGTTGTCGTTTCTTCTGAGGCTCCAATAATATTAGGTAGGAGCTGTGCTTGTTTATCGTGAACGGTTGTCGTGAGGTCGGCTCCATCATCTAGCAGTAGATTGGGCTGCCAACCATCAGGTCCAAACAGTGTTCTGTCAATGCATTGCCAATATTCGGCTTCAGTTTCATTTTTCCAGGCAAATACTGGAATGCCGCGCTTGGCCATGGCTGCGGCAGCGTGATCTTGTGTAGAATATATGTTACAGGATGCCCAACGTACTTCTGCGCCAAGTGTGACCAGTGTTTCAATGAGAACGGCTGTTTGGATGGTCATATGTAAGCAACCACTGATGCGTGCACCCACCAGTGGTTGGCTATCACGGTATTTGGCTTGTAAAGACATCAGCCCTGGCATTTCATGGCGGGCAATATCGATTTCCTTCTCGCCCCATTCGGCAAGAGAGAGATCAGCAACCTGATAATCTGCGGTACTTGTCTGGCTCATGTCGATCCTCACTGTTTGATGCGACAAATCACCTTACTAGCATAGCACAGTGCTAACAGGCGCAGCTGCTTTTGCAGGCTTGCTGTAAAGCATCCGTGACGTGAGCAGGTGTTTCTTCCCAGGTAAAGCCGGCTGCATTGCGACCAAAGTGGCCGTATGTAGCGGTAGGCAGATAGATTGGGTTCAGTAGTTGCAAGGTGTTAATCACCACGCCAGGGCGCAAGTCAAATACATCGCGTACAACAGCACAAAGCGCTTCATCTGAGCATTTACCTGTGCCATAAGTTTGTACATTAATCGATGTTGGTTCTGCCACTCCAATGGCATAAGAAATTTGCACTTCGCAGCGATCTGCTAAGCCAGCTGCCACCAAGTTCTTAGCCACATAGCGAGCAGCATAGGCACCAGAACGATCGACTTTTGATGGGTCCTTGCCTGAAAAAGCACCACCACCGTGGCGCGCGAGTCCACCATAGGTATCAACGATAATTTTACGGCCAGTGAGTCCACAGTCACCAGTTGGCCCGCCAATGACAAAGCGTCCTGTTGGATTGATGAGGAATTTTGTGTCTTTTGTAATCCAGTTCTGTGGCAGCATGGGTAAGATGATTTCATCCATAACGGCTTCATGGATGGTTTCGTTATCTACTGAGTCATGATGCTGTGTTGATAAAACAACGGTATCGATGGCCACGGGACGGTCATTTTCGTAGACAAAGCTGAGTTGGGACTTAGCATCTGGCCCGAGCCAGGATAGGGTTTTGTTTTCACGTAACAAGGCCTGTTGCTTCATGAGTTTGTGTGCATAAGTGATGGGCGCAGGCATGAGTACATCGGTTTCATTGCTGGCATAGCCGAACATCATGCCTTGGTCACCAGCACCGATATCTTCTGGTTCTTGCCGATCAACACCTTGCGCGATATCGGCAGATTGCTTACCGACAGCAGATAAAATGGCACACGTATTGCCATCAAAGCCTAAGTTGGTGCTATTGTAACCAGCTTGTACAATTGTCTGACGCGCAATTTGTTCAATATCAACCCAGGAATCAGTGGTGATTTCCCCAGCAATGAGTACCATGCCTGACTTGACCAATGTTTCACATGCTACGCGCGCGCGTGGGTCTTTTGCAATAATGGCATCTAAGATGGCGTCAGACACTTGATCAGCCAGCTTGTCTGGGTGGCCACAACTGACGGATTCAGAAGTTAAGATACATTGGTTCATGTGGACCTCGTGCGAGTAAGGGAGAATTGTGCAAGCATCATATCGCATTTAACCGCCAATTACACCCTTGCAGGTACAATATTTGGCATTTTTAAGCACAAATACGCTTGGTATTGGGTTGTTAGTATGTTTAATGGGGTAGGTGGTGTCGTGGGTGTATCGTTGGTGCTGTCTGTGTCATACTGATACTTTTTCCTGGAGAGCTCATGTCAGGACAGGGTCAAACAATCAAGCCATGCCAACAATTCGCTTGGCGCGATGCGCTTGAAATGTGTAAGCCACGCGTAGTCGTATTGATGGTCATCACCGCACTGGTCGGTATGTGGTTATCTCGCCAGGGGGCGATACCGTGGGGACGTTTTGGTTTGGCCAGTGTTGTGATTGCGTTTGCCGCTGCTGCTTCTGCTGTGGTGAATCATGTGGCAGACCGGTTGTATGATCAAAAAATGTATCGCACACAAGCCAGGCCAATGGCGCAGTCGCGGGTAACGGTATGGCAGGCGGCCAGTTTAAGTGCTGTGATGGGGATTGTTGCGCTAGTGACAGCCTGGTTGTACATCAGCCCATTGATGGCAGTGCTGACTATTGCTTCCATGTTCGGCTATGCCTTTATATATAGTATGTACCTGAAACATGCCACCGTACAAAATATTGTCATTGGCGGTTTTGCTGGTGCAGCACCACCCCTACTGGGGTGTGTGGCCATCACTGGGCATGTGACAGCGCTTTCAGTGGTGTTGATGATGATCATTGTTTTATGGACACCACCGCATTTTTGGGCGCTGGCGATAGCACGTCGTGATGATTATGCGCGTGCTGAAATACCCATGCTGCCGCTGCTGCTGGGCGATGAATTCACTGCCTCAGCGATGTGCCAGTATGCCCTGATGTTAGCGGTCATGACTTATATGCCTTACTTTTTAGGTGTATCTGGCATAGCTTATGTTGTCATTGCATCGTTGTTGAATGCCATGTTTCTGACACCCATCATTCGCTTATGGCGTGGAGACAGCAGCGTGCGCCCGATGAAGATCTTTCATCTGTCGATCGTTTACCTGACTTGCCTATTTCCGGCTATGCTGTTGGGTTAGATGATACCTGATAGTGCTGGCCACTATTTTGAACACCCATCACTGTAATTGTATTTTGTAACACATGTTGTGCTGTTATTTTTCCTGTCAGCAACGATTGTTGTGGCAGATTATGCAGCGCTGTCGATAGGCTCACCGTTGGATGCTGCTGCTGATATGCCAAAGCCTGGCCAGCAAGCATGACTGCATCATATCCAGTGGCTGCTGCTGGGTATTGTGGCGGATGTTGATAAGCTTGTTGGTATTCTCTGGTGAATTTTTGTAGTTGCTTATTTGGAGACTGGGGTTGATAAGTAATCGCTGTTGTATAAAAGAATGGTGCCAAGCTCACATTGTCTTGTACTGCTACTTTCTTTGGCGTAAACAGGTGTGACGTCATGATGGGGTTATCAATGCCTGCACGACGAATACTTTGCGTAATTTGCAAACAAGTTTGCGAGTCAGCAGCAATATAAATGGCTGTATGTGGTGAATCAGGTAGGATTTGGCTGATTTTCTGCGCAATATCGTCACTTTGCGTGTCAGTCAATTGGGGTGATAATTTAATATATTGTAGTAGTTTAGCTTGTTGCGAGAAGGATGTTGTAAATGCATGCGCAATTTTTTGGTTGGTCCTGTCTGGCGACGCAATCACAACAGCCTGTTGTTGTAACATGGATTGTTGCAAAAATTGGCTGGCTTTGTCCGCTTCTTCTTTGAAAGTAAAGCTGGTGTTGAACAATGAATGATACTGCGGCTTGTTATCGCTGACAGCGGTGCTGATGAATGTTTTCTTGGCATTGAGATAAGGTGTTGCAGTTGATTTCATGGCATTACTATCGGTTAAGCCAACCATGATTCTGGATGTCGTTTGATGCGCTAACATATCACTGATGGCGTGATCCATTTTAGGGTTTGACTGGCCATCATACAGCTGTAGCTTGATGGATGCGTCACGTGCAGTCAGCTCTTGTTTGGCAATTTCAGCACCATGCCATGCGGCCAACGCACGTGCTGAGTCTTTGCCTGTAACATTGTATAAAACATCGATTGTCGAGCCTTGTGCAAAGCAAGATGTGGTGGTTGTGAGTAGTGACGTCAGAATGACAATAAGCGATTTAGACATGGTTCCCTCCGAAGTGTTCATTTGCATCTTGCAAATAGGATTACAACATACCACATCTGCGCTGCAGATAAAAATTTTGGTTGCAGGATGCTTTAGTGGTCCACATTTAATTGTATGCTGCAGTGACCAGACATGTTTAATGTGTTAATGAAGCTAAGTTATACGGGGTTGTATAGCTATTGACATACTTCATTGACATGGAGTGCAAATACATTATTATGCGCTTTTTCCATACATAACCAGTAAGGATGGTTTTATGCGGTACTCGTTTAATGGTGTGAGTTTTGGAGACTCAGGTCGTATAATAGGCGTTAATTTAACAACTCAAATGAGCTGTCCACAAGTATTAAAGGGCTTAAAATGGGATAAAATTCCTAGCGGTTTTGTGCTCATAGCTGGTGAAAATGGTGTTGGAAAAAACAATGTTGATGGATGAGCTAAAAACTGCCGTGAATGAATTTAATCGCAAGGTGCAATTTGGCGGTGTATTATCTGCAGTCTCTGGTAATTACAATCCAGGCTCACGGCCACCACTGGATGATGAAACAAGTTTCTATGCATATGAAAGAGTGGCGGAATTGGTTCAGATTCTGTCAATTAAGGACAGGGGGCACGGACAACTTTCAGCAGAACATAGCGCTGATATAAGCTTAAAAGCTAACCTGGTTGCTGCATTAAGAAAGAAAGAAAGGCCAAGGCGTTATGGTGATATCATTACGCGTTTGCGTGTGGATTTGAATAAATTTTATGACTTGAAATCCACGGGTGAATCGATGGAAGAGCTTGCAGATAACAGAGTCATTCCAGATGCAATGTGCATTCTGGTAAAATATCCACTAATGATAGCGAATGCAGGCCCGGCTGGACAAGCAGTAGAGAATGAGTTCAGAGACACATACCGATGTATCGCAGCGCGTCATTCTGCGTTAAAAAATGCCTTACACAACGCCAGTGAACAGACGCTATCCGATCATTTTCCAGTGTGTCGACAAAAAAATGAAGAGCTGAGGGCGCGTGGTGTTGGTAAATTTGAGCGTCAGAGAGATTTAATTGATGTTATTTTAGAGCATCGAGGGTGTGAGCATCCACTCAAAATGATCAATGATTATTTGAGCGATGTTGATTTTAACTATCGATTTTTTCGTGATCCACACGGAGTCGGTGACGATAAATATTATTTCCATCCGTTAGGTGATAAATCAATTGGTGTACCTTCATCAGCATTCTCATCAGGTGAGAACATGTTACTTAAAATGATCGCATTCAAGTGTAAAATATCATTGATATCAGATAGACAACGACCCCATATTCATGTTCTTGATGAAATGGATAAGCACTTCCATCCTAGATTTACAGAGCATTTCATTAAAATAGTGAGAGATCTTGTTATGTTTGGTGCACAGGTATTTGGTACCACACACCGTCTTGATACACTGACGTTGGCGTATGATGACGAAATATTTTTCATGAAGCCACAATGCATGGCTGGCGGGAAGCTTTTGCCAAGGATCAGTGCATGTAATAAATTATTGGCCATGTCTCGATTGGCGCGTAATTTGAGTAGTTATATGGGCAGACGTACAGTGGTTTACACAGAAGGTGATGACGATCCTCGTTTTTATCGACCAATGTATAAGTTGATCAAGCGTTTTGCGTTTGCACAAAGGCAAGCGTCTAAACGAGCCGCTTCTCAGGAGAGGTCGTTGGTGCAGTTGAGCCAGATATCGATGCGGTACCAAATGGAATTTAGGTCTGTAGAAAATGCTGATGGGAAACATGGCGGTGCTTCATCTGTTTGGCGAGCTGTTGATATCACATCTAAGTATCAGATTGGTGAAAGTTTGAAAATGTGTCACAGCGCAATGAATCATATGTACAACGCTAGCTTGTTTGAGCAATATGGTGTTGATGGAACATTTGGCTTGATTGACAAGGATTACCGCTATAACCATAAAGGCCCATCCAAAACTAAAACTGAGTCAGAGCAGTGTCAGCAAGATAGAATAGTGAGTCTGAAGAGAAATACCATTGAGAACTTTATATTTGACCCAATGATGATGTGTTCTTTGATAGAAAGCGAGTATCACCGACAGCCCTTATTGATGCCTCTCCCAGGTGAGGATGCGGATATCCGGACTCAGTTCAGAAAAAGAATGATCAACCTGTCTATTGAGCTTAAATCAAGTCAATCATATAATCGTATTACTTGGACTAGGAGGGTTCAGTGTGCGTTGGATAAATATGTATTAGCACTTTATAGGATATGCTTGGCGTACCGTAATATGCCTGTGGCAGTTTTTGCTTCAACTATCAAGCCACTCATTGTAAGACAAGCGAAAGCAAAGATCAGTGGCTCATCTGGAAAGTCGGGCCGAAATCAATCTAAGAATAAACAAGATAGGAAGCAGAAGCTTATTGCTCGTATCCAAGATGACGTTGACGAATTTCTCACTCGAATTGGATCATTGCCACTAGCGAATGTTTTGTTGGCTGCTAAGTGCCTTAAGAATGGCAGTTCTGTGGGTTTTGAGGTGTTGGGTAAGAACCCTGCGGACATTAAAAGTCAGCATGAGGAAGATTTACGTAAATTTGCTCGTATATCTTGGATGCAGTTGCACACGATACTTGCACAGGCTATGGGGAGACGTAAACCAATCAACAAATTTACTGAGGATGTATATCTTCGTATGAGCCAAGCGCTGGCGCAGGGTCATCGGGGAGAGAGCACTGCGCATGAGTATTACTTTTCTCGAGAAGATCGTGACAAAAAGGCAAGTCTTGATTCTCAAATTGTGGTTGTCAAGTTTAATATTCCGTCAGTACTGAAGGATATCCAAGGTCATGATCTTGAATATGCATTGCTGGGTCCTAAGCGTCCTTCGAATGTTGTTTCATTCAGGAATTGGATATGTGAGGAGATTGATCGGGTAGCCATGTTGGATGATGTGTCGGGAATACTCTTGCCAAAAGATTTGCTAGACACCTACTTTGAATTGAATGCGCGGATTAGGTCACAAATGGTGAGTCAGGCTAAACTCTTGAAGTGGCAGAATGAAATCATAACCTGTGAGTCCCCTGAAGCAGCCATGCGCATGGGGCATTATCTCCCACACGCTTTTGTACAATCCGCATCACAAGCAAAACCACCAGCGAGTGCCGCAAGCAGTGAAGCAGAATCTACATCGTATTTTGAGGATATGAAAATTAACTATGCTATTTTACAATCACAGCGCAACATTAAACGAGTGCACCTAGGCGAGTCAGCTGATAAGCAGCGTTGTAAGGTCTTGAATGCACCTGCGGATGGTAACTGTGGACTTCATGCCATACGACAGTACCTTGTTTTAAAGGGAGAGGTTGGCCTTGCAAGCTGCTTTACACCGGAAGCATTTATCCAGTTGGTTTGTGACTATAGAGTCCGTGGAGATGGTAGTATGATGAATTCATACCAGGAAATAATCGATGAATATAGGGGTGTTGATTTTGATCCAGTTGTATGGAAAAAAGAGTTTAGTGCACGATGGCTTGAAATGAAGGATTTGCGCTTATTATCAGCCATCTATAATATTGAATTCAAAATATTTAATCCTGGATCCAATGCCCAGCAGGGCTTCTTTGTTGCAGGAAGGGGTGAGCGTGCAGTGATATGTGAGACAACGAGAGATTTGTCAACTCTGACTGTCGCCTTAGCGCATGTCTCGACTGTTTTGCTGAGTAGAGCAATTGATTTTAATCATTTCGATACACTGGTCATTGAACCAACGTTAACAGAGGAAGAGCGTATCTTAAAATTTAATTTAGGCGCAATTGAAGAGAAAGATCTAGCGCCTGGCGCAGCTGCTGATGTTCATGCTCATGCGGCAGAGAGACCTGACCATGCTAGGGGGGGGGAGGGGTTATAGACAAAGTAGGGAACAAAGCAATCAATCTCTGGCGTCTGCAGCGAGATCACCTTACATTCGAGAAGCTCGGGAGGCGCCTAGGCGCTTGAGTGCTGGGCCAAGCCTATTCAGTGCGGGTGCAACAACTGGGCGTGATCCTGCGCAATCTCAGGCACATGCACATAATAGCAGCGCATCCTCGAACAGATTTATTTCATTCGACGGTAGCGACAGCGAGAGTGATACGTCAGGTTACAGGTCATCATAGCAATCTCAACCAGCAGTAGGTGTAACATGAAATCTGTATGATATTTTGCATCGGCAATAAAACGATCTTACATAAATTTCTTCTGCTCGCTGTATTATCGCATCCACTGGCATCGTCTATAAAATGTAGCCGAGTCATTGTCTTTTGACTCTGTTGTATTCACTGATGGTGTTCAGGGATGCAGATTTGATTTGGTGTGTGAGAAATATGAGGTGTTACCTTGCAAGGTGTGGTTCGTCTGAAAGCCAATATAGTGTCGCTAGTTTTGTTGTCAGATGTATTGAAAGAAATGGCAGAGGCGTATGAGCTACAAGCATGATCGCGATTCGATTCTGAAACTATTGCCTGGGAGCGTCATCAATGTACCTGTCACACAGATGAAGAATATTTCCACTTAAGGTTTTTTTGCAGATAATAAATAAGTCTTTGTACCAAATGTGTAGCGAGGACCAAGCTTT
The DNA here is from genome assembly GCA_047404195.1 of Coxiellaceae bacterium. Classification (GTDB taxonomy): domain Bacteria; phylum Pseudomonadota; class Gammaproteobacteria; order JAJRRL01; family JAJRRL01; genus JAJRRL01. Next base: position 80,137 of record JBDOIU010000018.1, read on the forward strand.
TGTGTTCTATACCCAAGACTTTTGAAGTGATTCTGATATTCATCAATATAAGATATGTCAAGTATTGTTACTGTACCTTTGGATTTTAATGTCCTATGCATTTCTTGTAATGCTTGCGCTCTTTCTTCAGATGTTGGGATATTGTGAATTGCCCAGCTGGAAACAATGACGTTAAAAAATTCTTCTTCAAAAGGGAGTTCTTCTGCTCTTCCTGTGATAAGTTTTATTTTTGATAATACAGAAAACTTTCTTGCATTCTCTGTTGTTTTTTCTAACGTATTGCCGGATTGGTCGTGCTTGGGCCAAATGTCTATGCCATAGACTTTACCTGTTTGTATTTTTTTGGCAGCTTCAATCAGTAATAATCCACCACCACACCCAACATCCAGCACTCGGTCACTTTCATTGATGTTGGTGACTGAAAAAAGCCAATTCTTTTCTCTAAATTTTAAAAATAGGCTGCCATTGACAATCCCTAAAATAGGATACACACAACAAAATAATGCAGCCAATAGTGCAGCAAAGGCACAATAATATAATGCATTCGATAGATGTCGTATGAAAATCATATTGCAGATAACCAAAACTAAAATACAAACAATTCCTATAAAGCAGTTTAATATCGCTTTAGGTGCATCAATACCAAATTTAATCATGTGAACCTCACAAAATTCATTAAAAAATGTATCTTCTCTGGAATTGTGTCTGTCAGCAGATTTTGCTACAAGCTCGATCCACAGGTGTTTTAGCCCCCCATGGCCACATATTTATTAGGAAGCAGAACGTTATGATCGTTTGCTCCGATGTCATGTTATCAGCACCTCGAAGAGTTTCATCACAAATTAATACTACCGTTTCGGCTTCATTTGAGAGTACACGGTCTGGGAGATATAGTCAAGAGACCCTCCTTATCATGATGGTGGATCTTTCCACTCAATTTAAAATGAGCCTCAATACGGCTGAGGAAGAAAAGCTCTTTAAATCAAGGTGTAACGAGGATCGATGTCAGAGTCAATGCGACAGGCTGTTCAGGCCCAGCTAACTGTGATGCCACTGTGAGGGAATTTGTCAGTTTCTTGCATTTATGCGCAGGGATATCTACAGTTAATAGTGGTCACTCGCTATCAAGTGATTGCTTAAATTGAATATATTGATGGCATTATAACGTGGAATATCGCTATGCGCTGGAAAAATTTTCTTTGTTTCTTGGTACTCATGTGCTGGCTTCCGCTTGCGATGGCTCAAGAATTTGACAATATGAAGGTGTTACATCATGTTGACACATCAAGCCCGCGTGCCACAGTTAAAAGCTTCATAGAGTCGATGACAATAGCCCAGTACAATGCGATGCTCGCTGTAGAAGATGATCACTTAACACATGGTGTATTTCGTTCAAAGAAGAGTAAGGAGCATGCTAAAGAAGCAATGGTTTTCCTTGATAGGGCGATATCTTGTCTAGACCTCAGTGGGGAGACGGAGACAAATCGAGGGCATGTTGCAATAGAAAGTGTCATTTTGTTGAAGGAGGTTTTAGATAAGATACCACTGGTGCACAGTGATTTGCCAAGTAGTGAATCACACCATGACACAACTAATAAGGATGTACAAACCAGTTGGCGTATTGGCAATAGTAAGTTGGTCATTTCTCGAATAACTGAGGGCGATAAGAAAGGTGAATACCTTTTTTCAGAAAAAACGATTAAAAATTTATACCGTTACTATACAAAGTTACAAAAAATACCTTATCAGAAAAGAGATACAATTACTCCAAATGCCTATAAAATGTATTCTAAATCGCCAGGATATTTTGTTCCACCAAAGTGGAATAAGTGGATACCAGAAAGTTTAAATCTATTTTACTACGACCAAACACTTTGGCAGTGGTCAGCTTTGATTCTAGTTACGTTTCTATATGTATTTTCAATTATTTTAGGTTGTAGGAAAATAAAGCTTTATTATTCTCAGTCTACTGTTTCTGCAGCCTGGAAAAAGCTATTAGTGTGTGTAGGTTGGATGGTACTATTCAATTCCATGGTGTTCTTTCTCGACCAAATTATCAACATAACGGGTACAGTGCTACTTTTAAGTCGTTATGTTTTGCTGTGCAGCTTTTATGTGGTGTTGGCACTATCAACCATTTTTGTTGGGCTTGCCATTAATGCGACAACACGCGCAAGAAAGGATGATCTGCATGTGGGTCAAGTACATGCTGTGATCGTTAATACATTTTGTTTCAGTATGTTTTTGGGCGTTATACTATATTCATTGCGTCAGGTGGGGTTTTCATTGCTTCCATTAATTACAAGTTTGAGTGTGATTGGTTTGGCTGTGGCATTCTCAATCCGAAGCATCATTTCTAATACCATAGGAATGCTCATGATATACTTTGATAAAGTCTACAGGGTTAATGATGTAGTCAATGTTTATTCCAGAGGTATATCTATAGCGAGAGGACGTGTAAAAAGTATTGGTTTTAGATCCACTAGCATTGAGCAATTAGATGGCGAGATTGCAAACATTCCAAATGCAATGGTTACTGATAACCCAGTATTTAACCTGACGCAGCGAGAATATACACGGGTCGTGATCAACATGCATATGTTACCTAGAGAAATAGCATCACGATTCGCAGATGCTGTTGAATTGATACATGAGACACACTTGACTGTACAGAGAAAGATAGGCTTTTCGCCAACCACGCACGAGCCATTCACGCAAGATGATGACATCGAAAAGTTATTAATTGAGCCAAGAATTACATTCACTGGCTTGAAAAATGTCATGGGTTATGAGTATGCACATGTTGAAGTGATGTGCTGGTATTATTCTGCCTCTGTTCGTAGATGTAAAGAATTTGAGGCAGCGATGAACCATGCATTGGTGGAGAGTTTTCAGAAAGCAGGCATTGCTCTAGTGGAGTGCGTAGAAAAGGATTAACATTGGCAGTTGATTTGTGGTATGAATCGTGAGGTGTTTTTTTTAGCCTGCATTTTTGTCCTAGAACCTAGAAGATTCTATTCGATCTATTACCAGAGTTTTCAATTTATTGATTGCCCTTGTACTAATATAGCTCTAGAGCTGCAGAAAATAATCGCTCAGTGAGCAATTTAATATTTCGCGCAGGATTAGGAGTCAAGGTTGGCGGCTATTATTCATCTGTTGGTTTCTTCTCTAATATTATGATTCCTTATTTCAGCTCAGGACTCATTGCTTGAAGAATTGATCGTCATAGATTGATTGCTTCGAAGGAAGCCCTAAAAAGATGTAAAGCTGGCTGAAAGTTCTGCAGAACTGTTGGCGCAATCTGCATCCGATGTCGCTGACAGTAGTCTAGTTAATGCATCGACTCTGTTTTTGAGTGCAGTGCGCGTTTCTGCAATGATCCTCGCGATTTTGTCGCCGTCAGTTGAGACATCAATTGTATAGGAGGTGCGCATTGGGGTCCGCAGTTGATACAGTGAGTTGGTTCCAGTTTTTCCGGTGGAATGTTGTGCATGATGGCCTGCCAGGTAAAGTGAAACACGGCCATCAACACAGCTTACAATTAAGGTCACTCCTGTAGCGCTTGTGTTAGTTCCTGGTTTTCCGTGTGATATTTTTGCCCATTCTATGGAGCCTGATGCAGGTGCGGTTTCATCTGTGCGCCACCTTTCTTCTGACCACGTTCTAATGTATGAGCAACAACGTCTCCATTCGGGCTCACTTCCTTTTGTAACATACATGCCCTTAGCAGCCTCCAGCATGCGCTCAAGCTCATCTTTGTTTCCTGCACCGTTATAGAGAATATCGAGCCTGCTGCATTCAAGTCTTATGGACTCATCTCTCTTGGCATCCCGTGATGATCTGTCTATTAACAGGTTTGCTTGGTGACGTTGCCTTCCTTCCCTCAGTCTTTTTTCTTCGCCCGCTTTAATGTTATTTTCCAAGAGCTCATTGGTTAGCCTCATCAGTAACTCACTGTTTCGCTGATCCGTTTGATCAGCACATAAGCCAATACGCCTCATCGAAACCATCTCAAGAAGCAAACGTAATTCATCATTTTTTGCAGTTAAAATAGTTTCTGGCAGCAAGATGTTGTCCTCCGCTATTTGTAAAGTAATGTCCTCGTGCCTAACTTCACCACCTGTTTCTATCAAGTAGACTCGTATGTTATACATAAATGAGTTAAATGCGTCTTGAATGTCAAACGTGTGTTTTTCTGTCTCTTGTTCATCTGTCAAGCGTTTTTCTTTTTGCTCCGCCAGTTGTTTTTCATATTCTGCTGCTTGTTCTGCCGCCTGTTTTTTTAAAGCTGCTGCTTGATCTTTAGCTTGCTTCTCTGCTTCAGCTTGAGCTGTTGCTAGTTTTTCTGCTTCTGCTGCCAGCGCTCTTAATTTTTTTTCTTTTCTCTCTGAATCTGCTCTTTCTGCCGCAGGACTTTCGAATGTTTTCTTTATGATGACAGGTGCATCGTTGAGTGGGTTGAAAAAGATAGATAGTTTTGATCGAGTGAATCTTCCATTGGCTTTGTCCTCAAATAAGTAGCTGAGACGTATAGCTGCACCGTCACCCATGTGTTCGACAATAAACTTGGGTAAGAGTGAAGGGATATAGTTTAAGACTGCTTTGCAGATACTGTGTAATGAATCTCGTACAGCATTGAAGAATATCAGTTTTCGCTTTTGTTTTGGTAGTATCTCTCTGGATTCAACTTCAAGCATTGCCTTCATGCTCGCCATAAAATACTCTCGGGGCGCTATTCGTAAGGCTTTGTCTTGTTGCAAATCAATTTTTCTGAGTAGTTTGGCTATGGCTTCCCTTATTTGTGTTCTATTGCTGTTGAGCGATCCATTTCTCAATTCGAGTGCCAGCCTCTGCTCTATGGCAGATTCTTTTTTCTTTCTTTGCTGGCTGCAAGCTCTTTTGTTCTCTTGTGCTGCTAAAGCTTTTTCTAGATATTGCAAATCACACTTAAATTGACTAGCAGCTTTGCATAGAGATTCATTAAATTTAATGCTTTTACTTAAGTGACTAAGCTTGCCAGTGATTTCAAGAGAGAGCCCCTCGATCTTTTCAGTCTGGTTAGAAAAACGTGATAGATAATGACGGATGACCTCATTCCTGAAAAGTATCTTTAGTGTTTCTGGTTGAGCATGTTTCCCAAGGATTAAAACCAATGGTTGGTTGGCTCGATAGCCTTCTTTGTCATTGGCGGGAAATGGCAGCAAAAGGAATTTACTAATACTTTTAGGATTCGACTTCGATAAATTTGAGATTGACTGAGCGAGACATGAGAAAAAGCGAGTATGTCTATATAGCTGAGATGATGTGCTTTGAGCAATCAAATTAATAGTCCTACGGGAGCATATCGCGTGCTCAAGGAGTAATTCAACGACAGCGTACGCATTGTTGATGCATGCCTCTGAAAAAGGCGTTCGCTTGTCATGTGCCTTTACATTGATATAACCAATATCAGCTTGTTCATCAAGCAACAACGTCACCATCTCTCTATGTCCCTTATGGCATGCTAGCATGAGAAGTGTATCGCCACTTTGGTTGGTCATATTGACATTGAAAAATTTTGAGCGACGCAGTAGTATCATGCTTTTGCAGTCATTGTTTTTGCATGCGCTCCAAATGGAGTCACATACGGTCTTTTTTGCAGCCTTGAGAACTTTGTCGTTGCCAAGTGTCGGAGGGACACAAGCGCCAGCGGCAAGCAATTTTGCTACAACAGCTTCATGACCTTCCGCACAAGCGTTATGAAGCGGTGTCACCCCATTTTCGCTTACGTCGTTGAAATTCGCCTTTGCAGTAAGCATCTGGGTTACAATAGTGTTATTACCTCTCTTGCAGGCGATATGAAGCGGAGTGGTTCCATCACCCCTTGCTTGGTTGATATTTGCTTTTGCAGTGATTAGTTTAGTTGTGATAGTATCATGGTGTTTGAGGCAGGCGATCAAAAGTGGATTGGCTCCATCAACACATGTTTTGTTAATGCTCACTTTTGTAGTAAGTAGCTGGGATACAATAGCACGCTGATCATCTTGGTATGTCGTAGAAAGTGGGGTGGATGCATCTTTCAATGGTTGGTTGATATTCGCCTTCGCGTCGAGCAGTTTAGTTGCAATGACATCATGACCTATGATGCATGCAACTATAAGCGGAGTCTGCCCAGCGCTCTTTTCTTGGTTAGTATTAGCCTTTGCAGTGATTAGACTAGTGACAACAGCATCATGACCTTTGAGGCAAGCAATCAAAAGCGGGGTGATTTTCTTTTCCCTTGCTTGGTTGGCATTCGCTCCTGCATCAAGTAGCTGTTTGACAATAGTATTATTGCCTTGCTGGCAAGCGAAATAAAGTGGTGTCAATCCACTGTTGTCTGCGTGGTTGATAGTTGCATTTGCAGTAAGTAACTGGGTTACAATAGGCTTGTGGCCTTCTTGGCATGCTAAATAAAGTGGTGTGCTTCCATCATCGCTCACTTGGTTGACATTTGCTTTAGTGGCAAGTAACTCAGCTACAATAGCATGATGACCTTTCTTACAAGCGACAAAAAGAGGGGTGACTTGATTATTGTTTACATGGTTGACACTCGCCTTTGCGGCAAGCAAGTGCATTACAGTAGCATCATTGCCTTTAAGGCAAGCGACCAAAAGTGGGGTGGTTGCATCATTGGCCTCATGGTTAATATTCGCTTTCGCATTGAGCAGTTCAGTTATAACATTATCATGTCCTTCATGGCAAGCGATCCTAAGTGGAGTGACTCCTCTACTGTTTGCTTGGTTGATATTCGCCTTAGCAGTCAGTAGCTCGGCCACAACAGCATGATGACCTTGCTTACAAGCGATAACAAGCGGGTTATCATCATCACCATATTGCTGGTTAACATAAATATCCTCTGATAGCAGGGCTTTAACCAGGCTGAGATTGCCTGTATAGCAATTTCCCATCAAGTCATTGTGTCTATCTCGCCAGTCATTCACCATTTTTGCACACTTTGTTGATTTATGCTTTAACAATGCGTCCAAGCGTGCATCATAAATATCAGCGCCCGCCTTAAGCGCAGTAAGAGCTTGTTCTGCATCCCCTCCTACACAAGCGGCAATGAGATTGTCGGTGAGTTTTTGTTTCATATCAAGGTCCATTTTCTAAAAAGTTCATTCAGGTGGAAAATGTAACACGCTCACTGGTTTTTAGGTGCTTCATCAATACCTCTCTCGGTGTTCGGTAGCCTAACACTTTTCTTGGGCGATTACCAATGCACTTTTCGACTGACATAACTTCCTTACCTGTGATCAGTAGAAGGTTAAGATTTTTTCTCGACTGAGGTCTTAGTTAAGCAGTTTTTTTTTGTTTAATAACGGCTTTAACGGTGAGTGAATAAATGTCCTATGCATTGTGGTTCAATGTAAGAAAAGCACTCCCCAGTTAATTGAAAATTGACACGCGGCTTGATATGGCCAATCAATCAACGATGCACTGAATAGTGTGCATCGCTAACAGTGATACATGAACAAAATAACCAAGGGGAGATAGGAATGAGACAAGCAGGTATAGATTGGAATGATAGAGCACAGGCATTAGTAGCGGTGAGTTGGGATGGCCCGTTTCTTCGGCATGCAGCGCCTGCTTTTAAAGCAGATAAAGAAATTGTCATGGCAGCGGTGATTCAGTCTGGGTTTGCTCTTACGCAAGCAGACAATGCTCTTAAAGAAGATCAAGACTTTATGTCTACTGCATTGCAGGTGATAGCACAAGCAAAATTTAAAAATCCTCAATATATCGTTCCCAAACCCTACTTTGTTGATGTAGGAGCAAGGCTAGAGGTGATTAAGGCAAGGCATCAGGCAACGATTAGAGTGATGTGTATGATGCTGCACTACATGAGAGCTGAGAAAGCATTCCATCGAATGGACTGCTCGCGATTTGTGCGTATTATATTTCAGGGATATTTAACGCCTTTCAGCTGCAAACCCAATGAAAACTTGCCGGCAGAAACGCAGCATGTTGCTGCAACTGCAGCTTCAGCATTGTTTTCATCTGAGGCTAAAGTACCTGCTTCAGATGCTTCCTTATCTTCTAGTTATCCCTGAGGCATGGAGCGAGATCATATTACACTGTTCGAGGACAAAAATCTGCCCCAAAATTAAGCTAATCGCCTGGTTTAAATTTAATCATCCCATGGTGCTAGTAGTACCTAAATATGAAAAATTCTAAACTAGCTTTATCTCTCTGGTGTCCTATTTTGTCCATGTTTTATGTTCAGCATGTCCTTAAAGTTAGGATATTTGTAACTTTAGGGACATGGAAATGTTATTCATAATGTGCCCAGCAACACCTTTAAATCACGAAAAACGACATTTTAGAGCCACCCGGAGCACATAATTTCTACACTAAACCTTATTATCGAAATCTCTCATCATCGCTAATACCGATAGCTATTAGTTCTAAGAGTGGTGATAACTTTTAACGCTATTGTCGATTCTGATAATAATATAAATTTACTTATCGTATGCCTCTACAACGCATTTAGCATCACGCTCAATGTCACCGTTATCGGAATTTATAGTGAAACTACCCGCTTCAGCGAACCAAGGATGACGTTCTTTTTGTAATCCATCCAAAAGCGCTGAATAATCAGCAACAGGCAGCAGCGGTCTATAATTACTCATTCTCTCAGCCTGAGCTGAGGTGCTTACCTCAATATACACGGTAAATTCTGACTTTAATATTTCGCGAGCTTTTGAATCACAAGCAACATTTTCCCGCATAAAACGTAAGAAACTAAAATTATCATAAACAAATTATAGTTGCACAAAACATCTTTTTGTGTCAGGGTAATTGTGTCAGGGTAATCCTGAGTTAAACTATTTAATCTGGGACCTATAGCATATGAGCCTTACACAATTATATGATTTTCATGGAAAAACAGCCCTGATCACAGGCGCATCTGGTGGTCTTGGGGAGCAATTTGCCCGCTGTTTACATGCACGAGGGGCTAGAGTCATTCTGGCTAGTCGCAGAGATGATAAGTTGAAAGTCTTAAGTGATGAATTAGGCAATGCTAAGGCTATTAAAATGGATGTTGCTGATAAAAACTCTGTTATTAGTTGTTTTGCTGAGTTAGAGGCGTCTGGAGAGAAAATAGATATCTGCATCAACAATGCGGGCATCTTACTCTCCACTCCAGTTTTCGAATTAGATAATAAAAATAACTTTGAAAATATTATGCAAACTAATCTAATAGGTGCCTGGAATATTTTGCAATATGCTTCTAATCATATGAAAAACAATAACATCCATGGATCAATAATAAACATTTCAAGTGCCGGTGCTAATAAAGTATCGAGGGCAAATATATCTGGGTATTATGCCTCAAAAGCAGCTATTGTCAGACTCACTGAAAATTTAGTCCATGAGTTATCACCTTACAATATTCGTATTAATGCGATACTTCCAGGAACTATACTTACTTCTATGACTGAGCACAGATTTGAGTCGCAAGAGGCAATACAAAAGACAAGTTCAAAAATCCCCCTGAATCGTCTGGGTAAGCCAGAAGATCTAGACGGAATTATTTTATATCTTGCGTCCAATGCTGCATCAAAATATGTTACTGGCTCTTGTGTTACAATAGACGGAGGAATGTCCTGTGGAAATAATTCATGGATAAATAATCCTAGGAAAGCACTGTGATCTTCAAAGCCAACTGGGAGAAAACCAGCACAAGAGTAAATTTGTCAGAAGATCTGATTCTAAAAATGCTGGGCACATATTACACTGGTGATAATGATGTTAAATCAGTATCTATTATCCCTGGCGGTTGTGCCAACATTAATGTGCTTGTTCAACTTAATGTCTCTGATACCCCTGTTATTCTAAGGGTGTATCTTCGTGATAAAGAAAGCGTTTACAGAGAACAAAAAATATCATCTCTTTTTCATAAAAAATTACCTGTGCCAGAATTTTACTACGTGGGTGAATATGATGGTTATACGTTCGCTATCATCAAATACTTGCCTGGTCAAACCTTGTGTGATTTACTGCTAAAAGGGAAGTCAGCTGATATTGGCGATATTATGTTTAAAGTCGGTAGGACTCTTGGAGAAATTGCTAAAATTAAATTACCAAGCAGCAGTTTCTGTAATAAGAATTTTGAGGTTGAAAAAAGCATAATACCAGACGGGTTTGCAGACTTTTGTTTCGAATGTTTGGACAACAATAAAGTCAAAGCAACATTGCCACAACAACAAAGAGATCAAATTAAAAATATTCTTAGAGTGTATAAAAATTTATTACCAGATGAATCAGAAGCAAATCTAGTCCATGCTGATTTTGATCCGGCAAATATTTTGGTAACAGAAATTAATGGGGAAATAGAAGTATCAGGAATTTTAGATTGGGAATTTTCATTTGCTGGCTCAACTCTGTGTGATGTTGCAAATATGCTTAGATATGCACACCAGATGCCCGATGACTATCAGAACTCATTTTTAAAAGGATTGCGTGGAAGCGGTTATGAACTACCCAGTTCTTGGCAAATTACAGTGAACTTATTGAATATTGTGTCTTTGCTAGATTGCGTAGTTCGTTCTGACTCTGAAAACAGACCTAATCAAATTAAAGATATACAAGAATTGATTGCTAATATCTTGGATGTTTTTAGTAAGGTTGAGGTTTTCCCATATGATCTCAGCTAGCCTAATATATTTGATATTGAGGAAAAAAAAATTAAAGCAGCTTTAGGCAATAGTTTTTCCTCCATCTACCATGCTGTGGAAAATCCACAGCGTTGCGTTATTTTGCGGCCTGTGGTGTGCCAACATTCGATGCAGATCAGCATACGCGGCAGCTCTTGGTGCCTGGTGCACCTGCCACCCATGCGGTGATGCAGCGTTATCCAACGGTGTGTGATACATCCGCAAATATGGCAGACCTTGTCACAATTATCCCTGGCGCTCACTTTCTGGGCCAGAATGCTCATGCTTCGCATTCTGTTCTAATCCGCTATCCCTGCGGATTAGTCGAACTCAGTTGATTGATTGGGTTCACACCAATCTTTGTCATTCATATTATCCCCCTTTGAGTTTGAATCCTCTACGTTCACCATTATGTTGCAACAAATATTCGCCCGAAAACCAAAGGAATAAGTTCTATATTGCAATAGCTTGTGCTATTTTGACCGTTGGTCTTGGCACGGCTTGAATGAGTGTTGCAGAAATTCTCCATCAAATGCGAGTGCAATCCGTTGTTCGGCATTCATTGGAAACAGCGTTCATCACGGTCAGGTAGCCTGTAACTGGTGCTGCGTCCGCGACCAGGGTTCTGAATGAAGATACTCCGTTTCTTAAGTTCCTGGATATCACGTAAGGCAGTATCATTTGAGCATTTGGCCAGCTTGGCATACTTAGAAGTATTCATAAAGCCCTCAAAATCATCCTTTAGCATACGGTTAATGATCAGTCTCTGGCGGTCATTCACAGGATTTTGATTGATCATATCCCAGAGCTGCGCTTTGAACAGCACATTACTGAGTGTGGTTTCTGCATTGCTGATAGCGCGGCCAAGACAATCCAAGAACCATGACAGCCAATTTGTGATATTAGGTGTTGCACGTTGTTGCGCTTCAAGCTGATCGTAATAGTGTTTGCGCTCCGCTTCGATCTGAGATGACAGACTATAAAAGCGGTCCGGTGTACCATCAGCACGCGCAAGCGCCATATCACCTATGGCCCGTGCAATACGTCCATTGCCATCCTCAAACGGGTGTATTGTCACAAACCATAAATGAGCAATACCCGCTCTAATAACAGGGTCAGTGCTGTCTTCACCTTCTAGCCACGCAAAAAAGGTTTGCATTTCCCGTTCTAAACAATCTGCAGCAGGCGCTTCAAAATGCACCTTTTCCTTGCCGATAGGCCCAGAAACTACCTGCATGGGACCAGCTTCAGTAGTCCGCCAGCCACCAACAGTTATTTTGTGTATGCCACTACGCCCGGTTGGAAATAATGCAGCATGCCAATCAAACAATCTGTCCTTTGTTAATGGGTTAGAAAACTGTTGCGTGGCATCCAGCATCATTTCTACAACGCCTTCCACATCGCGGCTTGTAGGGATCAGCCCTGCAATATCAATGCCAAGCCTACGGGCAATGGACGAACGTACTTCTTCCGGATTGAGGTTCTCACCTTCAATGGCCGAGGATTTAACCACGTCATTGGTTAGCGTGGTCAGAGATGCTTCACGCTTCAGCTCAAAGCCAAGACCTTCCATCCGCCCCAGCAAACGGCCTTGGCGATGGCGTATATCAGCCAGCTTCGATGCAAGGGCGTCGCCATCCCATGTCAAATTTGGCCAGTTTTGATGTTCGTGAATCCACATAGCAATCACCGCTTAATTTAAGGTGATTATAGGGGTAATTCACTGCAAAGTCAAGGTTAATCACTGCACATCATGCGGTGATTAGGTGCCCGATTCACTGCGAAGAAAACTAAAAAGAGATGCTTTTTTCATGCCATTCAGATAGTAGATCCTTCAAAACTACTTCCTTATGATCGTTCATTCATGGTTTTTTATATAGAATATAAAATGCTTCACATTGGTTCGAATCCACTATCCCTGGCGCTCACCCTCCGGGCTAAAATGCTCATACTTCGCATTCTGTTCTAATCCGCTATCCTTGCGGATTAGTATTCGCGCCATCCCTGGCGCTCACCCTCCGGGCCAGAATGCTCATACTTCGCATTCTGTTCTAATCCGCTATCCTTGCGGATTAGTCGAACCCAGTTGATTTATTGGGTTCATACCAATCTTTGCTATTCATATTATCCCCCTTTAGGGGATGGGTGTTTGTTGAGTCAGGGATAACTCGCGCCATCCCTGGCGCTCACCCTCCGGGCCAGAATGCTCATACTTCGCATTCTGTTCTAATCTGCAGTCCATGCAGATTAGTCGAACCCTCTGCTCGGGTTCACACCAATCTTTGCCATTCATATTATTCCCCTTTGGGGGATGGGTGTTTTGTTGAGTCAGGGATAACTCGCGCCATCCCTGGCGCTCACCCTTCGGGCCAGAATGCTGAACATTCTGTTCTAATCCGCTATCCCTGCGGATTAGTCGAACCCTCTGCTCGGGTTCACACCAATCTTTGCCATTCATATTATCCCCCTCTGGGGGATAATATGAATGGCGGAGAGAAAGGGATTCGAACCCTCGGTACGGGATTACCGTACACACGCTTTCCAGGCGTGCTCCTTCAACCACTCGGACACCTCTCCAGAATTTCGCAGCCTAGCATATGCACAGCTTCAGAGCAAGCAAAGCACAAGCCGAAATGCAATTTCTGTCACAATATAAAGCATAATGTGATTTGTATGTGGCCATGTTGTCTATGGATTGATGCACAATCCCACAATGCACTCGCTATTCACTCACATGAACAGTTGAATTGCCAATACTTCCTATTCTGTGTTTGTAGAATACTATTTTGCAATAAAGCCAAGCAATATAGTATAAAAGATAAGAAGAGTGCTTTAAACCGTAGAATCAGACCACTGCTCACGGCGCAGGCGATACAGCACATGTCGACATAAAGGGCTATTCGGCTCTAAACGCGGGTGATCAAAATCACCCGTCATATCGTGTATTAGACCTATCTTTTGCATCACGCGGATCGAGCGTATGTTTGTTGCCGCAGTGAATGATACCACCTCGGGTAAAGCCAAACGCTGAAATGCATCTCGCAAAACGGCCCTTGCACCCTCCGTTGCAAAACCATTGCCCCAATGCGCCGATGATAAACGCCAGCCGATCTCTGTGGCTGGCACAAAACTTGCCTCAAAGCCCACAGCCTGGCAACCAATAAAACCAATAAATTCACCAGTATCTCTTCGCTCAACAGCATAGAGACCGTATCCGTGCTGAGCAAAATGACGGCGAGTATTGTCAATCAATCGCTGCGTAGTTTGTGCATCCTGTAATCCTGGAAAATATGCCATGACCAGCGGATCCTGATTAATATCGCACATTGGCTGAAAGTCATCCTCTCGCCACGTTCGTAATATCAAGCGTTTCGTTTCACATATTTGCATAGACACTCCTCGCTATCAACGTTGCATTACCGCGGATGAGACACTAGCCACGCAAATGCATGCCAAAAGTGTGGGTCGTGATATCGTCCATCATTATGCCCCGTCCGACGCAAAACAATCAGTCGCTTCGGCTCAGGCGCAGCAGCATATAAATCACGACTATGCCAAGGTGAAATCACACGATCATGTGTGCCAACCATCACCACAACAGGACACCGTGCGTGTTTGATACGCTGCAGATTGTCGTACTTGTCAAACGGTAACAATGCATAACGTGTCATCACGCGATACGCTGACACAAAGCCTGCATCAGCCACCAAACCTGCTAAAGGTACCTTGCTTGCCAACGCAATAGACATCGCTGCGCCCAAAGAATGCCCATAGGCAATGATCTTCTTCGCTGGTACATGCTGTGAATCTCGCAAATAACGATAAACCCGCTGCGTGCTGCCAATCAAACTTGATTCAGATGGGCGCCCAGTACTGAGGCCATACCCAGGATAATCATAAGCAATAATATCATAGCCTTGTCGCACAAATGCCTGTAACTGATGCTCCAACCGAGGTAGATCCGTTGCATTACCATGACTGTACAAAATGGTATAACCATTGCCGTGCGCTGCACGCAAATTGCGAATACTGATCAAATGCCCATTGCTCGTTTCCAACAATTGAGTCGGCGGCGTATGGCGTAACACCCGTGGAGCAGGGTATAACAGTCGATGCGCCAATAGCTCGACAAGGAACAAAGCCAAAGCCAGGTAAATACACCAGCGTAGAATGGTGTAAGTGATTTTAAAGCACATTTTAGACATAAAGCACTCCCGCAAAGATCCCGTGCTAACCCATTGAAATAATGGTAGTTTAATGCCAATTGCGCCCAATTGGCAAGGGATATTATACATCATCATGAGTGTTGTTTGATAAGCCTCGCCTGTTAAGCTGCCAGGAATCAACACATATAAAAAAGTGACTGACAGCAGCGATCACCGACTAACTTGTGTCAGTGTTGAAAATTGTGTCCAGAAGTGTTACAATTATTGTGTAGAGTAGAGTGAAGCAGAAAGGCTCACAAGCCATTGATTTTGCTCCGAAGCTTGAAATAGTAACCACCCGTCGTAGGAGAAAACAAGATGTTAAGAGGAACAGTGCATTATACCCCGGAAGAAGAAGCAGCAGCAGTCAAAAAAGCAATTCAAGCTGCAGTATTGTACAATGTTAAGAAGAAGGCCTTATTTTACAATGTTAAGAAGATAACCTTTTTTACTCAACCAAAGTATAATGATCAGTTGCGTTCTCTTTTGGCTGATCTATTGGAGGCGTTTGGATTACCAGGAAAACAGAGGCTGAGGTGGTTACGCTCCGATATCAGCGAGATATCCGTTCGGGGGGTTAGATTGTCAGATATACAAACGAAAGTCGTAGATAGCGTATTAAATATGGTAAAGCAACATAACAATAACCATTCGTTTGGAAAGAAGTTTGCTCATAATACAGTGTCTATTAAGTCTGTCTCGGGAGGACAAGCTCAAGACACTCAGAGTGAGCTCGGTGCATACCCTCAAGTGTATGCTAATGAGCAGGAAGACTGGCCAACTGCAGAGCAGTGGATTGTAGCGGTTAAGCAGCATAATAGTGCCACAATATATGAAGGGGATCAGGATGCTATAAAGAGCCGCCAAGATGTTGGTTATTGTGGTGACCTAACACCAAAGCAAAAGTTCTTTTTTGAGCGGGTGCGAGCAAACCTTTGGCAGACACAAGATGCAGTTGATTTCTTCCTGGAAAACCCGGAGTATGACACTGCTGATTTCGTTGCAAATATAGATAAAGCAATAGAAAAGGGTGCATCTAACAGCGTTTCTCTTGGTCCCGGATTCGGGACCATCATGTCTTGTGGTGATAGAAAAATGCAGAAACTTATAGCCGGGGAAGTTAATAATACAGCCAAAGCCAAAGCCAAAGCCAAAGCCAAAGCCCAAGCCTCAGGCTCGCTATCGAAACATTCTGTGACTATCATAGCTACGCCGCCACCCGAGCCACTCAAGGCAATGCAAGATTATTTAGCTGAGCAGTTAGATCGCCTTGGCAGGCTAAGCAACTCTCCCGGAACAAAATGGAAAATTCTTTGTTTTCGCAGAATTGCAAGTTTAATTAGGAATCACCAGATATCTAGTGATTCTGGCACCCATAGTGCTCCCGAAATAAGTTCGTTACTAATATTAATCAACACGGTTGCTGCAGGGCGCAGAAAAGCGGGTATCGGTAAACCTAAAAGTTTGAAAGCATTTGAAAGACTTTGCAAGACTAAGCTGAATGCTGTTGATTTCAAGCTGTTAGATAAAGGCGAAAGGCGAAAGCTTGTCTCGGGTGATGACCATACTAACTTCTTGAATCCTGATGACATGAAGAATGCAAGTTTGTTAGAACGAATAGCTCAAACATCTACTGCAGAATTCTCTAAGGAAGTTGATGCTGTGCCTGGTATCAACATGAAGGTGGACGACTATATTGAAGCTTGCCTTGCGAGTCAGGAGGACACCTTGATATCGGATGCAAAAAAGATTATTGGAAAAAGGCAACAGGAAAGTGTAGAAGTGGATAGTCCAACCCCTTAGCCATGAGCAGGGAGAATCCACAGCGAAGCGTGTTATTCTGCTGCAAGTAGCTCTAGCGAGGTTCCCACTGTGGTTGGAAGCCATCGCAGCTTGTTTTATTCAAAGTAACAAAGTCAACATTGATGACGTTTGCGTTTAAGCATCGTTGGTTGTCAGTAAAAAACGATCGCCCACCATGACGTGAGATAACGATCACATCGTTTGTTGTGTCCTTGATGCGAATATTGCTGCTGGCGTGCTTGAAAGTGTAAAGCGTGATCCTCTGCTTGTGAGTATGCGTGTAATCGTATGCGATGATGACTCCTTTCCTTCCTGTTGGGCGCAGTTTCATTGATTTTTTATTGGGGCACGATAAAAGTCCGCGTATGCCGACTGGGCAGTCTGCAACATAAACCTGCTTGACTCAACCAGCATTGCCTTGGCAAAGACCAGTGTAACCAGCATTGCTGTCACTGCCGGGGCTGCATGCATAAGCGATGGGTGCGAGGAGACGAATATCATGGCCATTGTTATCAGTGACAGTAAACCTCTCAGACTTGTATGCAAAAGACAATGGACTCACTGCAAGTGTTGTGATGAAGGTCAGGCCTGTGAATATATTTCTGAGCATGATGAATGACGTGGTGTGGCTCCTTGCTGGGTATGCAAAACATATTCTGCTAGCATTTCAGCTGAATATCAATACTTTGTAACACTGCTTTGTAGCACGAGCCGCGAACAGGCTATTTCCCCAGCGAAAAAAATGATCCTGAACGCAGGGCAAATACAGGGCACTCACACACCCAGATTGACATGTGATGCTGTTACGTTTATTATATGATCAGTTTAATTTGTAGCTAGGAAACAGCATGAAAAATACAATATTAGCCGTCACATTAGGTGTTTTGACAACCAGTACTTTTGCGACATCTTACATTGCTCAGACGGGTGCTTCTTGTGAGGCACTTGAACCGTTACAGCAAATTGGTCTGACAGTGAATGATGCAGCAGGTGGCGTGCAAGTTGATTTAATACATCGTGCACATTCTATTCCAGCTGGGTCATATGTCTCTTTTCAGTTTAACACAGCAGAGATTGATGCCAATCAAGTGGCTCATTTTCAGAAGGATTTTTACTCGCAATACAATTCAGATGAGCGTGATATTGATCGCTATCAGTTTGATCTTGACCTCAGTCAGCGCGATAGTGGTATCGTGGTCATGAAACACTATGCGGAATTGTTTACAGACGCCACGAGCAATGAGGATAAAGATCATTTTATATCATACGATGAGCCACCCTGTGGCGATATCATTTTCAAGCGTATGGGAGGCTAAAGCATGATGACACTGCGTAAATTACTCGTTCCAATTCTATCTGTTGTGTTAACGTCTGCGGCATACTCCCATGTAGATCACTATGTGCTTGATGGGCCTGTCAGCATTGATTGTCCTGATAATAACTCAATATCAATAGACTTTAGCAAGCTCAGCATTGACAGAAGCAATCAGTTGGCCACTCTTGACTCAACTTTCAATGGTACGACCAGCCACATGCTGTTCACACTGCAAAACTCCCCTGCAGGTGAAGTGTTTAAACTTGTTTTCAAAGACCCAACATCATTGTCGCGTCAAGAATCAACATTATATGTGACTGAAATTGTATCGCCATCCGACAAGAATGTTTATATCAACAGATATGTATCACAAGACTACAACGATGATGGCAGTACTGATGGTGCACCAATGGCATGTAAAATGAACGTACATTTTCGTTTTGTCAAATGAGAATTATTTTATCGTTGGTTGCAATGTGGGGTGTAACGAGTTACGCGGCCCCAATTGTTCACACTGCTGCGCCAGGGAAGGGTATTATTCCAGCAGTATACCCTCATTACAAACAAATGGCGGCAGCTTATGATTTTAATAACCTGCCATTCCAGCCAATAGTCAAAGGGGTGGCGCGGCGTTTTGTGATGGGCACACACAGCACGGTTGTTGAGTGGCGAGTTAAAGCGGGAGCGACATTGCCCTTGCATTACCATCCACATGAGCAAATCAACTGGGTGATCAAAGGTGCATTCTCGGTATATTCCCAAAATGAAAAAACACTATTGAAGGCCGGTCAAATGATGGTTTTTCCGCCTTATGTGCCACATCAATTCGTTGCCATGAAAGACAGCTTGTTGATCGGTTTTGTGTCGCCTGAGCGCAAGGATTTCTTGCCACGCTTAGCCGGTATTCCGAGGACTAGTGCACACAGCGACCTGCTTGAGGCGCACTGAATATTACCCAGTACTTGCCGTATGCTGCTTCAGTGAAGCCTACTCATGCATATTGTCTTCTTATTCCATCTCTTTGGTTGTGGTCGAGCGTACAATATTCAGTGTTGGCTCGTACGCCTACTACCCCATCCTGTAGTTTGTATGATCTGATGCATAGTGGTATAGTTGTTGATTGTTTGTCTTGCTGATAGCACATGAGTGCGCCTTTCGTGGTTAAAAGAGGGGGCCTATATTATGAAAGATTATTTAAACAATCACTTAGGCTTATCATATTCCATTTTGGTTGATAATGAGCCGTCTGGTGAACTTTGTGATGAGCAGGCAATTGAAGAGTGGGAATTGTATAAACTATCCAAGCTGTCATTATTGGAATATGCCGATTCTGGTCACTTGACTGAGGATTGTGAAGATTCAGAAAATTTACCGGAAAGTGCATATTACCCAACGCCATTAACAAGAAGCGAGATTGTTGGCTACATCACAGGTGAGCTGTCATGTAATGTGGACATGGCGTATATAGTTGAATCTGAAGAAGTGGAGAATGCTATTCAGGTAGTATTGCGTTCACCTTGTTCAGAAGATGAGATTGCATTTATTTATAAGCTTTGGTCGATTGAGCCTAATGTGATCAGTGACTTTGAACCAGTTTTGACACAAATGCGGCAGTATGTCAGGAACACGGCATCATATGGTTCTGCTGATCCATCGCTATTAGAGCGGTATATAGCTATATTAGGTGATGATGCTACTCAAGATACTTTTATTGAAATGGCGCTCGAGAATGATAACGTTGAGCTACTTGAATTATGTGAAGTTGATGATGTTGATGAGGAAGAGTTGAAAGAGTTATATGAGCAAGCATCTGAAGAAAATGCAATCAAGTGTATGTATTTTTTAACCTATACTGATATGACTGATTCTGCATGTGATCTCTTCTATCAACAAGCGATACTCAAAGGCAGTTCTGAGGCGTTACTGTACTGTGATGTTCCATACAGAAAAAAGTACATTAAGCTTGCAGTTAGAAATCAAAAGTTAGATGCTCTCAGTTACTTTGCGATAGAAAGTCCTGTGCTGACAGCTGATTACCTGATTAAAAACGTTTCTGATAGTAATCCTATTCGGCGTACTGAGTCATGTCAGATTTACGCTATATTATGGCGTAAAATAAGAGGGCATCATAAGTATTCGCGCAAGCTACTTGACCATATCTTAAGTGGCCCTGAATTATTCATAAAAGGGTGGATTGAGCAGGTTGGATTGGCTAGGATTGCCAATGATATTGCACCACAGAGATATGCGAAAAAAATAGGGGATAAGCTACAAGAGTATTTCGAAAACACCTCTCATAAAATCAACCTGAATATGATTTCGGCAAGTACTCGTGATGCAAGTGCGATCAATAGACTGCTGTGCTGGTTTCCTGTGCAGTTAGAGCGTGACTGTGATCCTGACTTGCTGCGGTTGCGATGCTACATGGCTACAGATAATACCCTAAAGCCAGAAGACCGACGAACATCATTTTTAATTGGTGCGCCTCTGAGCAGCATGTGGCGTCTGTACCCGGGCACCATGCAGTCACCATACTTTAAAGTGAGTAATGAATTGTCTGAGTTCTACACCCGCTCAGCATGTTCTGCAACGGCGAAAGCGCTACAGATCTATCTTCAACTAAAAAAAGACAGTATAGAGTGTAAGGTGATGGTAAAGCAAAAAGGTAAATCGCCCTTTATGGCCTGGAATGCCCATACTGGACAATACGCCAATCCAATAGAAGCGTTGGCTCGTGGTGCAATAGGTCCCGCTGGGTCAAAACAGAAGCCCAGTAAACAAGAAAGTCATATTTCCAGTTCAAAACACTGTGTCGGAGATGCTTATCTTTATACAGCGTTATTAAAGTATCGGCTGGATTTCTGTAGGCTCATTGCTGATAAAATGCCTACTGTCAATCATATCAACGTTAAGTTTGCGAATGATTATCCCTGTATGATGGTATTTATAGCGTTACCCACTCTGAAAAAAAAACCAAGTGCAGCGTGTGCTAATGCTTGGACTCAGCTGATTATGTGTCTATTGATCCCACTACTGAATAAAGTGTTTATGAGTAATGGTTACCCCATTGAAGTTGTTGCTCGTGCGAGTTTTGGGTTTTTGACACCGACACTTTCGGCATATGACCAGTCTATTCGCATTAATCTTGGCCTCTTACCTCAGTATTGTGTTGAGCTGATTGTGGGTTCATTGAAGTCTATTGATGAGGTGCTTTCAGGGCTATATAGCCAGCAATTTACCCATGACGACTGGCCCGTACATGTGGAGTCTATATTTTTAGGTGAATCTTATCAGAAGTACTTTGGCCCTAAGGCACCAAAACTAGAATCGGTATTTAAGGCCTTATGGATAAAAGTTGAAAGAGGTGATTGTGGGCGCAAATTGGTTCAAAGTATTTCGCGTACAGCTGGTATGCGTCAATACCTTGTATCGCATGTGACACAGAATATTGATGATTTATCAACTAAAGGGTTGATTAAAGCTTGGATGCAGAGCTTGAGTGATGTCATCAAGTCGCAATTTAAAGTTACAAAGAGGCAGCTGTCTGCTGTTAAAAACTCAGTTATGCATACCGACAAAAATCTTAATATTTCACAGAAAAAACTGAATGGTGAAGACAATTTCTTCTCAATCGTTGCTGCAATAACCCAAAGGCTTGAAAAGCAAGTTCAATCTATGCCGTACCTTCCTGCTGTTCTGAGGTCACCAATGTATAAAAATCTGAAGGAGTTGAAAAGTTGTGTTAAGAACAGACGCATCCAGAGATTGTATTATCATTTCGAGATGGTCAATGAGTTGTTGTTTGCATGCGCGCCTTATTATGCAAAAGCAGAGTCTATTCAAGATGGTGAAGCATCTGATTCAGACGATGAGATTGAGCTGGAGGCTTATCCTCAACAAACACTATTTGGTAAGAAATATATTACGCATAATGGGATGAGAAGTATTTGGGCTGCGATTACCATTGCTACTAGGCTACTCAATAAGGATAAATTGCACAGCACAAATGAACCTAAGATTCCATCGATTGCCTGTGTCAACCCATACTATGAGCTCGCAAATACGCTACAGAAGTGGGCTGAATATGCTACAAAATGTGATGTCAGTTCACAGCTTAGAGTAGATAAAAAAAACCCTGTAGATGCTGATATTTTATTTGCAGATCTCAATGCCTGTGAAACATGTAGGGAGCGTCGGCCAGCATTGTCTACACAGATCGTTAAAAACACATCTATATTAATAGTTGATACAACAAGTTCCTTGCCTGTCCTCGTTTTCAATTGGCTGAAGTTGCTTTTTGAGAAAAAGCTGGCATTGAAGGCTGTGATCTGTGTCGCCAGTGGTTTGAAAGAGCAGCAGCTTGGTGCTGACAAAAATCACTATGGCGTTATCCGTATTTTTTCACGCAATAAGAAAACGAGAGATGAGATGATGGCACATTTAGCAGCCATTGAAACGCCACTTCGTAACAGGGTTGCACAGAGTCACCGCAAGCTAATGAAATTAATCGGCTGTGTTCCTGCATCCGCTGTTTTTTTTCCGCAGAGCCAGCGTGTAGTCAGTGATTTGGTATCCCCAAAGTGATGTCGGCATGGTGCAAATTCATTGCTTTGCTGATGTGTGCATTTTGATATGTTGAAGCGGTATTGTGGTTGACATTCCAGGTATTTCAGTGAAGCCGACAGGATGCTTAAGTGCAGTACGGTTGTTTTATTAGAATATTCTGAGCACGATCAGGGTCTCTTTGAGCCCCTCTCGAGGATCACCATTCATTTCGTGTTGCTATCTTATGCCTCATGGTATCAATCCAATTGTACAATATTTCTTTGCAAAATACGGTACTGCTGAATGTTGACATGTATTAATCTGAGTGTAGTTGTTAATGCATGGAGGGTGCATGAAAAGATTCGGATTATTGATCAGCATGATGCTGTTATTTTCAGTGGCGCATGCTTCTGGAGGTGGGGATGTGATTAGTCAAGTATTAGAAAACTGTCTTTCGTTGCTGCAGTCGAAAATTGCACGGCTGGTCGCAGTCATAGCAATCGTTGGTGTTGGCTATGCCACCGTTTTCTTGGGTAGAATTCCAAAAGAACGGGCTGCAGCTATTGTGTTGGGTATAGGCCTTATCTATGGTGCGGGATTTATTGTGGAGAAGTTGGGTTATGCAGCCAGTTAAGCAATCGCAGATGCATATTTGTTATATCGCGCTCACACGTCGGCAAGCGATATTTGGCGTTTGTGTTGAGTATTTCTTTTTGCTGGCTGCCTGTTCACTGTGTTTGTTTGTGTTGCTGGATAGCATTATTGTATTGGCTTGCTTCCCACCATTGTTGTTGCTGGGTAAAATATTGACGGCGCGCGATGCATACTTTTTAAAGATATTGCGTCAAAACAGTCTGTTGCTACGACAATTCAGTATGACTTCACTGCGAGTGCATTATGACGCATTTTGATCATGATCAGGCTCAGCCTGTTTCTTCACACTTTCATGTGACGCATATGTTGACTGAGACTGATGTGGCGCTTGATGGTGGTGTTGCTTGTATTTATTTACTGGATGAGTATGCCAGTCATTTGAATGCAGATGCAGAGCAAGAAAAAGTGGCACAGGCATGGCGGCAGTTTATGTCGCAGCTAGAGGTAGGCAGTGTCGTGCGCGTGTACCGTTACCGTGATCAAAATGATGAGCAGTGTCATGATTCAGCTTCGTCTGATCTGAATTCAATGATACGCGTTGCCTATGAGTCGGCATTGCTGCAAAGTGGTGTGATGCATCAATATGGCTTTTGTGCCTTATGTTATTACCCGCCTGGCGGGTGGCAGGATGCCTGGTCGGGACAGCAGTTGCCAGAGTCGTATGTTACCATGAAGCGACAGTTTGAAACATTGTTGTCTACTATGCGTCCGAACTGCTTGAGTATACACAGTCGTCCTTTGTCGCTCCTTGAGGTGCTCTCATTAGCAGTAAATGGTGGTTGTGCACCTGTGTTATCACCTGATCAGGTGCAATTCAATGTGCCAGATAAATCAGGTGTGAGTTTACCGGCTGGGCATTTGGGTTCTTTCCTGGCCTGCCGCCATGTCCAGCTGAATAGGCATATTCAATATCAGGCGCATGCACGCACTCGATATGCTGAGTTATTGAGTATGAAGCATTATCCAACGCAAACGCAGCGTGATCATTTGCGATGTTTGGACCAAACGTGTATTGCCATGCTCAGCTGTCACGTGTACCAGCCAGTAGTACAGGCAGATGCGCAACGTCAAATTGATAAAAAACGCTCACTGATGCAATTTGTGGGTAGTAAGTCACAGCAACATATTGCTGCTTTATCATCGCTAGAGACCAGCCTATCACAAGACGAAGTCAGTATGGGTAGTCACCAACACAGTTTGTTGGTGTTGTGTGATACTGAGTCGCAGCTGTCTGAGAGTGTGAGTAAGATCAAAGCGCTTTATGCTTCAGTGGGTATAAACGTCATATCTGAACGCTTGGGGCTGGCTTTGGCTTTTTGGGGGATGTCTGTAGGAGGTGAGCGTTATTTAAGCCGCTTGGCAACCATCAGCGCAACGAATTTTGTCGATTTTTGTTGTGTCGCTCAGGCTTCATCTGGCGCAACTGCGGGCTACTTGGGGGATGTGGCACTGTGTCATTTCGTGACGGATCAGTACACGCGTTATCGTTTTCATTGTCACTTACCGAGTAATGGTCGGAGTTTCTCATTGGGTCATGGTTTGATTGTGGGAGGCAGTGGCTGCGGTAAAACAGTGTTATTGAATTTTCTGGTTGCACAGTTGGCACGTTATGGTGGTGCCAGTTTCTTTTTTGACCGTGATGCGGGTGCAAAATCATATATACTGGCTGCTGGCGGTACATATGTGACTGTTGCAGGAGATAGTGCATTATTTAATCCATTTGCACTGGTTGATAACAGTGAGAATCGGCAATTTATCGTCAGTTTGCTAGTGGCATTGTGTGGTGGTGAGCAGCGGCTCACTGCAGCAGATAAAGCGTGTTTGAGTGAGTGTGTGCATTATACTTATACACAGTTGCCACCTCATCTGAGATTGTTGCGCTACGCTATTCAAGTATTGCCGCTGAGTTTTCCTGCGCGACATGATTTGATGCAGTGGTGTCACTCTCTGGGTGACGAGCCGGATGGTCACTTTGCAGCGGTGTTTGATAATGAAGAAGAGGGAATTGATTGGTCACAGCCATTATGTGGTTTTGATATGACGGCATTACTTGATCATGGCAGTGATCAGCTAAGAGCGGTTGTGCTGTATTACGTGATGCACCGTATACAGCAACAAGCCTGTGGTCAAAGGATCAGTATTATTTTGGACGAAGCATGGCAGGTATTGAATGACGATTTTTGGCAGCCGATATTGCGTCGTTGGTTGCCGACGATGCGTAAAAGAAATGTGCATATTTTATTTGCAACTCAATCGCTTGTCAGTGTGATTGCGTCACCGTTGCGGCAAATCATAGTGGATAACTTAGCCACAACCTGCCTTTTCCCGAACGGGCAAGCGTTGCGCAGTGACTACGTGGATGAGTGGGGGCTCACGCAGGCGCAGTATGATGTCATCAAAGCAGCAAGTGATATGCGCTCATTCATGTTGCTCGTGAATCAAGTGGCAACCATGTTGCGATTCGACTTGTCACAAGCGCCGCAGGTATTGGAACTATTATTGGGCCGTGTAAAGTTAGACACGGATCACAGTTGCGATCTCGCCGCGCATTCAGGACAATCACAAGATGGCGATTTGTTAAGTGCAGAGCAGGCTGTTGCGCCTGGTCGTACGCAACAGGAGTGAGTTCTATCATGGGCAGTGATCGGGTTTGTTTGTTCAGTGTTGTTATATTATTGGGCACAATATGGGTACCACAGGCTGCCATTGGTTTTTTGCCAGTGATTGATATTCACAGTATCTTGAAGCTCAATGCTGAGATTTCGGCTGTCAGAAAAAACTACCAAGAGTTGGTTGCATTGCGCAAGGCGGCCAAAGATCAACTGCAGGCTGTAAAGCACAATCTATCGGGACTGACTCATTATGGTGATCTCGAGAATGAAATGGACGTATTGTCTAAGCGTTATGCCTCGGTTGACGATCCGACAGCTGAGGCATCACAGCCAAATGCTGTGTATGCTAAGCAAGAGCAAGTGGTGCGTCAGCAGCAGGCACATGGTGAGCTTAATCCGAGTCAGTCAAAGCAGTTATTAACAGGCTGGCGAGCTGCAAATGCAGCCGCGTCACAGTCACAACAGGATATTCAGCGCTATCATGACCGCCAACAGACATTGCAGCATTTAACGCAATTGATCAATCACTCTGCGACCGCGAAATCATCTGCTGATTTAAATGCACGACTATTGGGTGAGTTAGGTTATCTTCAAAATCAGCAGCTACAGCATGCAGCGTTGTTGAACAAGCAACTTGCGGCGCAAAAGGCAAGACAATTATCCAATGAAATGGCTGAGTCTGACTTTACACAGGTTCCTCAGTAAAGTGTCCTTTCTTTTAATGCAAAAGAAAATCATAGTTCAGGGTTAAGACTAACTGAATGTTAATCAGCTCCGCCGTCATACATGTTCATGTCTCCCACAGTGATCAATATGCCTTTGACAATCTATGTGAATTTCTATTAAAGCAACGTTTTATCAATCAAAATTCAAGTATGCACATATCCCCTGCATACTTGAATCATCAAATAACCCTAATATAAAATCACTATGCTATATCTTGTCTATTGACAATGTTAGACGTGATTAACATGTTGCCCCTATAGAATCCCTATGGCTACTAGTATTACTACCATTGTTAGAAAGATAACGAACCAAAGGTGTTGTTTGCAGGATTATGTTTGTTGAGGGTTTGAGTCTGCTGTGGTGCTTGTGCTTTTGCAGCCGACTTGCTTTTCTTTCTACGTCTTCTGCGCTTCTGTGCCTTGGACAGATTGACGCTCGCTGCACCTGTGTTTGCAGGAAGACTGCTCGCAGTTGTGTGGTTAAGGCTATCTGTTGAAGCTTCAGCTGTGCTCGCTGCAGGGGGTGCTGCTAATATTGAGTGTGAGGCTAAAGAGGTTGTGTCTAAAGCTGAAGCGGATGCGGTAGAGGCAGTATCAGAATAAGCTGCTTGTGGCTCATAGTGTTGATAATCATCCGTTGGCCCGAAGTTTAATCTGTCAAAGTGATGTTGTACATTTTGTCCGGGCACTATGACAAATGGTTCATAATGATGAGGGCCACCTAAGCCATGTGTGCTGGTTTGTAGCATATGTGTAAGACAAACAATTGCTTTTGAATCGTCGTTTGTGCCAAGATAAATCACTGTCTTGGGAAAGCATGCAGCCGTTAAGAGATTTTGTCTGTGTTGATGGGACTCGTGCTCAAAAACTCGAAACTCTATATTCAGTTTTTTAGATAATATTTTTAGACACTCTTTTTCTGAGCGAGTGACTAAAGCCATTGTATCAGAGTCATCTCCTTGGGTCATATCGCAATATTGTCTGTAATTAAAGTCGCTATATCGTTCATTTAACCCACTATAATCAAAGTATGACTTAATAGCCTGAAAAAGATTTTTTGGACCAGGGGGTACAGATATTGATGTGCGTGATTCCGTACCAGTTACGGATCTGCTCTGACTTGACTGCTGAGAGTGATCAAATAAGGCATCAATAATATGACCAGTTTGGTCTGTCTTTCGATGACGGGGTGAGTTCACTCCTGGTGAGCGGGTGTCTAAAAAGATTGATGTTGCTGGCATTACAGCTGGCATTACAACTGCTGAGATAGTGGCAGTAATGTCTGGAAAGTTTGATAGTGGCTCTAAACGAGTTGGGGTTGAAGCAGTGCTAGCACATACTTCTTCTGGCACACGCCACTTCAGGCTTTTTGTAGATCCAAAGTTGAATGTATCAATCTGCTTGTGCACAGAACTATTCTCGTTGATGATCAATGGCTCAAAATGATCAAATTCAATTCCATCATGTCTCTTGGCCTGAAGCATATGCGCAAGACGAATGATTGTTTTTTCACGTGGGTTGCGCTGGTTATAAATCACTCTATTGTTTGGGTGAGCACGTACAAAGTGGCTTTGTCTGTGTTGATGAGTACCAGGTTTAAAAAGTCGAAACTCTATATCAAGTTCGTTGGCTAGCATGCGTAGAGTATCTACCCCTGGAGAGTTGCTCATAGGTAATGAGTTCGGTGCGGCTTGCATTATATTATCATATTGCTCACGTGTTAAGTTGATTTTCTTACGTACTAATTTATTATCTCCATTGTATTGGTCGTGTAACTTAATAGCGGAGAAAAGGTTATTTTTACCAGCAGCCACATGTATTGTTGAGCATCTGTTAACACCGCCTAGGCGCTTAAAGAGACTGATCTGACGATGCTGATCAAGTAAAGTATCACAGACCTGATCCATTTGACCTGTATTTGCGTCTGTGGGTGGTTTTGACTTGGTGGCTTGGATGCGAAGATGATGTGGACAGTGCATAGCATAACTATTTTCAACAGCTTCAATGTGAGCCTTGATCTTCCCAACCCTAGCGAGACCCGTGCTGGATTTTACGCTTGCATGAAATCTTTGCCATTTTGCTGGTTTTGCTTGGCTAGTAAATTGTGAACGAATTCTCATGCTCAATTCACGCATAGTGTTCATTAATGAGCCTGGAAAAAATATACAGGGATTTTTTTTCAGTACGGCCATTTCATGGTAATTATCAATAGCCCATCTTTTAAATCTCCGGCTTTGTTCCTTATCATTTTCAAAATAGAGTGCTTCAATAGTGTGCCCCTGTATTTTGAGCAGATGTGTTGGAAGTAATAGTTCAATAGAGTGAATATGTCCTCTGCTGTAAAAATGATACACTTCTGCCTCAGTCGTCCAAAGTCGAGGGTCATTTAGTTGTTTGTTAATACTATCGTATATATCTTGGGTAGATTTCTGCATTGCTTTCATGCCTTGATCATCCATCACCGCTTTTACTGTATCGAGAAATTTTTGCCTATCTCCGAAGGACATACGCATGTTTTGGGAGCATAACCTTGTAAAAGAATCAATAGATATCTTAGTTGTTTTTGTTTTATGAAGTCTTTTTTTGAGCTGCTTTATATTATCTTTTTTCGCGATCGCTTGATTAAACATATCATGTGGGATTTGATCGGTAGCACAAATGCTAACAGTGCTATTAGTGCTAGATGTGCCTTTATTTTCTATGGCTGATGATATTGCGGCATGTAGTTTGAGTACTTCGTTCTCTTGTAGTAAATCAAAAAAGAGTTCCAGCCGTGCTCTGTGATCATCATTAAATGTATTTTCTGTATCAATGTATTTCTGGACTAGCATTTGCTTAACCTGACCTACTGTCCCATCATTTTTCTCTATGTAGGCCCGATAGAGTTTATCGGCATATTCATTTAAACACTCGTTGATTTTATCGACAATTGGTTTTGCTACATTCGTTGGTATTTCTCTACTGGTGCTATGAGTGCGTTGGCTTTGATCATCTTGGATTTCATGCTGGTAAGAGCGTAGCTGTGATAAATGAAAAGCAATGCGTTTAATTACGTTAGCTAATTGAATACTTGTTTTTGAACCAGCAACACCTAGCCATCGATCAATATGCGAGCATGTGCTGAAGCAAGATGCCATCATGATTGGATCAAATACATAGCTTTCGAGGCTGTGCCTCTTCAGATCGACAATCCGATCCTCAATGCTTTGTTCGGAGTCTCGTTTTCTGTTAGGTTTTGTTTTGGTGTCAGGATAATCAAGATCAACCAGTCCAAATCGACCGCCTACACCGTACTGTTCAAGTAGGGACATATTGCTAAAAATATGAGTTCTACCCAAATATTGACGGTGTGGATGTTGATCTCCTATCCTGTACTTGGATGTGGTACTCACAGTTTTTCGAACGGAGTCACATCCGCCAGACTTGCGATGTGTTCCGTCAACGGATCTGAACTCCATTTGATAACGTAATGATATCCCAGCAATATAAGCAGTTAAGGAATCAAGTGTTTGTGGTCTTCTTTTTTTGATTTCTTTGCTCGATGTAACAAAGCGCTTAAGGATTTTATAAAGAGGGTTATAAAAATTTGCATCTTCCTCACCCTCAACATATACAATAGAGCATTCACCGGTCACACTATTCAGGCTTCTACTCATACGTGATATCGCCAATAGTTTATTTGCTGGATCAATCACTGTTTTGTGCTCCCATTTACCTGATATTCGATTCAAAACTCGTTTCTTCATCATTGTGAAGAGTTCGTTATCCTCAGCATAAGCCAGTGTTTCAACACGATGAGTGGTTGCAATTACTTGTGCACCAAATGAAACCAGGGTACGGATCAATTGCATGAACTTATGAATTGACGTTGGATGAAAGTGTTTATCCATTTCATCAAGAAAAATAATGTGTTTTCTCTGTTGGTGATTATTGGTGATAAAATACTGGCATCGAACAGCGAGTAATTTAAGTAGCATTTTCTGTCCTGATGATAAGTCATCAAATAAGATCTCCTTACCTGCATTATGTGCCGGTGAAAAATAATAACGGGATGCCATTTCTGAAAATTTATCTTCACAATATCTAAGGGGTAATGAGAGTGCCTTCAGTTCTTCGTTGATTCGTTTGACAGGGTGCTTAAGAGAGCGCTCAAACTGTACGATTCTAACAAGTTTATGGCGAAGCTTATTTGTAATATCTTTCTCTTTAGCACGCTTTTTATCACTCTTCTCTAACATTTTCTTTTCACTAAGGTCACGACCATATTCTTTATTCAAATCGCGTTTCAATTCTTGTTTTCTCATCTCATTCTGTTCAAGATTCATACGGAGCTGAGTGTGGCACTCAGGAAAATGATCATTCAGGGTCCGGCCTGAGAATGTGCTAAGTGCCTTTGCGGTTGCGCTGTACCGAGAGACAAGACAGTGACATATATTTTTTAACGTCATTTCAACAGACTGCTGATTGATATCAAAATTATCGATTGCAAGTGGATATTTCAGCATAATTGCCATGGCATCACGTAATATTTTGGTGTGGACATCTCTATCTGGTGATCTTGAGGGGTCTATTTGATACTCTTTGAGAATCGGTGGGTTTTTTCCTTTGCCCCCTTGTTTTTTGTAAAATTCATTTAGGTCATATCTAATTTTTTGTAATAGGTCTGGATATTGTGTGCAGCGCCTTCTACCAAGCATTGTTGCAACAAACATTTTCGATGCGGTAGACTGGCTATCTATCATACTGAGAATGATGTCTGAAATCTGTTCAACAGCGAGATCGTTAGGGTGCGATGATGCCTCAGGTGCGTGGTCGCCACGAACGCTGATGACCATATTGCTAGCATTGTTAGTCACGGCATTATCTCTGGCTGCTTCCTCTAAGGCTCTGATTAATGTTGTCTTACCGACACCGTTTTCGCCTGTGATAAGGGCGAAACCTTCAGGAATGTTTGGCCAATATAGACCAGCAATTTGCTTTGGTGCACTTTCGATGTGGGGTACTTCGATTTCAGTTACTTTACCAGTTTTATTGTTGACCTTGGTATATCTTCTCATGGTTGTTCCTTAGTGAAGAAGAAAAAATGCAAAATATCATAGGGTTATCTCGCGTGCAAGGTTTTCATGCGTGTCGTGATAGATCTATTTTTATGTGGTACACATTGGCGCTGTTACCATGCGGCCATCTTTATGCCCTAGGTTGCTGCTTTCTGCGTGGCGGTGTTTGTGTCGATAAAAATGCTGGTGCCATGCTTGTCATGTCTTGCTATTTGGGGCTATGGGTGTTAAGATGATGGTTTTATATTATTGGCCAAGGTGTTACATATGTCTAAGAATTTTTTGAGTAGTTATGGGGTAAGTCAGATTACAAGAAAAGACACAGTGGGCGAGACCAGCTTATTGATTGCTTTAAACAGCAGGTTCGTGTCACAGGAGCTGATAAAGCGTTTGCAGCATCACTCCGCAGAGTTATCCGGAACCTTGCTTTCCGAGGCTGCACCAGTTACCGTTAAGATTGTTAGCAAGGCACTAACCGACAAAAATTGTCACGAGATCGCACTGAGTTTGATACAAGCTCAAGTAGTCAGGACCAGGTTACAAAAGATCATTCGACCGTTAGTTGCCAGTGCGTCACTTGCCATTCTAGGCAGTGCTGCTGGATCACTGCTGCCTATTTTACACGCTGTAATGCCAGTTGTAATAGGGGTCACTGCGTTGCTTGTTGCGGCTTTGCTAGCTTGTGTGCTAATCGGTTTGAGCATGATCTGCCGTTTGCGCTCTAATCTTCCGCTTGAAGTAGGCGATACTGTATTGAGCGACATTCAAAAACAGTGCCAGGTCACAGTATCAAACACGGTGAGTATGGCGCCTCAGCAAGAGAATATTCCAGGAAGTAATGTCGATGCTTCAGAGCATAGCTCTGGTCGAGAGCATAGGGTTGATGGCATCGCTGGGTCTAGTCACGCACCCCTAAAAAATCCAGCGAATATCAATGTTCAACGTGCTGAGCTTTCAGAAGAAAGTCGCGTACTCAATTTTTTCCAGGAAAGAATGGGTGGTGACATTCAAAACAAATCATTGATTTTGTGTCGCCCTAATGAGAGTGTTATTGTGGATCGATTGATATTGGAGGTATCTCAAGAGCAGATTAATGCAATACGTGTTGTGTTGGCTAATGGTCATTGCGATCAGCGGTCAGTTATGAAAGCTGCGCTAGAAAGTAAAAAACTCTCAGTAAAATGTTGTGGTTCAACCATAATGAAAATCTCTCACTCAGGCAATGGAAATCTCTCTGAGCAAGATATCCAGCGTATTTCAGATGTATTACTTTCTGGGCGCGTTAACAAAACGCGTTTATCTTCATCGCTTTCAGAGCAGAGTATTGTGTCTGCACCTGTATCTGCGCCTACATCTGAGGTGTTGCTGGATAGTGATGAGCTAGAAGCTCGTATTTTAAGTTTAGAGGGCACTCGCGATGATGTAAATTATGAAGAGAAGGCTGATAGCGCCGGTGAGTTCGTTACGGTCACATTCAAAGATCCTAATGCAGCACGCAGGTTGCTCAGATCGCTGCGTGATCAAATAGCTGCTGAGCTTAATGCTGGGTTGTCATCAGATGCGGTTATTTCTCGTCAACTGTCATCTCTTAATGTGCGTTTAGATGCTATCAGTACTGAGCAAAAAGCAGATTTATTCTTTGGTACAATAACCAGGCTGTTTCCTAAAGATAATGCTGTTTGTAGCGAGTCCGCCTTAGCTTAGTATGTTCGCGATGCGCTTGCATTAATTTGCCTGATCATCGTCAAGGATTCACGTGTTCGTTCATCAGTGAGACAACATAGCGTGTGGCCCGGTGTTGTCGCTGTCGTATACAGATCGTATTATTTTTGTGCAGCCTTGATGGATATCAACTCTAGCGCTACTCACTTAAGTGATTGAGTTAAATCGAGAATATGGAGCGTGAGCTTGTTATATCTGCCGGTAAGACACCTTATGCAATAGGATTGGGTCTTGCAGTGATCGGTATGACAGTGACTCATTGTTTTTCCCTACATAGCATAAAAAAACCTAAAAACCCCAGCTGATTTAAGGAATCCTTAATATAGCGTCGTTATAATTGACTCTATTTACTTTCAATCCAGTTGGGGATACCCATGCCAAATCAAATTCATTTTCTCAAAGATTATCACGTAACAGATTTTAATTTTAATGCTTGGGGTCGCTATCAGTTGGATTTTACTGATGCTAACTACGCACGTGCATTTAGGCGTAAGTACAAGGATTTCGGTTTGGAGGGGGTTGAATATGGCGGCAAGTATGTCACCGTCCCTCAGGATTGCTGTCCAGAAGATATTGCTTCTATATTACAGGATTCCAATCATGCTGTGAAAAAACAAACACGTGTATTAGTGCCATCCATGGTCGCTGCTGCCACTGCTACCATTGGTGGCGTGATGGTGGCTTTGCATACCGGTGGTGTGGCTACACCTGCCATTGCTGCATTGATCTCGGGTACGTTGACAGGCGCTGCAATGGCTACCCCTATTATCGGTGCGGTGTTGCTTGCTGTTGCTGCCATCAGCCTGGTAGTGGCGATTGCGAGTGCGTTTAAGAAACCGTCTCAGAATCCGTCTCAAGATCCGGCGTTAGAGGGTCATGTTGCCGCTGCAATGTTCGCCTTGGCTGTGATGGATAATAAATGTGAGTATAGGCGCAATCAAAATGACATGTTTTCTTGGCAGCCTACACCACCATCAAACACAAATGTTATAGAGGTTTTCAGTCGCACTCTGCCAAGCTCAGGAGGCAGGCCGGTTGTGCAGATTAACTTTCAAAATCAACTAGCACTTGATAACTACCTTACGCGAATAGGCGACACTTTCTTCTCAGGTAGTCGTTTACAACAAATTAGAGGCTGGAATTTTGGCCTATCGCCTGATAGTACCGCTTTTTTTATTCAAATTCCAGTGAGCTTTTTGAGTGAGCACAATAACGCGGCACGTATGATGCTACTCAGTAAGTTGTTTGCTGAAGAACATGCGCCAGCAGTGCATGCTGATGAAGCGCACTTAGGTGATGGCCACACGCACTCGGCAGACTTCTCAGGTGGCCATTCTGATGGGTATGTTCCAGCACCGGTTGTAAAATTTGATGAGCGCCTACACTTGTTTGGCATTGCTGTATTTGGTCAGTATCGGCTACATAATATGGACATTAATAGCCGCATGAGCCTGAGACAACACGTCTCGCAACAGACTGAGCATGATGTGGAAGAGATATTTTTACGTACAGATTTGTCAAGTGGTCCCGTTGTACAGATAAACTTTCACACAGCCAACGACCGTGATGCTTATGTAAACAATTTGGTGGCACAAGGTACAGATGATGCAAATGATTGGGGAAAGACCGAAAATGGCGCATCAGGCGGGATCCGCATACCAGTCACTTTTTTGGATGCTCCTGGAAGTGTTAACTATGATTTTCTTGCTGCCACCCAAAGTTATTTTGGAACAGCGTCAGCACCGCGTGCTGATGCAGTCCAGTTAGATGCTGGCCATATGCATTCGGCAAGGTTCGTAGGTGACTATGAGGATGTTCCAGCACCGCGTGCTGATGCAGTGCGCTTAGATGTTGTTAGATCTGGGCAACCGGTAGATTTTACAGGTGACAATGATCCAACGTCCGCTCTTTGGCGTGCACTCTCCCCCTCTAACCGCGGATTCTTCAGTGGCGGAGCAGGGCACGTAAGTAAGGCTGCCGAATTTGGTGGGCGGATTACTGCTTCAGATGGAGTTACTGACCAAGTGTACCAGGCTGAGCGCCAATCGTCCGCTGATAGCATCGAATATTATGGAGCCGGTGGAGAGTTCGCTCGTGGACGCACTGCCTCAGGCAGATTTGACGACAGTGTGGCAAAGATGGGCCAAAGTTTTTTTCAACCCCAACATCAGGTTACTGCGATAGGAGGTGGCCGCTTTGACTGCCGACTCCCCATCCCCAGAGACCAAGAAGGGCACGTAAGTGATATTGACGAATTTGATGTTCCAGTGGTGCTTGACGAGGATGGGATCAATAATCACCTAGGGTCTTTGCCTCCTCTGGGGTTTACATACGAAATAGCCGCCATACCTGATTCACTCTCTCAGGAGAAGCACCTAACTCTGATTTTTCGTGATATTAACAGTGCAGCTTTTTTGAAAAGAAAACTAGATGCGCGCCCAGATCAACCACATCCAGCTATTAAAACCGAAATTCCGGCTCAGACGATTTTTGGTAATGCGGCCCGCATCCCAGCAAAGTCATCACTCAGCTTCAGGCTGGGCGATGTTAATACGCAGGATAAGATTGAGTCATTGGTTAACTTCATAAAAGGGGAGCTTGGCATAGGCCACACTCCTGCTCCTGGCCATCGATTTTAGCCTTTGTTAAGTGTTGATTGGTTAACACGCTCTCATGGTTGAGGCCTGAGCTTCGAGCATTATGGTGTTGCCAACGCACTGGCCAACTATAAGGATCTAAGCTGCCTGTCTGTCTGTTGTGTCATCGGTACGCAGCGCACAGGCGAGTAGATTGCGTGCGCTCTATCACCCCGTTGCTTTTTGGTGTGTACCCGGTGTTCTTAATCTGACCACATTAACGGGCGTGATATCATATTCCCCTATAGGATATTGCAGTGGCACTGCGTTTAGTGCTTGATTCTGTGTGTGATATAGGGCATCGTTAAAGTATAAATCAAGGATGGTTTAAACACTGGTTAATTACGGGAGTAGGCATGGTTGCATGTAAAGATGTTGAAGCATCCGCATCGGTATTGGCACAAATTCCACATTACGATGTGGTTTTAGGCCTGGTTACGCGTGGTCAGCAAGAAGTATTGGTGTCTCGACGTCGATCAGATTGCCAGTTTGCGGGTTGTTTGGAGTTCCCTGGTGGTAAGCGTGAGCCAGGAGAGGGGCGCGCAGAGGCCCTAGCACGCGAATTATTCGAAGAAGTGGGTATCACAGTAATCTTGTCACAGCCGCTGATTCAGTGCGTACATCCTTATCCGACGCATCAAGTGTCATTAGATTGCTGGTTGGTGACATCCTTTACAGGAGAGCCTTTTTCAAAAGAAGGCCAAGAAGTTTTTTGGCAATCAATTGCTACCTTAGATCCCAATGAATTTTTATGTGCCAATCAGGGCATTATCCGCGCTTTGCAAGAGAGTATTGCCTAAAAATTCGGCTTTTGTAGCCACATTTGCTATGCTGACTGAGGTGTTAGCAAATGGAGAACATCATGCAGCTTGTCGCCATTACTGGCATGCCCGGTTCTGGTAAATCATTGGTCAGATCACTGTTTTCTGATCTTGGTGTACCTACCTTTGATGCTGATGCGCATGCACGTGCTTGTTTAGCGCCTGGTGAGCCGCTCACGCAGCAGGTACTGGTACATTGTCCTGCCTGTGCAAATACTGACGGCACAATCAACCGCAAAGTATTAGCAGAACACGTTTTTGCCGATAAAAATCTACGTGACTGGTTAGAAGCGCTGATTCACCCTGTGGTGCGACAGCGTTTGAGTGCCTGGGCGGCCTCTGAGCAACATCACCTTTATGGTGTGGCTGAGCTACCTGTACTCACAGCCAAAAACCAGCCACCTGGCATCACACGCATTTGTGTGGTGGATGCGCCTGAAGCAGTGTGTCGGCAGCGTGTGCTGGCGCGTGATCAGCGTTCGGGGGCGCAGATTTCTGCATTGTTCGCCGCGCAACAGTCTCGCGCTGATCGCTTGGCATGGGCAGATGATATATTACACAACACCGGTTCTCTGCAAGATTGCAAACGACAAGTATTGGCATTACACGCGCAATACTGTCAGCTTCAGCCCTGATAGTGCACTGCATGGTGGTTGAGAATACCGACACAATCGGCTATGCTGCACAAAGCTGAAGCGCTTAAACGCTGTCGCAACAACTGTTCGCTGGCATGGCTGGCGATGCATGATAAAAGAAAATGACACGGCAGGAGACCCGTCATGATTGTTAATGAATGGTATGAAGAGCCAACAGATGAAATTATTCGTTTATGTTTGCGGTTAGAAAGTTTATTTGAGCAATATCGTAGCCAATTGTTAAACCCCAGCATCAGTGCCTCACACCACAGTATCATGACATTACAACGCTTATTAGCAGCCACAGAGCGCAGTGATCTCAAAAGCAAGTTAGCGACGCAGCTCTCGCAGCAAGTCACCAGCATGATGCAGCTGCATGCACACCCTGAAGTTGATAAGCAGCGCTTGAATTCTTTGCTAGCGCAAATGGAGCAGGATTTACAAGCGCTACGTGATATGAAACAGCGTTTTGGTGAAGTACTACGACAAAATCAGCTATTGAATTGTGTGCGTGCGCATGATCAGTCTCCGACAGGTATGACGGTGATGGCAATACCACAATACGCCTTATGGTTGCGACAGTCAGATGATCAACGCACAAGCTGTTTAACGGAGTGGATGGCATCATTCACCTTATTGTCACGCATAGTCACACGTTTGTTAAACATTTTGCGTCAAGGTATGGCAGTGCGTGCTGTGCAGGCGCAGCGTGGTTACTTCGAACAAGCACTCAACCCTATGGAGCCCTGTGCCTTGTTGCGAGTACAGTTGCCGGCTGAGCGAGCCGACGTATACCCCGTGATGAGTATTGGTAAACACCGTGTGGTCATCCAATTGCACCGTATCACAGACATGGCGCAAGGGTTGTCACAAAAAATTTATGAGGATATACCCTTCACATTAGCACTGTGTCGTTTATAAGTGTATGAAGGAGCGTGGTATGTTACATTACAGAAAAGCAAGCCAGTCTGATGTATCGAGCATTGTGGCGTTATTGGTGCAAGATAATTTGGCGCAGGCGCGGCAGTATCATGCAGATGAATGTCATCCTCGCTATCGTGAGCTATTTCAGTTGATTGACCGCGATCCAAATCAATATTTATTATGCGCTTGTTTGCAGGAAAAAATCATCGGCACATGTCACTTAAATCTGATGCCATCGTTAACGTTTTCTGGCACAATTCGTTTGCAAATAGAGGCAGTACGCATCGATTCAGCTTATCGTGGGCAAGGCTATGGTGAAGAGATGATGCAGCATGCGATACAGTGGGGTCAGGAAAGGGGAGCCAGCTTAATTCAGCTGATGACACACAAATCACGCGACGCAGCGCAGCGTTTTTATCGCCGACTGGGTTTTCAAGAGTCGCACATAGGCATGAAATTGCACCTTGATTCAGTATAGAAAGCGCTGTACATCTGCCTTGATAGGGGCTGTATAGGTAAGAAGTGCCATAAGTCATTGATTGATGCATTTTATTAGCATGGCAATATGCAGGAGGGGGTCTTGACTTGACCACAAGATCGTGGTAAAATGATGATCCGGTTAATGGCTCAAGCAGTGAGGAAATAATCATGAGTGCGGAATACAATCAAAATTTAAAGCAATATACATTAGGAGATCACGGTATCGACATTAATGGTCGCAGCAAATTAGTTGCTTTTGATTGGGATCATACGCTGGTTTCAATGTTTTTCTGTGATAATGATGCGCGCGCAAATGCACTGGATAACGCCGGTCGAATATGGGGTGTTAACTTTTGGCGGCGAGGCACATCACTGCTAGGCGCTTTCGCTGCATTGGGTATGAGACCTATTTTCAGGCACTACCTCACAGCAAACTTACAAAAAATCATCGATACAGATAACTTATACATGAGTATTTTGACTGCTGGTCCAATCGATAGAGTGCAGGTTGTCAACTACATGTCTAAGCTCACCGGTAGGCCTGAAAGTGATATACAAAAAAAGCTATTATTTGTCAGCAATTGGGTTCCAGCTCAACGCAAGCTTGGATATTTAACCCATATGGCAACAAGCCTTGGTTTTGGTGAGAATAATTTCAGGTTGATGGACGATCATCCTGAGTTAAAAAATGCGCAGGAAAATGCGCAGGAAAAGGCACAGAAAAATGCGAAAGTTTTAGATAGCCAGTTAAAGGCCTTGATACCAATGCAATCACGTCGTCAAGATGAACTGCCGGGTGAAACAGTGAACTCAAATGAGGATCAGACGTTAGATAAGACGCCACAAGCACATCAGTCATTAGCAAAATTTCTAGATACTTCGTTAGCCAATATACAGTTAACCGAGCGTTATTTGAGTGCCACCGTTAGTGTGGTACAACAACCTGTAGTCATTGCGACAGCTGCGCGTCAAGGTAATTCACGCACTTCTGGGCACGCGGTAGCGCAACATCCTGTAGCCATTGCGACAGCTGCGCCTAGAGGAGGTTTAGGTGCTGTTGCAGCTGCTCCCGGTCCTGGTCCATCTATAGACACAGCATTCCCTGAATCCCGTCAAGTAAAAAAATTCGGGGATATTGAAGCAGCAGCAAAAGCGATTGATAGGCATTATAAAAGCCAGGCATATCTCAAGGATCACACAGGTCCAAAACCTAAACTATACGCACCAGTTATTGCGGCGGGTTTAGTTGCTACGGTGGCGAGTGGCGCGGTGTATGCATATGCCTTATGTCGCAACGGAGCGCTGATCACATCGATTCCCACTTTGCTTCAGGCCAGTTTGCAAACGCCTGTAGCAGAAATTTCTGCAATCAGTACGGTGGCTACATTGGCATTTTTAGTAGTGGCAGCGATGGTAGTGTTGTCAATGGCTGCAGTGCAGGGCGGTGCAAAATGCAATGCAAGTGCATCTGAAAATCGCTGCAAACTTCTTGACATGAATTCAAAGATTAAAGATGATTCTTTCAGGCGAGTTTTCTAAAGTAGAGTCACGCCAAGTATTGATACGTCACAATATATTTTAGGACAAGTTATGTCATCTACGACAGGTGATTGAGACATTTCTTATTGTGGCAGGCAATAGATAGCAAGTGTTTTTTTCTTATTTTGTGATGGCGTTAGCGTATCGCTTTTGCGATATGCCGTTTTATATTGATGATCAGATAACCGTGTTGCTTTAAATAAAATAAAATCAGGAGCTTATGATTTAGAGGGAAATAATTTCTTACGTGGTCTATATTTAGGTTAGGGATTGTATTTAGGGGGAGGGGAGATATGCCATTATCAAAAGAAATATTAAATTTATCCATTAGGAGAATTGATTCAGAAAAACCTATTAGAATCATCGACTCTCTTTTTTATGAGCCGATAGGTGGACGTCATTCTTCTGCAGAAGTCAATCGGACAGAAAAACATGAGCGAGGCAATAAGGGCAGAGAATGTTACTTCACACCGGTTTGTCATGCAGTTCAGCTTGGCATCAGCAGGGATTACACAGACCCAGACTCGATAGCTGTATTGCTTTGTGAGCTACATAAAGTATCACTGCCTGGTCAAGTAACTATTAGTAACAGTTATAATAGAAGTTGTTCTGGTGTCATGTCTGCGGCTGGTAAAGAAGGCAGGTTCGGTACTTGTAAGCTGCATGACGGGTCTAAAAAAATGCAAGTTTGTGACTCATACCTCTCTGCGATTGCCGAGGAAAATGATCGCTATGTGAACTACGACATGAACTATATGAGCTGTTTTGGTCGTAGGCCTACATACCCTGAAGGGAATGTAATGGATATTGCAGGTTGCTTGCCCCTACCTGAAGGTATAGACAGATTGCCCATTTTTCCTTGTGCCAAGCGGATCATTCGGCAAGAGTATGATGGGAAGTATCACTACCTATTCCAATGGCGTGGGCATAATTATTCGAAAGTATCCTCAGCGTGTGAGCTGTATTGTGCTCGTTTGAAGGGTAGCCCCTCTGAGCAAGAAAAATTATACGCTATCGTTGAGTATGTGCAGCAGTTAGAGTGGATGCATCCATTTGAAGATGGTAATTGCCGCACATTTTGTGGTGCTTTATTACAAATATTATTATATCAAAATGGGTTTTCTCCAAGCGTTCTGAAGGACCCTAATTGTTTTGATTATTTAACGCCAGGCCAGTTAATGTTAGAAGTTGTTGATGGACAAAAGAGATACGAAAATTTGCTGAAGTCTGGTTCGGCAAGAGTGAGTGCAGTCTTTGATGATGTGGTTGGCTCTATTTCGAGGGTTATTAAGTTAAAAGATTGGAACGTTTTAACAGGTAGGCATTTTAATCCAGTGCATGATTTTACAGTTGTATGTGATGCGGTGATTTCTGATTTAAAAGCACGCTATCCTGAAGTCCCCACTTGTTTCTCCATTCGTGGTGAGTCCCGGGAAGGGGGGTTAAGTAAGGTAGGTGAGGTCGAAGCGCTAAGGGACTCATTTCAAGGTGGTGATGATTTGAGAGATAAGCTGGTTGATCTTAAAAATTTACTGATGCAACATACCTCACGAACTGAATGCGGTGTAACGCGCTCATCGCGTCGATTTGATAAGATGTCACCCATCGCTATTTCGAACCAGGAAGCGATGGCTAAGGCAGACAGCAATAGAAGTGGCTCAGCATACGGGACGTTCGGGGAATAATGTATTTTTGTTTCGTCATAATCACGGTGTTTGTGTGGTTCAGTGGCTATTGACGCATATTGCGAAGCGACACTTACTCGACTAGGCTTGGCTGGTAGCGACGTATCTCAACGGCGGCTTGTGTGTGGATTGATATACTCTCTGTTTCTGCCAGTGTTGACATGACCAGTAGGCAGCA
Source organism: Coxiellaceae bacterium (assembly GCA_047404195.1). GTDB lineage: Bacteria > Pseudomonadota > Gammaproteobacteria > JAJRRL01 > JAJRRL01 > JAJRRL01. Next base: position 122,355 of record JBDOIU010000018.1, read on the forward strand.
TTGCACATCACCTAGAGGTGCGCTGGCAACGACTAGGCCTCGGCCTTGGCCTGCTGCATTAACCACGGCTTCACCAACTGCTATGTGTGTCTTTGTCTTGCATTCGGCATAATAAAGATGTCGTTTCAGTTTGCCCAGATTGCTGGTGCGGGCAATGACTTCTTGTCCCACAAAGCAGCCTTTCTTAAGGCTCAGCCCCTCTAGATGCTCTAGGCCAATCATTTGTGGTAGCAGCTGTTCACGTAGTGCCGCGTTTACGTTCACCTGTGCGTTGAAAATGTTGATGGCAGCGTACTCTTGGCAGCCAATCGGTTGCGCTTGCTTTGCAGCTGCTTGCCAAGTTTCAATGAGTTGCGGTGTTTTGTCACTCACGTAAAGCCAATGCGGGTGCTTGCCGGGAATAGCAATCACGCTTGCGTCTGCTGTGTGCTGCGAGCCATAAGCGCTGCGAGGCCAGCTTTGTGACATGTCGTTATCACATTGCGCGCTCAGAGCCAGTATGTGAGTTTGTTCCGCATCAGCCAGCGATACTTTAGAGAATATAATATACTTCTGCAAATGTGCTTTCAGATGCTCCAGTTGGTCTTTGGGCACCATGCAAGCGTATCCGTCCTTGGCTTGCCACAGTAAAGCAGTGCTGATAATGCGCCCTTTTGCGCTACAAAAGGCAGTCATTGTGGCTTGCTGAGCAGACACACGCTGGATGTCAGCTGTCATCTGTCCTTGTAGAAATTTCGTTGCATCTCGTCCTGTTACAAAAAAAAGTGAAAACTGAAACAATTCTGTAACAAATGGGTCGTATACTGAGAATATGGGATGTGATGGCGCGCGTTTGAACAGCATAAAGCCATTATCATCAAAGTCTGCTGATTGTGTGAGGAGGAAACGATGCCAATCAACCATCAAAGTGCTCGCCAAAATTGTGTGCCATCTGCACATTGTACAGTAAACCGTGCTATTTCACAAAAGATACGCCAAGCGGCAAAATATATTGTAGTGCTGTTGAGGTAAACGTCGTTCATATACCGTTTTCGGGGCATTTTGGAATGTGCCGATTGCGTGAGATACGCTGTGTAGCGCTGTCTCTCTGTCTATGTAAGGCGCTCAGCTGGCTGTTCTTGGTTATGGTCTTGTAAGAGGAGTTTACACGGCCATATCCTTGGCAGTTACAGCGTATCAATTTTACTCTAAAACTTAAGTTATTGATTCAGATGCTAATATTGCAAAGTTGAATTTGTTTTGTTGTTATGACACTATAAGTACAAGTTCGCTTGAGGTATCAGTAGAAATGAAGAACGGTTCCAATCAGCAATCAGCAACACAGCGTGATTTTTCAGAGGCTTTAGATAAACGTCAGTGGCAGCAAGTTCTGTCTTTATTGCGTGTGCCTGAAAACAGTATTAACCCGAATTTAAGTGTGGGGGTCAAAACGCCTTTGCTCAAGGCTATAGAAATTGGTCAAGTGGAGGTGGTACTAGCTCTGCTGAAGCATTCAGAAATTAACCCGAATTTAAGTTTGTGGGACAAAACGCCTTTGTTCAAGGCTATAGAAACTGGTCAAGTGGAGATGGTGCAGGCTCTATTAGCCCACCCTAAAATTGATCCGAATTTGAGGCGTGATAAATATGCAGATACTCCTCTTATAAAGGCCATAAAAGCTGGTCAAGTGGAAATTGTCCGAGCACTGTTAGCACATAAAAAAACTGATCCGAATCTAAAAGCAAAAGGGGTGCTAGGCGAAACTATGATAAGCCCGCTGTACTTAGTAATACAAAAGCATAGTGATGGGCTCACTGGCCTGGTAAGGCTAGAGATTGTAAAGTTGCTACTGAGAAACGGGCGCACGCGTCTGGGTGGATATGGCTTGTTAGAGAGAGTATTCGATAGGGCGCAGTTGCAAGCAGATAGGCATATCCAAATGCAGATACTTTATTTGCTTTTAACATGTGGTAGTCGTAGTTTAGGTTACCGTATAGGTGATGGGTTCACGGCAGCAGACAAAGCAGGGCTTTATCAATGTGCAAGGCTTATTATGAGAGTTTCAAACTCATGGCTGATCGATAATATCTATTGGTATGACCAATCTCTCACTCCTGGTACTGTGACCGACAGTCATTGTCAGCTATTAGTGGCGTTGCTTGAGTCTGGTGTGATGTTGCGTACTTATCATTTCACCCCGGTTTGGTGTCATTATATAAAATATTCTACAAAGCACCTAGCCTCTTGGTTGCGGCGCCATTACCCTAAAGTGCATGCTAGACTGCGTCTTGTTAAGAATAGGTCCTTGTGGGTGGAAGATTTCAATGCTTTTAATGCCACTGTCTCATCTGATCATGAATTGCCAATTACGATATTCCAGCCTGACAATCTGGCATTACTGTGTCAACTGCGTGCCACTTGTAAGATGACAAACATATTTGCACTCCACTGGGTTTATGCTCGCTACTGTGGTGGTCACTATTTCGATCGTTTTATCGCTTATCGTCGCAAATTGTATCCTTCAGATAAAGAGCAATTTGTACTAGATGACAGGATTGTACCTCGGTTGACAGGTTTTTTTGGGCGTGTGAGCGGGCGGCAATTGGTAGCGCAGGTGCTCAGGTGTAGTACAAACTCTACTTGGTTAGACCCAAAAACACCGAATCAACTCACCATGCTTGTACGGTTAACATGTCGTGGTTGGGAACTCTCTCAGATACGTAAAATGTTATCAAAAAAGCTGATTCAAATCAATCGAAATTCGCAAAATAAATCGAGTATGATTAGCATGGTAAAATCAATATTCTTTGGTTTTGGTCAAGTTGGTTTTGCTTGTTTTGGTGCAGATTCCCGACGTTACTTTAAGTTGCCAGCACTATCAAAAGTAGTTAATACATCCATGATTGCCTGGTACGCCTATGGTTTAGTCATTGCAAAACAGTGGTCTCTGTTGAATGCATTAATTCACTCACACTACCAAGAGTGTCTGCCTATGATACTGCGAGGATTCGCACAAACAGGTATGCATCTGAGTCCGGAGGCTGCGCAAGCATTCGTTCGGAAATTTGTTAAGCAAGATAAAAATTCCGATGTGTTAGGTGCCACAACATCTCAGGCAAGCAGGGTAGCCCAGCTTGCTGATGAGTTATCATGTGGTTTAGCTTTATCTGGTCAATATCTTCCTGATTGGAATGATATCAATAGGGTGTTATATGGCAATAGTGCGGAGTATCGTATTCCCTTTTCACTATCTGGTTATATCAGAGGCCTTGCTTTACTGGGTGATGTTACCGCTTTGCAACATATTGTTAGGGACCAAATACAAGATCCCAGTATTGACTGGCGTGAATGCCCCTCCTATTACTGTGATTGGTATTCAGATTCGCTGGTGTATCAGCAGGCTGTTACCTCCGAGCCAATCAATGTCCTCGAGATAGCCCTGGCTGCTAATCCAGGCTTGTCAGGTAGCTCGGCATTTTGTCGTTTGCAGCCCCAGTTGAGTGAGGTTGACCTACAGTCGGTGCAGGATGCACCGAACGGTGTTACTGAGCAAGAGGCTCCTGCTGCGCCACAGCAGCCAGTTGTTCACTCGCCGGAGCAGCGACCACAGTTGAAGGGCTGGATGCTGGCTTCATGCATTGCATTGGGTGTCGGTGTCAGTGCTGGTATTGCGCTTGGTGCCGTTTGTTTGGTGGCAGCGTTGTTAATGATAGCGGTTCCTGTGATACCGGTATCTGCATTGGCTGCAGTTGCATCAGTATCATTGCTTGGTTCAGGTGCTTGTGCAGTAACACAGGGTTGTAGGTCACTTGCGCAAACGGCATAATCGGCTAGGATTGGCTGTCTTTTGCGCTTGTGCATGGTTGATCGCTGTTAAGGGTGGCTTCAAAAGTGTTGGTCATGCTATGATTTTGTGAGGCAACTCAAAAAAGGGCAAAGTCATGTATAAACATAGTCGCTATTATCCAACTCACTTTAAAGTGACAGAGACAATGCAGGCGTTTTTTTCGACTGTTGCAGACAGTGAGGATTTACAACATAGATTATACAATACAAATACGCTTGTTGAGGTTGCTGACATTGCTGCTGAGTGTGGTTTCACTATTTCAGCTGGTGATATATTACGATCACAAGCAGGTAGAGTATTGGCAATGATAAATGAGCAGCTCAGTGAAGATTTAACAGTATTAATAGATGGTGGAAAACCAACAGCAGGCGCTCAGTGGGGGCGTGGTAGTAATCGTTATTTGGAGCGTGCTGGCTACTGGTGGCTGAATCTCTCAGATTGTGATGCTGATGTTGACAATCTTGAGTGTTTGGGGATTTTGAATCATGTGACGCATAATGAGAATATTAAAAAAAAGGTTATTCAAGCCGGCACATTTGCACAGTTGGCAGATTGTCTAGAAAAAAATGGGTTTCAAGTAGACCCTGTTAAATTGTTGGCATTTCAGTGTTTGCGACTATTGAAAGTAGATGATAATACCGCATTTAAGATAGCCAGCTAAAATCTACTCTCTCAGTCTGTTGCACAGATTAATGCTTGTTCACACTTTATTCTTACCCACGTTCATGGGCCCTAAGTTTAGTGCATCATTTCGGTATCAACTATTAGTATGGCAGACCTCCCAAATGTGTCTGGGTTATGCAAGCCCTGAGGCTTTTTCTTTCCGATGGGTAGCGTTGACACTTATTTGGGCGGTATGCCTTGGCACTTGCACATCATTTGTTGCGGGTGTTAGGATGTTTGCACATAATAGGAGGCGTTTGCCATGTCAGATAAAAATACCCGACCCGCGGCCTGTTCTGAGCAGGTTATAACCATTACAGCGGCAGACCTGCCGTTATGTTGCCCGCGCCCGAATGAGCGCTTATGGGATGCTCACCCACGTGTGTATATAGAAATGCCAGCAAGTGGTGAAGCAGTTTGCCCATATTGCGGCACGCGCTATATTTTAGCCGACTCATAATTGCCTTCGGAATGGTTGCACAAACAAAAACTGCCCAACATGTGGGCAGTTTTTTTAGTTTGCTTTCTAGTTTACTGGCCAAAGTTGCTTACGCTGCTTTGAGCGTCAGCTGTCTGATCGGCTGCTGAGCTTTCGTTGCTTGCATCTTGATCTTCTGCTTCTGCCTTCTGGGTTTTAGCATCCTTAGCTTTCTGTAGTAAGTCGGTCATCTTTTTATCAAGTGAGGTGATGTCCCCGCTCATTTTGCTGAATAATGTGTAGTTTTGGTCAGCAGCAGTCAGCGTTGTGCTGGCAAGAATTCTTTCCAGATCAATTTCCATGTGCTGTAAAACTTGCAAGGATTCAGCATTCATCAGCGCCTGTTCCCGCATGATCAGAGTAGGTGATGCTGTTTTAATACGGTTAAGCCACGAAGTGTCTTTTAGGCGGTAGTTAGCTATAAACTGTTCAAGCTGTGCGCGACTACAGCCAGAGCCAGAGTCAGTTACTTTGCCACCTTCTTTTGGTTGGGCGCAGTGTGGTAATTGATCTGACTCAATTACTTTGGGCAGTTTCACCTTTTGAGATGTCTGAACGTGTTCTTTAAATAGATAGTAAAAGTTTGCGAGTGGCAGTGAGCTCCTAGCAATATTGCTGCGCAGATCCAGTTGATAGCGAAAGTATGCTGGCGATGTGGTGAGTTCATATAAAGAACACTTGGATTGGTCTTGTTGGCAGCCTTCATTGTCTTTCTTGTCTTGTGCAATCAGCTTATACAAGTCCCTGACCAGGTTTTTACCGCCACTACATGGGTCTACGGCTTGTGTAGACTCGTTCTTCTTATCAGATTTGCTGGTTGTGCTTTTTTGTGCATCTGATGCGCTGCCTTTGATTAGCACGTCTGAACCAAAGCAGGGGTTCAGTGCCGTATTCAGCATATATGCGCCCGAAAGATATTGAGCCAGATAATTGCCAGCAGTTAGATCCTTTTGTTCATCATTTGTAGCAGCATTGTAGTCTACAATGGCATCATATGATTTCATATTTGAGATGGGGGTATAAGATTGGCCAGATGCACTGATGGCTTTGTTCAGAATGGCATATGGTGCGGGTATAGAAAAGTTTGATGATGTTGTGCGGTCTGCTAGTAAATACAGTAATCTGTCTCCGCCAATGGCAACATTGAGTGGTAGGCCTTTCGTGATGATGTCGCTACAGATTTTGTACTGATCTTTTTGTTTGCTGTCGCCACAATACATACGCATCATTGATTGTGATCTCGTGTCAGTGGCATTAGGTGTCAGGCCAAGCCAGCTTGAGCCAGTGTTTTCTCCCATTTGATCATAGGTCTTTTTTGCTTCGTCATCTAAAAAATTTAATTTCAGTTGAATCGTATCTGTAATGTTTTTTGTGCTGTTGGTGCCGTTGTTATCAGCAGCAAATCGCAGCATTTTTTGTAGGGCTTGTGGTAGTTCCTGGTACTTTTTAGGTGTTTGGTACCAGGTACTGTTTAGGTATTTGATAACCTGCTTTGCAATACCGCTGGTGTTATTGCTAGTGTTGCTGCTTTGATCAGCATAACCTGCCATACACGCAATACTGCTGGCTGCGGTGATCAGAGTGAGGGATTTTTTGAATTGCATAAAGGTCTCCTGGTCAGGTTAATTTAGTTGAAATAGCCAAAGTTGTCACTGTCGCTCACTTCAGGCGTAGTGTTATCCTGTTGGTTTTCTGTATTGGTAGAATCGTCACCGTTTGTATCGTCGGTTGTTGCTTGGGTATCGTCTTCAGGTGCATCGGCAGTGTTAACAGTCTGGTTAGTTTGTGTTGTGCTACTGCTTGTAGTGTTGTCACTAGTGGACGGTGCTACCTGTTGCATCAGTTTATCGAAGTATGCATCGCCCAGATGCATATTACAATTATCTGGAGGTGAGGTATCTGGAGGTGAGTGTAACGTTTCACAAACATTTTCTTGGTAGCATTGCTCAAGCACAGCCATGCTTTGGGAGTTGAGCTGATTGCTTTTAATCGTGTTTGCACTTAAGCTGCATGACTGACCAGCTATCGCAGCATTTAGGCAGCCTAGGCCGACTAGTAAAGTCGGTATCCAAATAAATTGTTTAATTCGCATAGTATGCCTCACGAAGATTAATCAAAGCCACTCTCTTCAAGTGCTTTACAGATGATTTTAAATCGCTCCTTAGAAAAGATGCGGCTCAGTAAGCGTAGACGCTCAAATACGGTGTTACGTTGCAAAAAGATATCTGCAATTTTTGTATCTTTAGCCTCACGATTTTCCGCAAACATGAGTACTTTGGCGGCGGCACCAGGGTAGGCTTGATCCAAGGCCATGAGCAGTCTCAGGCCAAGGCCTGTTTTCAAGTGGGCAACGATTTTGATAAAATATTCTTCTTCATTGAGTTCAACTTCGCCAACGTTATCAAGCGTATTACCTAAGTTATCAAGTGCGGCACGCACATCTGGGTGCTCATCAAGCGTCCACTCTTCCATTCCCTCCATGAATGCGATCACAGAATAAATGCTGGGATCATTAAAGTTGCGCCAAAATTCATGGGCTGCAGATTGTGTTAGTTCAGGCATGATGCATCCTAAGAGCAAGCTGTATCTTATTATTGTAGCATAGTCTGTTGGGGTCATGAACGTTATAATGGGTCTCTATGAGAGTATTTTTGGTTAACATATGGCCATAACTATTAATTTTTGCTTAAATTTAATCATTCCATCAGGTTCGGACCCAGCTTTGGTTGGTGTGTTACGCAGATCGCAAAAAAGTGCTATACTAAGTTTTAGATTTATTGCTTGCGAGGTTTGCAGATATGGCAAAACTTTTAAGAAGGCTAGGTAAAAAATGTTTCCCATGGTTTAAGCCAAGAAGTTGGTCAAATTATGATGGCGCACTAAAAGATGGTGCAAAGCTAGTGAGAATGGCGCGAGCCAGTGTCGATCGTGATCCCGCTACGGGCCGTAAGAAAAAGGTTACCAAGTTTGACTCATTCGATGAGTATGTGGCAAAGAAATCTTTATCCAAAGAGCGACAAGCGCGCATGCAACGAGAGTATTTGCTGGCGAGTATAGGTATGTTTGCCTTGGGTTTTGTGATTTTAATATATATTTCTTTGGCGCTGCATTCTGCCAGTTGGTTGAGTATTGTTGTCGGGTATGCGCTCAGTTTGATGGTGTTCGTACAAGCGCTTGCGCAGCACATTCATCATTATCAGTTTAAGTATCGACGTTTGGACATTGCTTTCAGTCAATGGTTCACTTTGATCCTTGGTGGTGACCTACCGCCCTTGAAAAAGCAGGATTGAGTGTATTGCACCTGTTCTACTCTTCACCAAATTTGTCATTAATGAGTTGAGTCATTGCTGCCATAGCTTGGTCGGCATCGTCGCCTTCTGTGCTGATTTCAATTTTTTTGCCATAACTTGCACCCAGTGCCATGACATTGAGTATGCTTTTGGCATTAATGGTTCGCTCTTGAAACGTCAGTGTAATTTTGCAGCCAAAGCGGATTGCCAGTTCACTTAGCTTCATAGCAGCGCGCGCATGTAAGCCCAGTTGGTTTTGGATTTTAATGGTCGTAGTTGGCATGGTGGTTCACAGAGGGTGTTGAAGCATGTGCCTATATTGTAAATGCTTTTGCACACATTTTTCAAATACTATCGGATGAATCACATTACTGGTGGTAGGCAGATCAATTACTAGGCATGGTAATCCGCATAAAGATAACGATCTCTCGCTACAGTGCCAGTGGGGCTGCAGTGTGTTGACGGGTACAATATTGATAATACAATGCACGCTTGCTTGCTCACAAATGGCTGTGCTGCCATAGATGTCATGCACATTTATCAGTCCTGCCCCTGGCAGGTGTAAGTATGAGCGCGTCTCGTCTGCAGCCTGAGCTATTAAGTGCTTGTTTTTACGCATTAATTTCACAGCATCATCGGCGATCAGCTCATGTCCACGCTCTAATAATGCGGCACACAACAAGCTTTTGCCACAGCCATGGGGCCCAAAAATGAGCACACCCCAGTGTTGGTCAATGCGCACAGCATTGCCGTGTCGTATTAAGGTATGAGGGTGATCAGCTTTGTCCATAGATCGTCGGCACTATTGCTTGTAATGAGTAGATTGAGATTGTGCGGTTGTTTAAGCATCAGTGATAGTTCTTTGAGCAGGATTAGGTGAGTATCTGTTGCTTTTTCGGGCACGAGTAGTGTGAATGCCAGTGAAACAGACAAGGTTTTGTGGCTATCAAAATGAATGGGGGTGCGCAGCGCTGTGATAACGCCAATTGGGGCATCCAATTTTGCGATGCGCGCGTGCGGAATTGCCACACCAGGTGTGATGACTGTGTGCCCAATGCGTTCACGCTGATGTAGTGCGCTGAGCACGTGTTGGTGTTTCAGCGTCGGGCTGGTTCGCTCAACTTGTTTTGCAACAAAGGTCAGCAGCTGCTTTTTGAGTGTGATTTTGTCTGGATGATAAAAAACCAGGTCACGTTGAAATGTGGTTTTAAATAAAGACATCTTTCCTGCTTTTTGCTCGCTTGCAAGGGCCGTCAGCACCATAAAAAACTTATCCGTTCATTTTGGCGCGATATTTTTCAAGCTGAGTGGAGAGCTTGGGTAGCACAAGATCAATGCTCTTGTACATGTCATCTGATGATGCCGTGGCATTGATTTGTTCGCCTGGAACATTGATAATGGTATGGACCATGTGATCTTGGTGTTCAACCTTAATGGTAACCTTGATGTTGTTAATGCGTTCGTGATGTGTGGCTAGGCGGTTAAATTTTTTGTCAATCAGTTGCTTGAGTTCATTGGTAACGGCTACGCCATGGCCTGAGATATCTATGTTCATTAGTGTCCCTCCAGTAAAATAGATGAGTTCAATTCAAACTCTACATACATATTATACCACATTTTACATGCGGAAGCCATCGCCAAGGTAGACTTCACGTGCAGCAGAATTGGCCAATATTTCGTCTGGTGTGCCTGAAATCATCAGTTGACCTTGGCTCATAATATGGGCACGGTGGCAAATGCTCAGTGTCTCACGAGCATTATGGTCGGTGATGAGAATACTGATGCCGCGTTTGTGTAGGGCTTGAATAATATTCTTAATGTCGTTGATTGCGCGTGGGTCGATACCGGCAAATGGCTCATCCAGTAAAATACAGCTTGGATCAGCTGCCAGCGTGCGCGCAATTTCCACCCGTCGACGCTCGCCACCAGACAGTTGCTGTCCCAGTGTGTTGCGTAAGTGAGACATTTCAAATTCATGTAGCAGAGCTTCTAGTTTATCTACACGCTGTGCGTCACTGAGCTGTTTTCTGAGTTGCAATATGGCCATGATGTTGTCGCTGACGGTGAGCTGCCTGAAAATCGACGCTTCTTGTGGCAAGTAGCCAAGGCCAACTTGTGCACGCTGATGCGTGGGCATGTGGGTGATGTCAGTGTTATTTAGGCGTATAATGCCACTATCAGGCTGGATTAAGCCGGCAATGGCGTAGAACGTGGTAGTTTTTCCGGCGCCGTTGGGGCCGAGCAGGCCGACAATTTCATGGTCAACAGTAAGGGACACATTATTGACCACATGGCGCCCGTTAATGCGCTTTGTGATCTTGGTGGCGGTTAAATGCATGCGCTTATCCTGTGAAAGGCAAGGAAAGCTCAGAGTTTACCACAAAACAGCTGCACAATTCGATAGCAATCATGCTGTTCCTGGGCAGATGAACCCGCATTTTGCAGGTATATTGACTGAGGTCTTGACACTGATGGTGAAATTTGGGAAAATCTCGCCATCTGATAAAGATGGCTATGTAGCTCAGTTGGTTAGAGCACGGCATTCATAATGCCGGAGTCCCTGGTTCAAGTCCAGGCATAGCCACCACTTTTCATGACAGCCATCGTGCAGTGTATTGTGATAGTCGCAGCTGTCCGTCCATATTGATTTCTATTCATTGCTCATCATCTCGATATATTGTTGGTGTTGTCACTGTTTCCTTGTTGTCAGTCATTATCTGCTATCTACTCACGTCAATGTCTCAATAGGGTTCATGCCTGTTTCTCTTATACTATTCATGAGCAAACTGTACCACTGGGGTATAGTGGCTATGGATGGCAGCATATGGACTATTTTGAGCACCAAGACGAAGTCAGGGACAGCGAAACCGATGTCGCCGGTGTCGTTAATCATGCTCATTTCCTAAATTATATGGCCAATGTTCGGCACAAGCACCTGCGTGCCATGGGGTTGGATTTTCAATTGTTGTTGGCACGAGGAGTCATGCTGGTTGCCTCAAAAATAGAAGTCCGTTTTCGTTTGCCATTGTTTGCGGGCGAGCTTTATTGCGCGAGCTCAAAGCTGCTGCTGCCGGATGGCAAACAGCATTTTATGTTTCAGCACCGTATTTCACGTGTGACAGATCAGGCCATCGTTGCAAAAGGACAGGTGAATGTGGCTTGCGTAGACTGTCAGTCAAATGCGCCAGTGTTTCCAGAGGATATTAAGGCTGTTTTGGTAGAGCACACGCAGCCTGATTTGCTGGTAGAGCGTACTGATTAAAGGCTTTTTGTGTGGTAATATCAGGACTGGGTATCACTTAACAAGAGAGGCAAATATGGCATATTGGCTGATGAAATCTGAGCCAAGCGCATTCAGTATTGAAGACCTGATGGCATCTCCCAAGCAAACAACACACTGGGATGGTGTACGTAATTATCAGGCACGTAATTTCATGCGCGACCAGATGCGTATTGGGGATGGTGTTTTGTTTTATCATTCGAATTGCAAAGATGTTGGTATTGTCGGGACAGCAGAGGTCGTTTCAGGCTCGTACCCAGACCACACTGCCTTCGATGTGTCAGATCCACACTATGATCCTAAAAGTGATCCAGAAAAGCCACGCTGGATGATGGTAGATGTGCAGTTCAGGCAGCGATTCGACAGCACAATCAGCTTACAAACATTGCGAGAACAGCCTGAGCTGGCTGATATGTTAATTTTACGTAAAGGCAATCGCCTGTCGATAACGCCTGTATCTGAAGAACATTGGCAAGCCATTTTGGCTTATGCGCAGTAGACCCAGTTGAAATGACTTAAGCGAGTCGTCTGTAGAAGTGATCTATAGTGCAACCCTGCGTGCTTATGTTACGCGGGGCTGCATAACTGATTGTTTTATAGGGTTATTCTTCTGCTTGTTTTATGTGCAGGCTTATGGTAGGATACTATTTACGAGAGAAGTGTACAAAAAGTTAGCTGGCACAATGTTATCACCATGGAATAAGTGTTTGCATGTGTTTGATGCTGACATATGTTTTAAAGTAATGTGAGACACGTCATGCCGACAATAAGATTTTATGAGATCTGTGATAAATCAAGTGTGAGTCAGAGCTCCAGTGAAGATGACACTTTTGTGTCGTATGCGGATTTGTGGCCAAATGCAGGGGAATATGAGGACATACTAAGCGGGTATGTGTTCAAAGATCTTCATGCAGCGTCAACGGGTTCTACAGTCGAGCGTTTGACTCAGCCAGGTGAGGGTGCTGCAGATATACTCTGTACCATTGAAGGTGATTGGCAATCAGAAGCGCCTGGGGCGAATAGTCCAATCACACTCGATTGTGGCCAGATTATACGTCTTTGTGATATACCGCAGTTGTCTATTTTGAGGTTAGATGGTTGTGAAAGATTTCAAGACATGGGTTTGTTGGCGCAGTTGACAACATTTATCTCGCCCAGCTTAAACACAGTAAGTGAAGGGGCATTTAAAGATCATGAATCGTTGAAGATATTTTGTGTGCCAAATGTTGATAATGTTGAAGATGATGCTTTTATGGGCTGCCGCACATTAAAAGAGTTTTCAGCGGAGAGGCTGCAGACAGTTGGAGCGCAAGCCTTTCGTGATTGTGACTCATTAATAACATTTAATGCACCGAATGTTTTTGATATTAGAAAGAATGCTTTTCAAGAATGTAAATCCTTAAGAGATTTTACAGCACCTAAGCTGGATAAGGTTGGTACAGAAGCCTTTCGTGAATGTGATTCGTTAACACACGTTAATATGCCAATGGTGTCTCATGTTGAACAGCTGGCTTTTTGCAACTGTAAGTTGCTTAAAGAATTTAACTCGACTAGCGTAGAGACAGTAGGCAGAAGTGCCTTTAATAAATGTGAATCACTGGTGATATTTATCGCACCCAATGTTATTACTGTTGGAGATTTTGCTTTCTTTAGATGTAAATCCTTAAAGGATTTTACAGCGCTCAGGCTGACTACTGTTGGCACACTAGCCTTCGGTGGATGTGACTTATTAACACACGTGAATATGCCAAAATTGCGGTATATTGGTCAGTCGGTTTTTTCTGAGTGTGAGTCACTTAAAGAATTTAACTCAGATCACGCGCTTAGTATTGATAGGGATGCCTTTTTTGGCTGCAAATCATTGTCAATATTTCATGCCCCTAATGTTGTTTGCATTGAAGAGCGTGCTTTTTATGGCTGCGTGTCATTAATAGAATTTTCGGGGTTTTGGTTGAGCTCAGTTGGTGATTCAGCATTTTCGGGTTGCAGATTATTATCATCATTTAGTGCGTGGGGTGTTGTTAGTGTTGCAGAGAATGCTTTTTATGGCTGCGTGTCATTAAAAAAGTTTTCATCAGAGAGGCTGCAGACAGTTAAAAAGCAAGCCTTCTATAATTGTCACGCATTAATAACATTTCATGCCCCAAATGTTACACACATTGAAGAGTGTGCTTTTGAGCTTTGCAAATCTTTAGAAGAGTTTTCAGCAAACTCGTTAGGGGCGGTTGGTAACGGTGCATTTAGTAGGTGCATCTTATTATCATCATTTAGTGCGCCGAATGTTGTTAGTGTTGCAGAGGATGCTTTTTTTGACTGCGTGTCATTAAAAAAGTTTTCAGCAGAGATGCTGCAGACAGTTAAAAAGCAAACCTTCTATAATTGTTACGCATTAACAACATTTCATGCCCCAAATGTTACACATATTGAAGAGTGTGCTTTCCAGCGTTGCAAATCATTGTCAAGACTTAACGCTCCTAATTTTGTGAATATGAACCAGCTTA
>JBDOIU010000019.1:0-20432 GCA_047404195.1 Coxiellaceae bacterium
GTTTACAGTTGCTTTTTGGTCATCCTTATCGGCTCGGGTGTTAGTGTCATGGTAATTAAATCTCATTACAGCAAATATTTTTGGAATAGAATCGATGAATGGATTATAATATTCGAGTGATGTGCCCATTGGATTACACATCAATACCAGTGCTTCTGGTTTCTCTGGGCATTTATATTGTTAATTATCTTCAATTATTTCTTGTGGTTGCCTGTGGCTATCGTTCTATGTTTTAGTTTGACATTGTATCATTAGATATTGCCATAATCAATCATTTATCTAAAATGAATACGGTACGAGCTATCCTCGATTTGAGCATGCATGACATGCGGTATGTGATTGGTGTTTTAAGCGATTGTTAATATTTCTTTTTGCGTGTTTTATCATGGCATTACAAGTAAGTGGGAATTGCATAGAGAACCTGTGGTTTGTCCCAGATGAGATGTCCGCATTGTTTCCTTTCTGTGAAGGCAGTGTCCCTAATTAAGCAATCTATACTGACTTAAAGCATGTTATAATAAAGTTTGAGAGATCGTTATGTGAGTAAGTAGTGAGGATTTGATGATGCAGCGACAAGATAAGCTAAGATTTAATCAATACTTTGTAGAATCCCTGTCTGATTTGGTGGGTAACCAAGGCAGCCACGGAAACTGCTGGGCCTTTGCACTAACAGCGATTCACCTGTACAGGCATTGTTTGACAAAAAAATCCTTGCTTGAAGTCAATGATGCATCAAACTTTAAGGTGCAGTTCAAAACGTTATTGAAGGATGCTGATTCAGCACCATACCGACAGATTTTCATTTGGTTGTTACTTAACTTGTGTATTATCGGTTGTCAGAATGGCATTGCTGTATCTGGTGATAGGCGAATTGATAATTTTCAGTGTGTTTCTGACGATCGCGCAACTGACGGAGTTTTTATGCTGGGGGTTGCAATTGGTCAATCAAATCTAAATCATGCTATCTTCGCAACAAGAGTAGAATCCAGTGAGGCAAGCAATGAGCATCAGGCACGTTGTCATGTTTGGAATTCTTGGAAAGCATGTCCTGGTCATGCTATTCCAAGGCTATCAGATTATACGGAGAATTATGCGATTTATCATGCGAAACCACCTGAGCATGTTACTTTTAAAGACAAGCACACTACAGCTCGATATAAGTTATCCAGTGTGTGGCCATCCGCAAAAAAAGAGTCAACAACGGCCACATCATATTACGAAATGATAAAGCATTTGTTGGTTAACGACTTTCGATCGTTGTCTGACCATAGAGATTTGTTAACTTGGTTGACATCAAATTGGGATTGCCTTTCATCCTCATTTAAGCAACATGTCTGCGCTCGTTTACTGGTTGATTCTAAGGGTGATACATCTCATAATCGAAAGCAGCTTGTTGATTTTATATGTGAACAGAAATCAATATTTTTTAGCCAATTAACTCAGTCTCTGGATAGGGGGTCAGCTTCTCAAATGAAACAGATTCGGTCAGAATACTTATTGGATAAGTTGAATGATATCAAGTTGACTTCTAGCCATGATATTGATGCGAAATATTTAATTGAGCTTTATTCAGGGGAGAGAAATAACATTAAACATGACCTGATTAAAGTCCTTATGTGGAAAGCACTACCAATATGTGCATCTTATAAAGGGTTTTTCCATGCTGTTGTACATTTTTTTGCTGCCATTGCGTGTTCTTTAGATTCTGTTGACCTGGCTGTTGCTGAAAAAAGAGTCATTGGTATTTTTCAGAAAAATGCCTCTCAAGGGGCTGTAGTAGATCAAGCACAGCTGTCTTTGAGTGGGTCTGCTTAAATAAAGAGCTGTGACGTTATTTGATGGTCTTCTTTGACTGTAATTTGTTCATCTCCTGGTTTTTTAGGAATATTATGTCACGCTTTGAGTGTTTATTGCCCGAGTCTTTTTTCTACAAGCATTAGGGAATATACTCTTATCAATAGTCTACGCAATCACAAGGATGTTATATGCGTCAACAAAGTGTCAAAACTGCTGATTTTAGCTTTCATGCTCATGGTGCAAACAACAATGTCTTCATATCGTCAGATGAAGCAACCATTCTTCGTCAACGCAAGATTTTTGCGCCACCTGGTCTCACTGAATCACTGAAGGGTGATGGCTATGAAACTGAAAATGCAGCCCGTACAGCCTATTTGTTGTCTGCCCTCAATACAGAAGACTTTCCTCTGAGGCTTGTGTCCGCGAGAGGTATACCAACGGGAAACATACAAGTTGAAAAGCGTCATGAAGTCTTTTCGGTTCATATCAGTGAGTGCTCAACTGGTGGCACGCTTGAAATGCCCAAGATACCACACTGCGATACGCATCTTTCATTTGCAAATTTACTGAGAGTATGTTTAATGGCTTTTGATCGTCACCAAGCATTTCTCTTTGACATTCATATCAAAGGAAATGCAGTTTTGACGCAAGATGGTAAGCTATATATAATCGATCCAAACGCATCATTTGCTTTACCCCCAAGGGGTAGGCGTCCAAGTATCGGTTCTATAAGTAGTGTTTCTTTTCCATTCAGCTATCAAAGTGGTTGCGATGATGCAAGAGACATGGTGTGTTGGCTTTGGTGTTTGATCGGGCGGCATATACTTGCTCATAACAGCTATAATATAATACCACCATTAGCGGTAACAAGTGATGAGATTAAACTAAAGAACTTTAATGTTCCTAGCCAATCAGAACTGGACGATATGGAATCACTGTTAGGCAGCATAGGGAATACATACAAAAAGCGTACAAAACTGCTCTGGCAGTTACTTTTTTCCGCAGCTTCAGAAATAAGCGCGGCTCAAAATCTGACAGTGATTTGCTTCCCTAAAGAATTGTGTGATTTGCTTCGCGAGGTTAACCATGTCCCTGGGCTATCTCCAACACATAATTTATCAACTGAATTAGATAATACTCAGAAGAATGTTGTTAACAAAAACCCCTATTATTTGCAGTTTGCATCAGATGAAATTAAACTTTATTTCTTGACTCAAAAACCAGCCTATGCTGTATACAATCATTTTGTCGATGACGATGCGCTTCGTGAGTGCTCATATCGAATGCGGTGTCGTTATATGGCTGTTCTGCGACGTTCCTTGCGTTCATATACTTGAAAAACAAACCTACCACAGGATGAATGGTTAAGGGTATCTCGTGATGTGGAATTATCACAGCTAACTGCACTGATGCTTTATGTTGTTATTAGAAGTTCGGAGCCATCAATGTGGTGGTGGTGCTTTGGTTTTTGCAAGGCTAGAAAATGCCGTGCTGCATTGGCTCTTATCTCTCAATTCACGCCTGAGGACAGAGCCATTGCACAGAATCAATTGTCAGCGTTATCGATTGTGATCGCTGAGGATTATAACAAAATTTCAAAATCGTACTATTGTGATGACACTGTGTTAGATAGGCGAGTCATATCACAGTCCAGGCTGGGAAGGTTGTGTGCGACTGTAAAAGCTGTTGACGTGGTTGCCTAGGTCTTTGCAGAGTTCTGGTAATGTTCTCAGATTGTAGCCACCTTCAATGATATAGTGTATTTTTGTTCGAAGCTGTCTCTTTTTTCTTGTATCATACAGTTTTTTGATTTCGCTATAAAAGAATTTAAAGTCATGGCTCGTGAATCGTATTGCTTCTTCACAATGAAAAGCTGTTTCATTGCGGTGTGAATCAAAGCCAAGAGATATTATGATGGTGCATAGGTTTTTTATCGTTGCTAGGTGCGTAAATAAGTAGGTGGTTACTATCTTCATGACATCTCTTCCTGTGGTAATTCCTTTTTTTTTGGGGTGTAAGAAGCACATTGACTTTATGTGCGGTTTCTATTTTTTGGTTCCAGGGATTGTCTTTTGTGTGTGGGTAAACGTGCGGGTCAAAAATATCAATATGTAGCCCAAGATTATCTTCTAGAACAGGCTCACCTTCATTCACATCAAGGTCTATTAATACCGGCATTTCTTTTTGATCAAGTGCGTATTGAACATACATTCTTCTTGTGTCAAACCCACAAAAACCCGCTGGCCCTTTATGTTTTGAGAAATGATGCCCTGGTAGGGTGCTGGTAATGCTCACTGGTGCTGTATTTGATATGCACCTGATTGCGCTGAGTAGTGCGGCATGATGTGTGTATTGATCAATAATGATGTCGCCTTCGTGTAATTCGAAAACACAATTGCTTTGTTGTTCTTTCAAGTGTAGCGACATTGTATGCAGGGCAGCTATATAGCTTCGTCCATGTGTTTTTTGGTAATAGTTTATTTGCTGTTAACTCAACCGCATCTTGATATTGTTTTTTTTTGTAATTTTGCCAGCTCCTCTGTTTGTACACCAGTCGCGCTGGTGATGGTGTCTACTGTTTCTGAATGAGGGTATAGTGTTTTTTTTTCCCACTAGGCTGCTTGATAAGCCACGACATATTTGTACGAGTCTATCGGATTGTTTTTCCCCCCTGGAACATGCGGTTGGCTGGTGATCTATGCTTTGTAAATCCAGTGTGGGCCTCATGTAAATTGGTAGGGTAGCCCCTATCTTTGTTGATGAAGTTTTGGTTGTGCTCAATGTTGTGTGCTTGCGCAATGCTATCGGATGTTCTATAGCAGATACCATATTTCTGAATACAAGGTTACTTGTTGGTTCATTGTCTCGCATTGATATGAGGCTATATTGAAAAATTTTAACAATCAGTTTGATCTGTGGTCTCAGTGGTGATCTCATTAACAGCTTTGCAATACTCAACATCTTTAATGGGTAGGTGGTCGTATTATCTGCTTTGCTGTGGCTAAGTAGTCGTTGTTTAAACAGCTTGAATAAAGAAGCATGGCTATTTCTGCTTGCGATAATCTCCTGCAGTATTGGGTGGTCTGGGTCTTCCATCAGCAGCTCTAGCTCGATATTCCTCCTTTTCCTCCAAGAGGTCTCACAGCTATAATTTCGTATATGTCGCCGTATCTGATGATTTTTTGTTGTTGTTAAGTGTTGCTTCTTTTGATAGTAGTACACCAGTTTAGCAAGGGTGTGGTTTCTTGCGCCGACGCGTAAAATAACGTTTATGGCATCGTCAAGGTCGTGATGATGGCAATGTGACAGCAAGGTTTGTGCTAGATCGGCTGCCTCTTCTCTGTATCGTCTGTCATCCTGGTATTTTAGTAGCATGATGCAATATGCTTTTGTTTTAGTATGGCTGATTGTCTTGTGTAAGCAATGACTGCTGGTTTTGTTTGCGCTTTTTTTTCGAGCAGGAGAGTCACGACAATCAATTAGCTCATTCCATAAGATGTGATCTTGGTTTACCTTGGCTGTTTTGGTTGTCTTTCGTTTCTTTCCCATAAGATTGCCTTGTTCAAGATGCATCATACTGAAGGTACGACGAGTGCATTCATTGGTTTTACACAGGCTACCCTACCTTGCTTAAAATTGTATTAAACCATCAGTTGCGGTCTTATATTTGTACAGGTTTTAAAATTTTGCTAGTGATGCTGGTCATGATGGTGCGCGTATATTGTGTTTGTGGGTGGGCTAGTCTATGCTAAGTTTTTTTGGCTATTGGAGCGAGTATGCGTGTAATACTAATCGGGCCACCTGGTGCAGGTAAGGGTACACAAGCATCTTTCATGCAGCATCATTACGATATTCCCAAGATTTCCACTGGTGATATGCTGCGTTCTGCCGTCCAGGCTGGTACTGAGCTCGGCTTGCGGGTAAAGTCGATTATGGATTCTGGTCAGTATGTGTCCGATGAAATCATGATTGCGCTTGTCAAAGACCGTGTCAATGCTGCCGATTGCCAGACAGGTTTTTTGCTGGATGGTTTTCCACGTACCGTGGTACAGGCCAATGCGTTGTTAGCATTTAGTCAGATTACTCATGTTGTTGAGATCAAGGTTCCTGATGATCAAATAGTAGCCAGGATGTCGGGTAGGTTAGTGCATCCAGCCTCTGGTAGGGTGTATCATACAACACACAATCCCCCAAAGCGATCGGGGGTCGATGATGTGACGGGCGACGCTTTGGTGCAGCGACCTGATGATGAGGCCGAGACAGTTCGGCACCGATTGCGTGTTTATCATGAACAAACTGCGCCGTTGATTGAGTATTTCAAAGCAACACAAAGTGATGTTTGGCCAGGTTACTTCTCAATATCCGGTGTTGGCGATGTTGCCAGCGTATCTGCCAATATCGTAAAAGCATTATCTTAGATTATATTCACTCACCTTGGGGAGAACCTATCATGTCAATTATGAATATTACTGCTGACCAATTCGATGACATTTTATGTGAGCACGAATGTGTTTTGGTTGATTTTTGGGCTCCCTGGTGTGAGCCCTGTCAGCAAATGGATAAAATTTTACAAAAAGTTGCTGATGAAATGCAGGGATTGACCATTGTGCGGGTCAACATCGATGATGCGAAGAGTTTGGTTGACGAATTCCAGATCCAATCAGTCCCTAGGTTGCTTATTATTCGCTCAAAAGTGATTTTGTGTGACGAGGTGGGTCTTATTCCACATTCTGCTCTGATTGATTTGCTGAAAAGAGTCATGGCACTGACAGAGCAGGATATTGAGCAATTAAGATCCAGTGCTGGAGAATAAATATCCATTTATCTGTCGTGTGGTTGCTCATAATGCAGCAAGCCGCTACCATGTTGATTGGTGATATGAAGTCCGCTCGTGGGTGCTTTGTGTTCAAATTCAGATGGGGGGGTCCCTGTGCGATATTTTCTTTCCAGTATATTGTTACTTTGCGTCCTTTGTGCGCAGATTTTTGCATCTGGATTGCGTTTATATTCCTCCAAGGTGAACCATCTCGTCACTGTTCAGCACTACATCAGCTCACGTATCGTGCGCGAGCGTATTCCCGCTCAGCGAATCTTGGTGGTATTTGATATCGATAATACTTTGCTCACCACACCCAAACACTGTCACTCGCCTTATGCTCTTCAATGCCAATACCTCGGAGGTGTCGCTTGGTATAGCTGGCAGCGATCACTGCTGAAGCGAAATAAAGGTACGTCAGATAGTGTTGCTCGTAATGTGCCCAAGCTAAATGCAGTGCAAAACTTCCTATTTGCGCTAACGCCAATGGAGCTGGTGGAGCATAGTATCCCACGAATTATTTCTAGACTCGAACGGCGTGGCGTGCAGGTTTTGATTGAAACTGCCCGTTCGCCCAGCATGGCTTCAGTGACTGAGCAACAGCTTTCTTTGCACCATATCAAGGGTTTTTGGTCTCGGTGGTCTCGTCAGCAGCGTACTGATCAGATAGCGAGGTGTATGAAATCACAGCGGCTCAATCAAGGGTTGTTTACACATGGCATTTTTTATGTTGATGGTGCAGATAAAGGTAAATCTCTCCAATGTCTGCTACGAGCTTTTCCAAAACGCTCGATAGACTTGGTGGTTTTTGTGGATGATACGATGAAGAATATTAAAAATGTTAAGCGCAGCCTTCGTGATAAATACATGCTTGCTTTATTTCAATCAGTAAAAATGCAGCCGGCAGTAGATGCTTTTTTAAACGGTAAAGAGCGTTATCAGTATCAAGCCCAGGCTACTATGCGGTGGCAGCGTATTCATCGGGCACTTGCTACAACAATACCTGAGCTGATGTTTGATTACGTGCCTCATCAGTCGTAGTTCATAAGCAACTTGCAGATGAATTCTGCCACATACGGAGAAAATGATGTCTGAAAATCTAGTGCTGGTTACATTCTTGATCTTTTTTGGTGCTGCTATTCTGTCCACCTTTGCGCTCTATACTAAGCAGTCAACATTGGTTGCATACATATTGCTCGGGATTCTCATTGGGCCTTACGGTCTCAGGTTTGTGCAAAATGTTGATATTGTACGCGAAATTGGTGATGTGGGTATTTTATTCTTGCTCTTTTTGCTTGGACTGCACCTTCCAATATCTAAGCTGATGCACATGCTCAAAAAGGTTGCTTCTGTGGGGTTGTGGAGTTCATTAATCTTTTTTGTCATAGGTGCTGCGGTACCATATTTTGTTGGTTTGACAATCGGTGAGTGCCTGGCTATTGGTGCAGCCATGATGTTTTCAAGTACGATTATTGGGATTAAACTATTACCGACAACCATTCTGCATCACCAACATACTGGTGAGGTTATGATTGGTGTCTTGTTGTTTCAGGATATCATTGCGATTGCAGTGTTATTAATGGTGCACGGGGCAAGTGGTGGTGCCAGCAATCACTACAGTAATATCCTGATATTAGCATTGGGTGTCCCACTGATGCTGGTGTTGGTGTATGTGCTGCAGCGTTGGGTGTTGAATCCATTATTTCAACGCTTTAATCGTGTGCGTGAATACTTGTTTCTATTGTCGATCGGTTGGTGTTTGTGCTTGGCCGAAGCTTGTAAATGGTTAGGCTTATCAGCTGAAATTGGTGCATTTATTGCGGGTGTCAGTTTGGCTTCCAGTCCTGTTTCAGTTTATGTTGCTGAGAGCTTGAAGCCAGTCAGGGATTTTTTCTTGGTGATGTTTTTCTTTTCAGTGGGTGCAAGTTTCAACTTGGCATTCTTATCGGTGGTGATTGTGCCAGCCATTATATTGGTGGCATTGCTGATGTTTGTTAAACCTCACGTTTACAAATATCTGTTATCAAAAGTAGGTGAAGATCGCTCCGTGGCATGGGAGGTAGGGGTGCGCCTAGGTCAGGTCAGTGAGTTTTCACTCATTATTGCTTATTTGTGTATGGAAAGTACATTGATTGGTAAGCAGGCTGCATACCTGATTGAAGCGACAACGATCTTGTCTTTTGCTATTTCATCTTATTGGGTCATGCTGAAGTTTCCAACCCCATTGGCTGTGACTGAGCGGTTGCGTCGAGATTAGTTTATTACGGAGGAGTGTTTTATGGTCGCTTTGATTTTAATGTGTGCTTGGATTCTCCAGCACTATTTCCCTGCGTGGAGGTTGCCCCAATCATTGTGGCAATCTTATGTTTCTCATACAGAGCATCTGCGCGCAAGAATGACTCCTTCAGGGCCATTGGCCTCTTGGGTAGTGATGGTGCTGCCAATTTGGCTTGTGGTTGTACTGTTGGTTGCTATTTCAGGTGCGTTAATCGGTGATCTTATAGAGTCACTGGTTATTTTGCTCTTGTTGTATTCTTATGTGAAATTGGATGAGCTCAAGCAGGATAATCAGTGCGATAATGCTGTGTTTTTGCTTGGATTGTTTACGCCAGTATTTTGGTATTCAATTTCAGGCTTTCCGATTTTTTTCTTTGTGATTGTATTGTTGGTCAGTGTGAATGTGACGGAGCGAGAGGTGTTGACAGAGCGCTGTCAGTTTATGCATGATCCAGCGAGGTTTTTGCTGTGTTTGTTTGCATGGTTACCTGCACGGCTATTGGGGTTGTTGATTGCATGCTTTAGCCGGTTCTCTGAGGTCATGGCGGTGAATGCCTCCTCCTTGCGTGGCGGTGTGTTTGGCACACTCGATTATTTGGAGTCGGCATTGACAGCTGCGCTGGCGGAGAAGGGTGCTACAGATCAGTCGAGGCAAAAAAGACAATTGCTGCAAAAGGTGTGCATTGCTTGGTTGGCAATTTTATTGGTCTATTCTCTTGGCGTGTTGCATGCGTGATGTGACTATCGCATAGAGCGGGTCTGTGGTATGATAATTTGCGTCTGTTTTGGTTGGATACTGTCCTGCAGACGAGATTTTAGTGAATTTTAAGGCAGAAAAATGACAACAAATGATCAATGTGAGTTAAACGAGTGGCAGGACGCGCTGCGTTCTGTCGTTGCTGAGTCAGGTCGGTCACAGGCAGAGTCAATTGTGGCGGCTGTGCTCGCAACTGCTCAGTCTTTGAACTGTCAGGTTGGGAATAATCACACGACACCTTACCTCAACACACTCTCGAACGAAGCACAAGAGCGCTTGCCTGTTGAAGATATTCCAATGTTGATGCGCTCCATTGCGTGTGTGAGATGGAATGCGATTGTGACGGTGTTGCGCGCGGTCAAAAAGAGTGGCTCTATTGGTGGTCATATCGCTTCATTTGCTTCTGCTGCGATTTTATACGAGGTTGGTTTTAATTACTTTTATAGGGGGCGTTCAGGCTCTCTTAACACAGGTGATCAGTTTTTAGGTGATTTGGTTTATTTTCAGGGACACTCTTCACCGGGTATCTATGCACGCAGCTTTTTGGAGGGACGTTTGCCTGAATCACAAATGGACCGCTTCAGGCGTGAAATTGGTGGTGGTGGCCTATCATCCTATCCGCATCCCTGGTTAATGCCTGAGTATTGGCAGTTTCCAACAGTGTCCATGGGTTTGGGCCCATTAACAGCTATTTACCAAGCACAGTTATTAAAGTATTTGGAAAACCGTGCTTTGATTCCAGCACAGGGGCGAAAGGTTTGGGCTTATTGTGGTGATGGAGAAATGAATGAGCCCGAGTCTGTAGGGGCAATTCATATCGCTGCACGTGAGCAGCTAGACAATCTGATTTTTGTCATCAACTGTAACTTACAGCGTTTAGATGGACCTGTTTGGGGTAATGGACAGATCATACAGCAATTTGAATCATTGTTTGCTGGAGCTGGTTGGCGAGTGATTAAGGTTATTTGGGGTGGCGCCTGGTCAACATTACTTGAGCAAGATGAGACAGGTCGATTACAAAAACGCATGGCAGAGCTAAGAGATGGTGACTTCCAAACTATGTCTGCACGTGGCCCTGCATATCTGCGCAAAGCATTCTTCGGCGTTGATGCTGATCTGGCTGCAATGGTTGCGGATTGGAGTGATGAACAACTAGCCGGTCTTATTGATGGTGGGCATGATCCACAGCAAGTATTTGCGGCGTACCATGAGGCTATGCAAACAAAAGGTGTGCCAACATTACTATTATTCAAAACCGTGAAGGGCTACGGTATGGGTGCGGGTGGAGAGGCGCAAAATACAACTCACCAACAAAAGAAATTATCGGATGCTGATTTAGAGCAGTTTGTCACACGTTTCACACCACCTGTGACTAAAAAACAGCGACAGTCATTGGCTTTTATCGCGCCAGAAGCTGTGCCAGAAGAGGTGGCTTTTATGCAGTCTAAGCGTGAGCAGCTGCATGGTTATCTTCCAAGACGGGTGAGTGAGTGTCCGCGTATCAGTATTCCTGATGTTGACATGTTTAAAGCGCAGCTTGCGGGTACTGGAGATCGTGAACAATCGACTACGATGGTCATTGCTAGAATGTTTTCAACGTTACTAAAAAACAAAGACATCGCGCCATATTTGGTGCCCATTTTTGCTGATGAAACCCGTACATTTGGTATGGAAAGTTACTTCAGACAATTAGGTATTTACCAAGTGGATGGTCAGCAGTATGAACCTGAAGACCGTAAAGCCCTGATGTATTATCGTGAGGCCAGTGATGGTCAGGTCTTGCAGCAGGGTATCAGTGAGCCAGGTGCAATGGCCAGTTGGACGGCAGCTGGTACGGCTTACGCCACACATGCGGTGCCATTGATTCCGCTCTACATCTATTATGCGATGTTTGGGTTTCAACGTATTGGTGATTTGGTTTGGGCTGCAGCTGATCAGCGAGCACGAGGCTTTATTGTGGGTGGTCTTTCTGGTCGTACTTCATTGCCAGGTGAAGGGTTACAGCATCAAGATGGGCATAATTTACTGATGTTTTCTGCTGTGCCAAGCTGCATTTGCTATGACCCGTGTTTCGCCTATGAGACAGCCATTATCATGCATGATGGTTTGCGCCGCATGTATGACCAGCAAGAAGATGTTTTTTATTATCTGACTGCGACCAATGAAAACTATATACATCCTGCCATTCCTGAGCATGTTTCACATCAGGATGTTTTGCGCGGTATGTATCTATACCAGGCGGCAGAGAAATCATCCTCTGCTACCAATGTACAGTTGCTGGGTTCAGGTGTTGTCTTGAGAACAACGATAGAGGCAGCAGCTTTATTACGTGCACAGGGTTTTGCCGTGAACGTATGGAGTGTGACCAGTTTTAGTGAGTTGCGTCGAGATATCGAGTCCTGTCAGAGACGTCATCGCTTACAGCCGCAGCAGCCTGCACCGTTATCACATGTCGAGCAGTGCTTGCAGGGTCATGATGGCCCGGTTGTTGCTGTTTCTGATCACATTAAATTGAATGCCAATCAAATTGCACCTGCAATTAAAGGTTCTTTTGATGTGTTGGGTACGGATGGATATGGTCGAAGTGATACGCGTGAAGCATTGCGATCGTTTTTTGAAATAGATGCAGCCATGATTGCATATACTGCCATGGTGGCATTGTTTCGCGAGGGTCATGTTACAGCCGAAAAGCTATCAGATGCAGCTTCTCTTTGGGGAGTCTCATGTGAGCAGGCAGAGCCTGTAACGCAATAGCGAAGAATAAATTGAGGAGAAAATTTGTGACGACACAAGCAATTAAAATTCCAGATCTCGGTGGTGTTGCAGACGTCGATGTGATCGAAATCTGTGTGGCTGTGGGTGATACCATTAGTGAAGAGCAGTCATTGGTTAGCTTAGAGAGTGATAAAGCAACCATGGATGTGCCTTCGCCACTAGCCGGCAAAGTTGAAAAGATACATGTTAAAATGGGCGACAAGGTATCAGAGGGTGCTTTACTGATAGATATCAGTGCCAGTACTGATGTTGATGCATCGCCAGCTGTTGAAGCTGATCAGGCGCAGGCTGAATCAGGGAAACCTGTGAGTGAGTCAGTGCCAGAAGAGGCTGTTGCTGCAGCGTCAGAACCAGTTGTCCCAGCACCAGTAGCTGATGTTGCCAGTGGTGATGTCTACGCCGGTCCAGCAGTGAGGCGGATGGCGAGAGAGATCGGTATCAATTTGAGTGCTGTACCGGCAACTGGTGAGCGTGGACGCATTACCAAGTCGGATGTAAAGCGTTATGTGCAGTCAGGCATGTCTGGGCAGGCGGGATCTGCTGGGTTAAGTCTTGCAGCGATGCCTGAGGTTGACTTTTCCCGTTTTGGTTCGGTGCGACATCAGTCATTGAGTAAGATTCAAAAGTTTTCCGGTGCTAATTTGCATCGTAACTGGGTCAGTATTCCGCATGTGACTCAATTCGCAGAAACTGATATCACCGAGTTGGAAGCATTTCGTCAACGTGAAAAAGCTGCTTTGCAAAAACAGGGTGTGCGTTTAACGCCGCTGGTATTCATGATGAAAGCAGTGGTATCGGCATTACGTGCTTTTCCGCACTTTAATGCATCGCTGTCATCAGATGGTGCGTCTGTTGTAATCAAAGAGTATTATCATATTGGCGTAGCCGTTGACACGCCGAATGGTTTGGTTGTGCCAGTGATTCGGGATGTTGATAAGAAAGGTTTGGTTGAGCTTGCAAAAGAATTGGCAGCGATCAGTGAAAAGGCAAGAACGAAGGGTTTGCTACCGGCAGAAATGCAGGGTGGTTGCTTTACGATTTCAAGTCTTGGTGGTATTGGCGGCACTGCATTCACACCGATTATCAATGCGCCTGAAGTGGCAATCTTAGGTGTATCGCGTTCTCAAACAAAGCCGGTATGGCAAGATGGTGCTTGGCAGCCACATTTAATATTGCCTTTATCGTTGTCTTACGACCACCGTGTGATTGATGGTGCTGATGGTGCACGTTTCATTACGCACTTGTCAGCATGTTTAGCTGACTTGCGGCAATTATTATTATAATTTTTTTTAAATATGGGGGTTTTTATGGCAGATAATATTTCAGTAGATTGTGTGGTGATTGGGAGTGGTCCTGCCGGCTATGCTGCTGCGTTCCGGGCAGCCGATTTGGGTATGTCGGTTGCATTGGTTGAGCGTTATGCTACGCTCGGTGGCGTTTGTTTGAATGTTGGGTGTATACCGTCAAAGGCATTATTGCATGTGGCGAAGGTGATGGATGATGTTGAAGATATGTCATCTGTTGTTAAGTACGGCAAGCCAGAAATAGATATGCCTGCTTTGCGTGCGTGGAAAGACGGTGTCATTAAGAAGTTGACTGGTGGTTTGGCAATGATGGCCAAACAACGTAAAGTAACTGTTGTGCAAGGTGAGGCGCATTTTGCTTCTTCGACTCAGCTGCAAGTAAAGCAGGCATCTAGCACACAAACTGTCGATTTTAGAAATTGTATTATTGCTGTGGGTTCACAGCCGGTTAAGTTGCCATTTATTCCTGAGGATCCACGAGTGATAGACTCAACAGGTGCGCTGCAGCTTGAAAATGTGCAAGGTAAAATGCTTGTTATCGGTGGTGGTATCATTGGTTTAGAGATGGCAACTGTCTATCGTGCATTGGGCGCCGATGTCACTATCGTTGAGATGCAAGATCAGATTATGCCGGGAGCGGATGCAGATATCGTTAAGCCGTTATTTAAGCGTGTTAGTAAGCAGTATGAGTCAATCTTACTTAAAACTGGTGTCACTCAAGTTGATGCAAAAGACGATGGTTTATATGTGACTTTTGAGGGCGATCACGCACCAGAAGGTCCGCAGCGATTTGATCGTATTTTGGTTGCTGTTGGTCGCCGACCAAATGGTGGTTATATTTCAGCAGACAAAGCCGGTATTCAAGTTGACGAGCGTGGCTTTATTCCAGTTGATAATCAAATGCGTACCAATGTGAGTCATATTTTTGCTGTTGGTGATGTAGTTGGCAATCCAATGTTGGCACACAAGGGCGCCTACGAAGGTCGATTAGCAGCAGAAGTTGTTTCTGGTAAAAAGCATTATAACGACGCTAAATGTATCCCATCTGTTGCTTATACAGATCCAGAAGTTTCATGGGTCGGCGTGACTGAGACTGAGGCAAAAGCTCAAGGCATCAGCTATCGAACAGGCGTATTCCCATGGATGGCCAGTGGTCGCGCGCTTGCGACAGACCGAACAGAGGGGCTCACAAAAATTATTGTGGATGCGAATAATCGTGTCATTGGTGGTGCTATTATTGGGATAAATGCTGGTGAGCTGATTGCGGAGATTGGATTAGCGATCGAGATGGGTGCTGATATTGAAGACGTTGCATTAACTATTCATCCGCATCCAACGCTCTCAGAGAGTGTGATGCTTGCCGCTGAGGTATGTGAAGGTACGGTGACCGATCTTTATATTCCTAAAAAGAAAAAGTAAAGATGATATGAGGCAGGCTCTAGTATGATGCTTGGAGTCTGTTGGATATCATAACCTTATTTTCGTTCTTGTATGTAGGCTAATGGCCTGCTTTTTTGTGCATGATGGTTCGTGCCTCCTTGTGACTCAATCGATAATTAATCTACTATTCTTGATTCATCAATACCTGATTGGTTTTGGCATGATTATGCGTATATATCTGGTGCTCTTAGAGGGTGGGTTTTTTTTGTTTCAGAGACCTTGCGAAATCACCGAAAGATTAGGTACCAAATACGCTTGACATTATTGGCTGTCTAAAATATAATAACAGTTCGGACAGAATTAGGCGTGCGAGCCGTGTTTAATGAATGCGCTTTGGCTATATCATGATGTGATGTGGTACGAAGTCAGAAGGAACAACAATGAAAGGATATTTAACTTACGCGTCCGGTGTGGCGCGCGCTCCTCGCAAAGTCGCTGTTATAGGTGCTGGAGTTGCTGGCTGTGAGGCAGCACTTGCGCTTGCTGAATCAGGCTATAGTGTCGACATATATGATAAAAATACAAGAATATTGCAGGGCTCTAGTAATGCTAACCCTGCTTGTCTAAATACAGGGCCACATTACCCAGATATTGAGACTGTTAAAAAGCTAATGCGTGATGTTGAGCAGTTTTTAGCTCAATATCATGAGTTACCTGACATCTGTGTCAAGAACGCTGATGGAAGCATCAAGACGCGACTCTACGTTGTACCGCAAGATGCACAGGAACTGCCAAATGGGGGTAGCGTTGAGCAGCACTTTGAAGATATGAATGATCACTGGGCTAAATTCAAGAGGTTTTTCCCTCGTCTGAAAGAGATTGGTGGCTTACCTGAGGATGTCTTTGTCCAGCAGTTGACGAAGACAGAGCTCGATAAACTTAAGATTCAGCAACTGTTATCTACAGATATTTTTCTTGCATATAGGACGCGAGAGCCATTTTTGAATCTGGATGTTTATAAGGGGAATTTGTATTCTAGGTTGAGTAACAGTGATAAGATCACCTTAGCGCTGGCAACTCCCGTGAAGTCTGTTTCATCATCAAGGCAGCCTTTCATTGCTTCTGTAGAGCTAGATTCCTCGGAGGGCCATCCTAGTAACAGTAAAGCTTATAGTTTTGCGGTAAATGCATCATGGGCTCATGCTGACAGTCTTGGTATCACATGTCACGCTGTTACAAATCGAATTAAAGTAATGGCTGTTTTTAAGCCTAAACCAGATGCAAAAGATCTTTTTGAGGAAGCAAGGTGCTATCCTTCTGTTGCAGTATATGGAGCATTTGCATCTGTTAGTTATCGTGGTGAGTTCATTTATGTTACATATGAGCCTGAGACAAATATATCAAGTCACCTAGTGTCTGATAGTAGTCAAATGTCCGATTTTGATGTAAAATTAAAACACATTGAAAATATGTCGATAGAAGAAAAAGAGAGACTGGCTTGGGAAATAGCAAAGGGTGCAGTGGAATTTTATCCACATCTCACTGAAAAGAATATTGAGTACGCAGGCATACGAGCAGGCGTGGTGCGAAATCGTGGTAAACTGACCAATCAACAAGATAGCAGCCACCATCGCCGGACAGAGCAAGGTATCTTTGTCAATAATAAGGGCTGTATTATCAGAGATGAAGCCATCAAACTTCCGAATGGGTTAACTAACGCACTTAAATTGAAAGCTGCTCTAGTGGCGGCGGTAAAGGCACAAGAGCAAGAGCGGGTGTCTCAAGAAAAGCTTACCAAACTTCTTAGTATGATAACATTTTGCTTGTTCAGGATTATTCGCAAGACTCCTGTTGTGCAAGAAAGCCTGCATAGGAAGCAGCGGCAGGCTTTTTTTCATGCTCTGAATCAAAATTTATGTCATTCGGCCGAATTTGCGTGCCATTAATTCTATAGCAATCAGTTCTGATTTGATTGCCCCACTTTTTGTATATCTAACTCATTCCAAGTTTAAGTATTTTATCCTCTATTCTTGGTGTTTATTTAAGGAGCTCCTGGTGAGTAACGAACAGTCCGCTTTCTTTCGTGATATTCTTGACAACCTTCCACAATGTATTTTTTGGAAAAGTATTGATTCTAAATTTCTGGGTTGTAATGCTGCTTTTGCGAGTCGTGTCGGACTCAAATTACCCGATCATGTTGTTGGTTTAACTGATTATGATCTACCGTGGCCACTTAATGAGTCGAGCAAGTATAGAGGGGATGATCAAGAGATTATCGAGTCGCGTCGACCACGCCTTTTTTATGAAGAAGTGCAAACTCAATCAGATGGGAGCCAACGAGTAATGCTTGTGAGTAAAGTTCCTGTTTTTTATCATGAAGATAAGGCGGGCATAGTTTGTATATACCATGATATAACCGATCAAAAAATACTTGAGCGTTCGCTTGCAGATGCTGTTGAGGCTGCTGAGCTAGCCAGTAAGGCCAAATCAGATTTTATAGCTAATATGAGCCATGATTTTAGAGTGCCAATGTCAGGTGTCTTGGGAATGTTAGAGGCTTTATCACATGCAGCGGGTTGTTTTAAGGTTGATGTAATGCAATCTGGTGTCGGTCTGGAGGAGTTAAAGATGTTATGTATGAATTTTGCAAGTAAGGTTATCGAATATACTAATATTGCTACTGGTTCTGGTAAGCAGTTGACACAGTTGTTTGATGATATACTCGAGAGTACTGAGCTTGAGAGTGGGGCCATAAAAGATCGACCAGAAGAATTTTCTGTGAAATTGCTGGTAGAAAAGAAGGTTACTTTAATGGCTATCTTGGCAAAAAAGAAGGGCTTAGAGCTTAATGCGACATTCACTGATCAGGTGCCTGAAACGATCGCTGGTTATCCGCACCTATTAGGCAGGGTGCTGCTCAACCTACTTGCAAATGCGCTTAAGTTTACACATTTTGGACGTGTAGATGTCGAAGTTGATGTCGAGTGTGCGCAGTTGGGGGAGTCAAAGAAAGGTTGTTCATATTTATTAATCAGTGTCACTGATACTGGTGTCGGCATCGCAAAAGAAAATTTTTCTAGAATATTCGAGAACTTTACTCGTTTGTCACCTTCTTATAGTGGTGTATACCAGGGGCATGGTCTTGGGCTCTTTGCAGTAAAGGGGTATATTGATATTATGCAGGGAGAAATTTCTGTGGAGAGTGAGCTAGGTGAGGGCTCTTGTTTTAGGGTTCGCTTGCCATTGGGTCATATGGAGCAGGATAATGCATTTGAACACGTTGTTGCAGAAGATGATTTGCGACAAGGAGGAGGCCAAGTTGATGCGATTCAGGTATCCTCAGATAATATAGCCTCAGATATGGCGTCACAAAAAAAAGCTATCAGTATTCTGTTGGTTGAGGATAATCCTGCAGCGAGCTTGGCAATTCAGCTATTGTTGAAGAGCTTAAATTATCAGGTGCATGCTGAAGCGACAGGATTAGGTGCTGTAGAGGCTGCGTCATCGACATTATATGACTTGGTTCTGTTGGATATCGGTTTGCCTGATATTACAGGTATCGACGTGGCTAAGCGTATAAGAGCGCTTGATGACCAAAGGTTGTCATCCATTCCAATTATTGCTTTAACTGGTCACGCGGGTGGTGATCAATCAGATAACTGTATTTCTGCTGGTATTTGCGAGGTTTTAACAAAACCAGCCGACCCTTTGCTAATCAGTGCAGCACTGAAAAAATGGTTAGAGTAGTAGGTGTGTTTGTTTGCTGTGTACAGTAAGGTATGGGCTTAGTCATATAAATTAATATAGCACTCAACTTGTTGACTATAGTTGGTTGTATGTAAGCCTGTATATTTTAAAATGATTGATTTAATCAAGCCTCGAGTAGTGGTGAACGTGCTTCTTTACAGTATTCACTTTTGCATGTTTGACTAACTTGAATTGATTTTGGGATCGGATGCCCAATGTTGCATGGCTGATATTCCTGAATCTATCCAGTGTGGACCTGTGTAGTAATGTGACGTTACTTGAGTGCATCAATGATGTAATATATATTGACGTGCAATTTGTAGGGGCAGATATTGTATTGTCTTATGTAATCCAAGCTTTGAGTGTATCTAATAAGGATGTGATGGGTGCGCAGCTCATGGATGATCGAAGTTGTTGCCAGTGTTCGGTTTGAGTGTGTGGTGATTGCAGCGCGGAGATGAGTGCGTTTGCTAAATGTGTTATTGTCACACTGTCTTGGATGAATTCCGGTGCTACGCGCCGTTGTGCAACGATATTGCATAACCCAATATGTTTTGTCTTGACGAGCTTTTTTGCTATCCAGTAGCTGGTTTTAGATAGCTTGTATGCAATGACCATGGGCAGTTTATGCAGCGCCAGTTTCAGCGTCATCGTGCCAGAGCAAGCTAAAGCTGCATGACACTTGCTGAGCACATTTTTGTCTGATTCGTCGGCATAGCGGATATATTCCGGCAGTGTTGGCCAGTTGCTTTCCGCAAGTGTTTTTGCGCGCACGATAATGAAGTCACACTGAGGCAGTGATTGTTTCACGGCTTTGGCTGACTCTATGAATATTTCAAGTAAGTTCTCTTTTTCACTTTCACGACTACCGGGGCATATTGCAACCAGTGGTTTTTCTGGGTTTGGGGCAATGTCGTGATTAGTTGAAATCTCTTCAATGAGGGGGTGCCGTATTTGAGTACATGGCACGCCTAGATCATCATATATTTTTTTTTCAAAGGGTAGCAGTACTGCCATATGGTCTACCACTTGTTGAATTGTTTTTTTACGCTTGCCACGCCAAGCCCAAACTTGAGGGCTTACGATAAACATGACTTTGCAGCCCAGTTTTTTTGCGTGACGTGCAAACCGAAGATTAAATCCAGGGTAGTCAATGCAGATGACAATGGGTTGATGTTTCTGTGTGAATTTTTTCAGTGTCTGCCATGCAGACCAGAGTCGTGTGCTATTGCTCACAATGCCACTGAAGCCAATAATATCCAAATGTGCGTTATCAACGAGTGTTTCCACGCTAGCAGCACACATTTCAGGCCCTGTCATGCCAGCAATGAGCAGGCCCGGCCATTCAGCTTTAATCGCTTTAGCAAGTGACGCTGCCAGTTGATCACCGGATCGCTCACCGGCCAGCATTAAGATTGCTTGATTGTTCATGTTGATGTTTGGATAAGTGACTCCTGATTGCCAAAGGCAAATGGATATTGCTTGTTGTAGTGTTGAATTTCGTCTGAAATTGCAATGGCTATGGCAAGCGCGTTTCTGCCAGCATGTCCATCAATGCTAGGGGTTGTGCCAGCTATGC
>JBDOIU010000020.1:0-1916 GCA_047404195.1 Coxiellaceae bacterium
AATCACGGCTAGGTTGTTCATTTTTATGCGTGACGACTTCGACAATATCGCCTGTTTCCAGTGGTGTTTTTAGGGGTTTCATTTGTCCATTGATCAGCGCACCACGACAGCGATGCCCTATGCTGCTATGGATGTGGTATGCAAAATCAATGGTGGTTGCACCTTTCGCGAGGTCAATCACTTTTTGTTGTGGTGTGAAGACGTAAATTCGATCAGAAAAGGCTTCCTGAAAACGATTTTTTTGTGCGTCCGTCACACTGATGTCGGCTTGCCATGCAAGCAACTCTTGTAACCAATCTATTTTTGACTGCGTATTAATGCTGCTTTGACACGATTCCTTATACATCCAATGTGCAGCAACACCACATTCTGCAGCTTCATGCATCGCCATACTGCGAATTTGTATTTCTATTTGTTGTTCTTCTGGGCCAATAATGACGGTATGGATGGATTGATAGCCGTTGTCTTTGGGATGGCTGATATAATCATCAAATTCCTCTACCACCTGTGGCCATTGATCGTGCAACAGGCTTAAAATCGTATAGCAATCCTCTTTTGTTTGTGTGATGATGCGCATCGCAATCGTATCAAACAAGGCGCTGGGGGAGGTCTTTTTACGTTGACTTTTTTGATAAATACTATAAATGTGTTTTGCGCGGCCGTAAACTTTCAGCGGCTCGACCGGACAGCTTTCTTTGATGACCTGTGTCAGTTCCGTAATGAAAGTATCAATATACTGCTCTCGTTCATCTCTTCTTTTGCGTAAGCCACTTGCGATATCGTGGTATGTGTTTTT
Organism: Coxiellaceae bacterium; assembly: GCA_047404195.1. Classification (GTDB taxonomy): domain Bacteria; phylum Pseudomonadota; class Gammaproteobacteria; order JAJRRL01; family JAJRRL01; genus JAJRRL01. Next base: position 797 of record JBDOIU010000020.1, read on the forward strand.
TGTTGAGGGCGCGAAAAGAAAGGTCTTCCAGTTGCCATTTCAGTTGACCGAGACCCAGTCGATTGGCCAGTGGTGCAAATACTTCTAGGCCCTGCCTAGTAATCCACATATCACTGTCAATAGGTGTTTTGGATAGCTGCTTGAGTAGTGATAAGTGCTCACAAATTTTAAGCAGCACCACGCGGATATCATTAACGAGTGCTAGTAGTAGTTTACGACATTGCATGGTTTGTTGAGCATTAATGTTAACACCTTGTTGGTACAGGCTATTAATTTTATCCATTTTTCGCGCATGAATGATAAAATCACACACAGGTTGCGGTAGGGTATCGTTATCTCGTAGCGTTTGGTTATTGAATTCTCTGGTGGCTGGTAGTAGCGCCGCAGCTTGTAGCAGTGGTATGTTTGGGCAGAAGGGTAGCAGGTCTTTCGCGATGGCCAGCCCCATCGTCCGCAGTTGTTGGCTATCAAAATTTGGGTTTTGTTGCATGATATCGAGAATACCGCGTGTCACGTCTTGCAGGACACGCTCATCTGGTGTCTCTGCCTGGCAATTTTCTTGCCAGTCATGTAATGCTGTATTCAGATCATCATGCATCTGACTCATCCTGCTGTGAAAAGCGCCATTGCCTCAACATGCTGTGTATGTGGAAACATATCCATGATACCTGCCTTGTCGAGGGTATACCCATTATCATTCAATATTTTGGCGTCTCTGGCAAGTGTGGCTGGATGACATGAGATATATAAAATCTTTTTTGCCTGAAAGCGTGCTATTTGTTGACAAAGTTGCTCTGCGCCAGCACGTGGTGGATCAATTACCAGTACGTCATATTGTTGTTGAGACCAGTTTTGGCATTTATCTAGCTCAAATAAATTATCAGCGTAAAACTCAATATGATCCAGCTGATTGAATTGTGCATTGAGTATGGCCTGTTTAACAGATTCAGCACAACCCTCAACGCCAATGATTTTTTGACAGTGTTTTGCGAGTGGCAGCGATAGGTTACCAATACCGCAAAATAGGTCTAAAATATTTTCGGAACCATCCAGTGATAACCACTGTAGTGCTTGCTCAATCATTTGAGCATTGAAGTCGGCATTGATTTGAATGAAGTGC
>JBDOIU010000021.1:0-5408 GCA_047404195.1 Coxiellaceae bacterium
CCAGTCACTGGGTAACCTAACCCCAGACGAAATATACTATCAGCAACATATGACCAAGGAGGCTGCTTAATGCCAAGATACTCTAACTCTTAAAACTGACATCTAACTGTCTTGACAATGGGGTCCACCATAGTGCCTGCATCTCAGACCGCTTCATTTCGAATGCAGAAAATCTTTCTAAATGGCTTTCTAACTGATTAAAGCTCAACTGTACCTGGTGGCTAAATCTACCATGCGCACTCTCAACACCACACTGTGCTATTTCACCATGAACATGGTGGAAACTCTTGGCATCATCCTGACTCATAAAGTTAAATTGAACCACCGCAGGATGAACACTATCAGGTCTCCTAAAAAAGACCTGTCGATCTCGAGATTTATTGTAAAAGCTTGTTTCTGCATAACCTGGATTGCTATCAGGCAGTAAACAACCACTGGCTAAAGCAGCCTTGACAGTTACCTCTTCAGCACTGAGTGACTGAGCAGCAGCGTGCGACAATGAATCTGCTTGTGAGTGGCGCCCTACTGCAGACTGGCTCTCCGGCTTAAGTAGTTTCAATTTCGTTAGAACAGCCTGTGCTGCCGAGATGAATGCATGCCGTTTTTCATCTACATGACATGCGCTGACTTGCACACTCCAGCGTTTAGATTTCTGACTAGCTCGAGTTAATTTGAAACCACCACTTTGAGATAGACCCATATGATTTGCAAACTTGGTCGCAGCATGCCTGCTAGAGAAATCAAACTGATACACACGTACTTGGATTTTTCCTGAATGAACCATTCGTTCTGAAATACTGACGCCTGACCCTGGTTGACCATGATAAACTGTTCCGAGCTGACTATTAACTGCATGTGTGCACCCCAAACCAACCGCCAATGATTGACAGTCACTGGATGTGACTGAAGCACCAGAATGTGACCCAGGTAAACGCTCTGATTGACCTGGATTATATTGGTGCTCTCTTCTTGAAAATTGTTGAAAGTGATCCAGCAATAGCTCTGCTTCATACTGAACAAGATGGCTACCATTGTATCCAGCCTCGAAGCATTTCACTTTAAGCCCTGGGTGTCGATTTATAAAATCAAGTGCTTCACCTTTCGTAGGAAAGTCAAATTGATAGACTGACGTTTGGTCTGGTGTACTCGCGGTAAGAAGAGCCACCTTGTATAGATAACCAACCGGTTTCACAAACTCTGTCGCGCTAAACTTTGTCGTACAACCCACTGTCGAAGCTACTTTATGTAAATGATTTCCTACTTCTTTCCTGGGGCCAAATTGCCGTGCCACTTTTAGAAAAATCTTGCGTTTTTCTGGCTTATTCAACAAATTCAAGCAAGGCACTTGCAAGCCGAATGTAAAACCATTTTCAGCCACCGGATCCACCTGGTTCCACCCGTGCCGCAGTCCAGGATTTTCAATATCCAACATACCCAAAAACTTTTGGCGGTCCTTGCTGGTTCTAAAGTTCATTTGCACAATTGGCTGACCTGAACGATCAACTCCGTTGAATACCAGTGCTACTGGGTGTCTGGTATTGGGATACTTCGCATTCAATCTCACTATCGACTGGTTCTTTCTTGATTCAAAATGATTTCGACCAAACACTGCTTTTGCTATCAGTTCTGCTTGCATTTCGTTGCTCTTATTTGCGCCATCCATATTCACACCCCCACCAACACATATATTCATCACCTAACCCTATATACTAAATATAGTAGTAAATGCACCACTTTTCCTATTATTATTTTTCACGTTATAACACCATGATTTCATTTATCTTTATTGACAATATGTAACTACGGGGTTCGATTTGATGTTACTAATTCGATCATTCGCATCACAATCAGCATTTAAGCAAGGTTGTATGTCGCCTTTTGACTGTCCACTAACAATTCACTTGTCCTGCTAAGTCGATCTTTTTTCTGTGCAACCATAACCATTTAGATGACCATGATCATGGACAGAATTAACTTTCAGTCTAATCACTGGATGTCTCTATTTTTGGTATGACACAGACCACATAGTATCGATTGAATGCTAGCATCATGGACCAGGGTCCTTAGGGGGAGGCTTATTATTTGACAGTGAAGGTGGTTGGAGCTCCTGCTTCTGAGCCTGTTGCTGAGTGTCTTGCTTTCCTTCACTCCTCCATGAAGCTCCCTTGGAGGAACCTGATGACTGTTGGTTTTGTGTTTCTAGATACTTTTTCACATGTGGATCTTCTCTGATGCCTGTATCCCAGGCTTTTTCATTGTCTAAATTATGTTTTATTTTGTCCACTGCACTTAGTCCGGAAATCCCCACTTTCGAGACAAGACCATTTAATAAATTTCGCTGACCTTGCGTCAATTGATCCATATGACTTTGTGCATAATGAACGACTCTACCACTAAATTGGAACTGATATTCACCTTTTTGACTCGCGGCAGGAACAGGCGGTTTCTGTCCACTCGCTTGCCTTAAGTTGGGATTTTTTCTTATAGCATTTTCACTTTTAACAAACGGCTCTAAATCATTCGACAATTTATCAAAATTAAGCTGCACTTGGAACTTATTACTTCCCGCAACAGGTCTAACGCAATCTTGCGCATAACCTTTATGTGTAACATAGAAGCTCCGTGCTTCATTGGGATCTGTGAAGTTAAACTGTATCACTGCTGGCTGCTCCTGGTCAGCCTCTCTGTAAAAAACTTGCCTACCACTACCATGAAAGCTGGTCTTTGAGTATGTTGGATTGCGATCTGGATTATCACATCCACTGGCATTAGCAACTGCTCTTGTTATGCCCTCTATAACTGCTTTCTGTGCTGCTGCCGTAAAAGAAATCCTGTTCCTATCAACAAAATCAGCATTGATTTGAATGTTCCACGGATTCCCTGACTCAGAATGAGGTTTTGTGAAAACATACCCTTTGGCATGCATCGTGCGAGAAAAGACTTGCGCCAAGTGCTTATTCGTGAAATTAAACTGATACACCTGGCCTTGCCCCGGCTGTATTGTTCGCCTAAAGACACTCATCCCAGATTTTCCGTGATAAACTACTCCTCGTATGTTAGTTACTGGATCATTACATCCTAGGCCTTTTGCCAATAAATAATCACGATGACCAGATGTTGTTGCTTGCTGTAGTGGTGGATTTTGCTGCTGTGGGAGCTGCGCTGAGCTTTGCTGCTGGGCGAGCTGTGATTGCATGTAACTACGCGTTGTGTCTAAAAACTGTTTTCGTCTATGTGGAACATTCAAAAAGCTCATACAGGGAACTTGCAACCCATACGTCCCCCCATTATCTTGAGTCGGAACTGTTGTTTTCCACCCCCAATCCTTCTTGTCACACTGAATACCTTGGGTGCGTAGTACTTGCATATAGCTTTCTCGGGCTTGCTGCGTTTTAAAGTTTATTTGTACCATTGGCCAACTTCTTCCACGACTACCCTTCACTGTACGGTGAAACACTTCAGCGACAGGGTGCTTCTGATCATTGGGCTGTAGGCTTTGCGCAAAATCGTTTTCTTTTTGTTCAAACTGATCTTGCCCGAATAAGGCTTCTGCGATCATGCTGGCTTGTATTGAATTATTATTGTCAGCAGTTTTAGGCGCCGCATCGGCAGCTGAACTGTATGCTGGTGGTGCAACTGGCTGTGCTAGCAACCCACTTTCGGCAGAGGATATAGCTGTTGTTAAGATATTTAAGTTATCATCAGTTCTAATGTTTGACATGTTAATAGCAACACGATCACCTTCTTTATCGCAAAAGAACTTTATAACACCCGGGTGTTGTTTAGCCACCCCTGTTTGCTCCATCAGAGATATAAACCTATCTGCCTCTTCACTGCTATTTAGTGTGATTACAAAGTTTTTTTTGGATTCACTAACAGAAAGTCCTCTCGCACTTTCCCATAGCTTTGTTAGTATATTCTCATTAGTAGGCGCTGGAGGCACAGCTGGCTGTTCTGCAGCTGGCTGTGGTTGAGACTTTCCCTGTTGTGCGTTCTGCGCTCCTGCTTGCTGCTTTGGTGGAGGCACAGCTGGCTGTTCTGCAGCTGGCTGTGGTTGAGACTTTTCCTGTTGTGCGTTCTGCGCTCCTTCTTGCTGCTGTGGTTGTTGAGCACGGTTCGCTGGACCATTCGCCATACACTGATTAAACTGTTGCCGTATGCTACCAATATAGCTATCAAATGTATCCGCATAAGCACCGCCTATTGTTCTTTCTGCGGTTAAATCTGGTTTTGCTGCGTCTAAATTGACAGCGATGAGTGCAGCTGGGTTTTCACGTTGAGCTTCACATAAATTATTAAGGGCTGATTGCTGCTCCTGTTTGCTCAACGAATTACGGTCTTTGTTGATGGTGTGCACTGGAACCATGACCATTTTATCTCGTAAGGATTGATATCGACCGTTTTCCAACAGTTTTTTCATCGCCTTGAAGTAATCTGCTTGGTATCCATCATTTTCTTGTAAAATGCCAAATGATTTATCATAGGATGAATATTTTTCTTTTAACTGATTAAAAGATTCAGTGTGACCATAGTTAGCTGAAAATGGTAGCAACATTTTTGGCATCTGCATGCCCTGTGCCTGATATTTCTTTTGCAGGGCTAGCATTTCACTCAAGAATGTAGTTGCATTTGCCTTATTATTTGTTTTTCCACCCTTCAATACTAAGCGATGCATCGTTATATTCTGACCAGACACTGGCAAGCTTGTCGAACCTGACCCAGCTGCAGGCACAGCTGGCTGTGCTGGCGATGCATAGTGCTGTTGTGCTTGCAGAACACGTCTTTGCTGCTCACTGTTTGCAAAGATCTGTATGTACTTTTGTAGCTGAGTGAAATCAATCTGTACTTGAAAATTATAACCTCCTTGTGCATGATTTACCTTTTTTGCAATTTGACTATGGCGTTCGTAAAAACTGCTAGCATCAGCCTGACTCGTAAAATTAAACTGAATAACCGCTGAATGACTTTGATCTGCTGCCCTAAAAAATACTTGCCTACCACCACCATGAAAGCTGGTCTGTGAATATGCTGGATCTTGATCTGGACTATCACAGCCACTGGCTCTGGCTGCTTCTTTAATTACTTTCAAAATCGATGCCTGCTCATTGACAGAAGATGAAGCTGGCTGTGCTGGCGACGCATAGTGCTGTTGTGCTAGTTCTACTTGTTTAAATTGAGCAAAATGACTGATTAACTCATCTGCTGAGTACTGCACCAAGAAATTGCCATGATTTCCTTCTTGAAAGTTAATATGCTTAATTTCAGGATGCCGCTTTACAAAATCAAATGCTTCATTACCATTGGGGAAGTCAAATTGATAAACTGGTTGTGTGCCAGGTCCATCGGCTTTTCGAAGAAATACTTTATAGCCACCCGGCTTTGTGAATTCAGTCGGACTGGCTGTACCT
>JBDOIU010000022.1:0-19625 GCA_047404195.1 Coxiellaceae bacterium
GGTCTAGTCGGAGCCGCTTTCTTTCAACAATCGGGTGATCAACATTCTTTACTTGTGTCGGCTGGTGTAAGTAGAGTTGTTTGTTTTTCAGGTCTACGTCCATATACCCATTGTCCTGAAAGATCTGCAGATGTCTTTTTTGCTGACTATTGACTCGGCTTGCTGTTAGGTTGGCAACACAGCCACCCTCAAAGGTCAGGCGTACATTAGCTAAATCAATGTCGTTACTGAGTACGGCAGCGCCCGTTGCTTGAATATCTACAATATTGCCCGGTATCAGTGATGACACCAGGTCGATGTCATGGATCATTAAGTCGAGTACGACGCTGACATCAGTACAGCGTGGGTTGAAGTTAGCGAGGCGGTGTGCACTGATAAAGCGGGGTGTTTGTATGTAAGGTTTAAGTGCTACAATTGCGCTGTTATAGCGTTCGAGATGGCCCACTTGTATGATGCAGTTATTTTCCTTCGCAATTTTGATCAGCTCATCAGCTTGTTCAACGGTTGTTGTAATGGGCTTTTCAATCAGCGTATGTACACCGGCACTCAAGCAGTCATACGCAATCTGATAGTGGCATTTTGTGGTGCTAGCAATACTGACTATGTCAACTTGGTCTAGTATGCTTCGATAATCGGTAATGCCTTGGCAGCTGAGTTCTTCTGCCACTGTCTGTGCTCGTTTTCCTTGTGGATCACATACCGCTATGAGCTGGCTACGTTGATTCTGCTGGTATTTTTGCGCATGGAATCTGCCAAGGTAGCCAACGCCAATAACGGCGCTGCGTAGTGGTGTGTTCTGCATGATAAGTACCTCCATTGTGGTTTGAATAACCATATTCACATTTTAAGTGCATATTGACAAGTGTTTTGCAGCTTTGTGGTGTTGCTGGTAAAATGAGCACTTGGTGTGTTAAATTAGTTGTTGTTTTGTGTGGTGTGCGTTTGAGGAGTGATTATGTTTAGCGACGACGACCATCGTTGGATGCAACGTGCTTTGATGTTGGCACGTTTTGCAGCTACCCAGGGCGAAGTGCCAGTGGCGGCAGTAGTAGTGCGGGATGGTGAGTTGTTAGCGGAGTCTTTTAACAGGTCTATTACTTGTCATGACCCAACTGCGCATGCAGAGGTGCAGGTATTGCGTCAATGTGGTCAAGTCCTTGAAAATTATCGTTTTCCTGGTTGTACGTTATATGTCACGCTTGAGCCGTGCAGCATGTGTGCTGGCGCATTGGTGCATGCACGGTTAGAGCGGTTGATATTTGCGACTTCTGATCCCCGCACGGGTGCTGTCTGTTCCCAGCAGCAGCTCTTGGATGCGCCTTGGCACAATCACCATGTTGCTTGGCAAGGTGGGTTGCTAGCAGAAGAGTCTGGGCAATTATTGACAGATTTCTTTCGTGCACGCAGGCGTAACTTGCAGCGCCAGTAGTGTCGTCATATAATGCGCACTCGAATTAATTACCTTCCAATGAGGAGTCACTATGTCCTTAAAATCCCTTTCTGCTGGTCCAAAGGTGCCTGAGTTATTGCATGCCATCATTGAAACTACACCCCATACAGGTTCTGTGAAGTACGAAATGGATAAAGACAGCGGCTTGCTGTTTGTTGATCGTTTTATGAGCACAACCATGGCCTATCCTTGTTTATACGGTTACGTTCCCAATACCTTGGCTGAAGACGGTGATCCCCTTGATGTGCTTGTCTTGTCACCTGATGTGGTTTTGCCTGGGGCAGTGATGTTGGTTAGGCCAATAGCTGTGTTGCTGATGGAAGATGAGGCAGGTATGGATAGTAAGGTCTTGACGGTTCCGTGTGCTAAAGCATGCCCTAGTATGGCGCATATGCAATCACTTTCTGATGTTCCTGAGCGCACAACGCGTGCCATTAAGCATTTCTTCGAGCATTATAAGGATCTGGAAGCTAATAAGTGGGTCAAAGTGACTGGTTGGGCTGATACAGCTGAGGCGATAGAGCAAGTCAAAGCAGCTGTTGCTCGGGTTTAATAGCTGACAGCGCGTGCAGTGCTGGTGTTGTTCGGAATATTGACATGGTCAACAAAAGTGATCTTCCAGAGAAGGTTTGTCCAGTATGCGGGCGCCCTTTTGTATGGCGTAAAAAATGGCGTAAAGATTGGGATAATGTTAAATATTGCTCCAAACGTTGTGCAGGTAATCGCCGAAAGCGCGGTAGTGAGTGACTATGATGTGTTTTTTTGATAAGATACATGCTCTCAAAGATCATTATAAGGAGATGTATTGATGTATCAGCGATTGATCAAGATAGGCGTCACAGCAACGGCCATGATGCTGAGTTGCTCATCTTTTGCTGGCCCTACTGGCCAATTGACCACTGCAAAATCCCAATACAGCTATGCAATGGGGGTATTGACTGGTCGTGCTTATATCAAGCAGAAAGTTGATGTATCAGTGACTGATTATGTGACAGGCTTTCAGGATGCGTTATCTGGTAAGACACCCATCATGACAGAGAAGGCGATGCAAGATGCCATTAAATCATTTGCAGCAGAGCAAAAAACCAAGAGGAGAAAAGCAATGCAACAACAAGGTGAAGCCAATCAACAGGTTGGATCAGCGTATTTAGAAAAGAACAAGGCACAAGCAGGTGTTGTGACCACAGCGAGTGGCTTGCAGTACAAGGTGCTTGAAGCGGGATCAGGTGAGTCACCTGCGGCAGCTGACAAAGTCACTGTTGACTATGAAGGTAAATTAGTTGACGGGACAGTTTTCGATAGCTCTTATAAGCGTGGCAAGCCAGTTACTTTTCCAGTGAATGGTGTGATTAAAGGTTGGCAAGAGGCATTACAGTTAATGCAACCTGGCGCAACTTGGGAAGTAACGATTCCTGGAGACTTAGCTTATGGTAAGATGGGTATGCCCGGTAGCCCAATTGGTCCTAATGCCACATTGGTTTTCAAGATTCATTTGATCTCAGTCGAGAAGTAGTCGAAGTAATTCGCTTGAGAGAGGAGTATTTCCACCTTGGTGAGGAATGCTCCTCTTTGTCTGTCAAGCAAAGAGGTGAGGTGAGTCTTGTTTTATTTTCAGGGTCATACTGGTATAGAACTATATCGTTTTAGGCAATGCCAAAAGCGGATTAAGCAAATTGGCGCATCGGGTTTGTTGATGCAGTCAGCATTTTTCATCGATGCTGATGAGGATGCAATGCGCTTGCACGCAGATGATCTTGCATTATGGCTAAAGGCTAAGCCAACCACTCTAAAAAGTTTATCTGCTGATGTATTACAGTGTTGGCTCGTTCCCAGATTGGGTACGCATTCAGCTTGGTCAGCAAAAGTTGCTGATATGGTCGAGCGATGCCACTTCCAGGGAATCAGACAGGTTGAAAAAGGTATTCATATTCAGGTTGAAGGCATTACCTTACCTCAGTTAGAGCAATGGTTGCAGCAAGAGCATCTATACGATCCACTGACCCAGTCACTGATTGACAATAAAGAAGCGTTACCCATTATTTTTCAAATGGTGGATGATGTACCGCACCAAGTGCTAGATATGACAGCTGGCATATCGGACTATCAAAGAATCAGTAAAGATCTTGGCTTGTCTTTATCAGAAAAAGATTGTGAACACCTTCGACTGATTTTTGAGAATTTGCGGCGATCGCCGACAGCGGCAGAGTTAATGATGTACGCGCAAGTGAATTCAGAACATTGTCGTCATAAATTATTCAATAGTCAGCTTCAAATAGACAGCGAGCGATCAGATAAATCATTGTTTGCAATGATTCGCTCTACTCATAAAAACCACCCAGGCCGTACATTAGTTGCATACAGTGATAATGCGACGATTATATCACGACCTCAGTTATCAAGGTGGTTGGTTGATATACACGATACACAGTATCGTTTTGTGACAGAAGACCCAGCAGTTGTTTTTAAGGTAGAGACACATAATCATTCTACTGCTTTCTCTCCCTTTCAGGGCGGAGCGACAGGTGCTGGTGGTGAAATTCGAGATGAGTCTGCTGCTGGTCGTGGTGCAACGCCATTGATGGGCTTAAGTGGTATTATGGTATCGGATGTTGCCAGTCAATACCATGAAATGCCGTGGATACAATCTTCTCCTCGTGCGCATCATATTCAGCCACCAGAAGAAATCATTCGTTTAGCGCCAGCTGGTGCAGCGACATACAACAATGAATTTGGTCGACCAGCGTGTGTTGGTTTTTATCGTTCTTTCTCTGCCTGGGATGCGCATGCGCAGCAGTGGTGGGGTTATCATAAACCTGTCATGTTGGCTGGTGGTGTTGGTCGTATTCGGCCTCAATCTATCCGTAAGCGACAAATTCCTGTTGGTGCACAAGTCATTGTGATTGGTGGGCCTGCTGTTGGTGCAGGTGTAGGCGGCGGTGTGCAATCTTCATCATGTGAACAAGTGCTAGAGTTCAAGCGTCAGCAAGTATCAGTACAGAATGTTAACCCCCAGGTGCAACGGCGCGCGCAAGAGGTCATTAATCAATGTATGGCGCTGGGCGAAAAGAATCCGATTCTGTCTATTCATGATGTGGGTGCAGGTGGTTTGTCGAATGCAATCCCTGAGTTGATTGCAGGATCAGGCCGTGGTGTTAAAATTGATTGTCGTGCTATTCCGATGGCAGAGAAGGGTCTTTCACCCATGGCTATTTGGTGTAACGAGTCACAAGAGCGCTATGTGATTGCCTGTGGTGTTGAGGGCTTAAACGCGCTAGAGGTGTTATGCCAACGAGAGCGCTGTCCAATTGCATTGATAGGCGAGGTGACTGCTGCGACCAGTTGTGTGTTACAAGATACTGAATCTAAGGCACAGCCACCAGTAGACTGGCCAATGACTGCTTTATTTTCTACGCCTGATGAGCAGCATGTAGAAGACAGCCGACGTGAACGTTATTACCCTGATTTTGATACAAATAATATCGACTTAGGAGAAGCCATTGAGCGAGTGATACAGCACCCAACTGTTGCGAATAAAAGCTTTTTAGTGAATGTGGGTGATCGCAGTGTGGGTGGATTGATTACGCGTGATCAGTGTGTCGGGCCCTGGCAGGTACCTGTTTCTGATGTGGCTGTATCGGCTGCTGGTTTCTACTCACAGCATGGCGAAGCACTTGCGATTGGTGAGCGCAGTCCAGTCGCCGTATTAGATCCTGTTGCTGCAGCGGGTTTGGCATTGGGTGAGGTCATTACTAATATCATGGCTGCTGATGTGGCACAGCTTTCTGATATTACTTTATCAGCGAATTGGATGGCTGCAATTTCACAAGCAGGTCAAGTAGCTGACTGTTATGATGCTGTTAAACAACTGACCGAAGTGTGGTGTGCAGATTTGGGTGTTTGTATTCCTGTTGGTAAAGATTCATTATCCATGCATGTCGAGTGGCAAGAAGATGATAGGCGTTTTTCCGTCACATCACCCAGCACATGTGTGATCTCTGCAACGGCATTGGTTGCAGATTGTGAGCGTACATTAACGCCACAATTACAGCCATGTTCTGGTGCTTCAGCTTTGTGGTTATTTGATTTGTCAGATGGCAAGCCTGGGTTGGGCGCAACGATTCTTGCACAGGTCTACAACCACCTTGGTGGCCAACCGGCATCGCTGGACAGTGTCGGCCGCTTAAAGCAGTTATTCGAGTGCATGCGCGCGTGTCGCGCTGCGGGAATCATATTGGCTTATCATGATCGTTCAGATGGTGGTTTACTGGCAACACTTGCAGAGATGATGTTTGCAGGACACATTGGCATTGATTGTCAGCTAGATTCTTTAGGTAACGATGTGATTAACAGCTTATTCAATGAATCTTTAGGTGTTGTTATCCAGGTGGCTGCAGGACATGAAGAAACATTGAAAAAGATCATCGCTACGCATGGTTTAACGGATCTTGCTTATCAGATTGGTACAACCAATACACATGATAAATTGCGACTATATCATCGGGGCTATTGCACCTATCAAAGAGACCGGGTGACACTTGGGCGATTATGGTCAACACATGCATATGCTATCAAGCGTGAACGCGATCACACAGATTGTGCAAAAGCGGAATTTGATTGTTGGCTAGATCGAGATGATCCAGGTTTATCGTGCCATTTGACATTTGAGCATGCTTTTGCAGACAGGGAGATGTTCGTGGCCCAAAAAACCGATCGGCCAGTTGCTGCGATATTACGCGAGCAGGGTACGAACGGTCATAGAGAAATGGCTGCAGCGTTGTCTTATGTTGGGTTTGATGTGGTTGATGTGCCGATGAGTGATTTAGAGACGGGTCGATTCGACTTGGCACATTGTCATATGTTGGCGCTTTGTGGTGGTTTCTCATATGGTGATGCGTTGGGTGCTGGACGTGGTTGGGCGCAAGTCGTCCTACATGAACCAAAGCTTCGCGCGCAATTTGAGGCCTTTTTTGCACGACCGGAGACACTAACGCTTGGTGTCTGTAACGGTTGTCAGACCTTGTCAGCTATGCGGGAAATCATTCCTGGAACGGAACATTGGCCGCACTTTGTTCGCAATCGCTCTGCCCAGTTTGAGGCGCGAGTGAGTTTGCTTAAAGTGGCAGACTCGACATCAGTTTTATTCCGTGGAATGGCGAATTCAGTGATTCCTTGTGTGATATCACACGGTGAAGGTAGGGCAACATTTTACTCGCATGAGGCGGATGCTGAATTTTCTGTGGCGGAGCAAGCTGTGGCGCATTACGTTGATGGTGGATATATCAGAACAAGTCGTTACCCGCATAATCCCAACGGCAGTGTGCAAGCCATTGTTGGCGCATGTAGTTTAGATGGCCGTATTACTGCTATGATGCCACATCCTGAGCGTTGCTTTTTGCGTCGGCAGATGAGTTGGCATCCTGAAGGCTTTCCTGAAGCGTCACCATGGACCATGCTCTTTCTTAATGCGCGTCGTTGGTTCAATGACAAAAAATATTTATGTTAGAAAGGAGATAGTTATGACACATATTAACATACATACCCAATTAGATAATGTGATCACTTGTACTGATACATCACTTACCACACTTCGAGACTGTTTGCAGCAGCAGTTGGTTTTATTTTTTTACCCTAAAGATAACACACCTGGCTGTAGCAAAGAAGCCCAGGGGTTCGCTGCTGCATATGCTGATTTTCAAGCATTAAATACCAGTATCATAGGTATTTCTCGTGATAGCATGAAGTCTCATGCCAGATTTATTGATAAGTTTTCATTGCCGTTCCCGCTGATCAGTGATGCAGATAGTACGTTGTGTGATTTGTTTGAGGTGATTAAGCAAAAATCCATGATGGGGCGTACATTTATGGGTATTGAGCGGTCAACATTTTTGTTGTCTCCAGAAGGGGGGATTATCAGTGAGTGGAGAAAAGTCAAAGTGAAGGCACATGTTGACACTGTGCTAGAAGCAATACAAAAATAACTGGGATTGGAGAAAAGACATGACATTACATACTGCCGAATTGATGTGTGATCAACAGGGTAGACCTTATCACCTGCGTCTGCGGCCAGAAGAAATTGCTGATACCATCATATTGGTCGGTGACCCTGCACGCAGCACATTGATCGGGCAGCAGTTTGATTCTATTGTTTATCAGCAATCATACCGTGAATTTGTTGCGATTACCGGTGAATTGGCAGGCAAGAAGTTAACGGTGATATCAACTGGCATTGGATGTGGTGGTATTGACATCGTGATGAATGAGCTTGATGCGTTGGTGAACCTTGATTGGTCGACTGGGTTGCCAAAATCTCAGCATACAAAGTTAGATTTTTATCGCTTTGGTACAACTGGGGGTATTCAGGAGTCAGATACCATTGGCTCTATGATATGTTCTCGCTATGCTGTTGCATTCGATGGTTTGTTGAATTTTTATGAGCGTGAAGTGCCATCGGATCAGTATGAGCTACAAGCAGCATTGCAACGCTATTTTGATTTCACCAAAATGGCCAGCAATCTCTATGTCACTGGTGCTGATAAAGTTTCTCTCGATAAGATGTCGAGTATTGCAAAGCCAGGTATGACAATGACATGTGCGGGTTTTTATGCGCCACAGGGTCGCAGTATTCGTGCTACCTGTGCTTTTGAGTCTTGGGTTGATAGCGTTGCCGATTTTACACATGAAGCTATGCAGTTCAATAACTTTGAAATGGAAACAGCTGCTATTTATGGCTTAGCATCTGTGCTTGGTCATTCTGCATGTTCGGTCAGCTGTGTCATTGGGAATCGTCATCATAATAGTGCCGGTCAATGCGACGATATTGTCGCAGCCTGTATGTCAGATTTTTTCAGTGCGCTTGTTGCTAAATCTTAACACGCGAGCATATTTAGGTTCCACAGAATGTTTGCAGGACCCGTTCACTTGATTTAGGTGGTTGTCGATAAGGGTGCTGGTTTGTTAATGTGGCATAGGGTTGACGCAATGCCCGCAGTAAATTGTTAAAGGGTTCTAAATCACCTGAATATGCTGCAGCGAGTGCTTGCTCAACCAAATGGTTGCGAGGGATAATTGTTGGATTCGTTTGTCTCATGAGCGCTTGTGCTGTTTGGAAAGTTTGATTGTCTTGCATAATGCGTTTTTTCCACTGGTGGTGCCACTGTTTAAAGGCTGGTTGTGTGTAGATTCCTGCATGCGGTTGATTGTCTGCGCTCAGTAGGTTAAATGTGTTGGTATAGTCTGCATTCTCTGCTTGCATCCATCGAAGAAGCTCGGTGATCAGTGCATTGTCATTTGCATTATCTGTGTCTGTGATACCAATTTTATGCCGCATCATATTGAGCCACTGTGTTTCATGCAGGTGTTGATATTCATTTAGTGCTTGGCTTGCGAGCTTAATAGCTTCACTCTCGTTGTCATGAATGAGTGGTAGCAATGACTCGGCCAATCTTGCTAGGTTCCAGCCGGCTATTCTGGCTTGGTTACCATATGCGTATCGACCGTTGCGGTCAATTGAGCTGAAGACGGTTTCTGCATGATAAGTATCCAGAAATGCACATGGTCCATAGTCAATGGTCTCTCCAGAGAGTGTCATATTGTCGGTATTCATGACGCCGTGAATAAAGCCGACACGCATCCATTGTACGATCAGTTCGCTTTGCTTGCGAATCACTTTTTTGAGTAGCACTAGTGCTTGATTTTCTGCTTGCTGACATTCAGGGTAGTGCCGTTTGATGGTGTAGTCCAGTAGCAGAGGTGTTAAGTGATGATGATGTCTCGCAGCAAATTCAAATGTGCCAACACGTATATGTGAGCTGGCTGTTCTGGTGAGGATTGCCCCTGGTTGCGGTGATTCTCGTAGAATTTTTTCTCCAGTTGTGGCCACTGCTAGGCAGCGGGTTGTGGGGATGCCAAGGCAGTGCATTGCTTCTGAGATTAAGTATTCACGTAGCATTGGTCCAAGAACAGCTTTGCCATCTCCTCGGCGTGAATATGGCGTTGGACCCGAACCTTTAAATTGAATATCAATGCGATCGCCTGACGGTGTAATGTGTTCACCCCAGATCAGGGCGCGACCGTCCCCCAACATTGTGAAGTGGCCATATTGATGCCCAGCATATGCCTGCGAGAAAGGTGTTGCGTTGCTCGGTAGCTTATTACCCGAAAATAGATCTGCTAGTTGTTGCTGGTTGATCGCGTTGAGATCAATGCCAATGGATGCGGCGAGTTCATGGTTCACTGCAATAATTTTTGCAGATGGGGCAGGACTTGGTGTGGTTTTACAAAAGAAGGGGGCCGGTAGTGAGGTATAAGACGTATCAAAGTTAAAGTTTATTGTCATCAGCTTTTCTCCATTTTGAAATGGTGGCCATGTGAGTTTTGGTATGATGCTTTGCACTGTGGGTGCATCACTTCACCATGCAGGTAACCCTGTTGCAGCAATCATTATCTGCCACCTCAATAAACGGATTTCGATACCACGTATTCACTGATCAGAGAGTCATTATTACCCTGTCTTTCCATCTGGATCGCTACCGAAAATATCCTCCATGGAGCCACCACCAAAAAGTGATTCGAGTGATTGCATTTGTGACTGTGTTTCGCGCTTCACTTTATTGTTACAGTCATTCATGGCGGCAGTCACCAGTTCTTCAACAACTTCTTTGCCTGCTTGAAATGCTTCGTCTGCAATATTGATTTTGAGAATATCACCATGCCCGTTGCAGATGATGTCAACCCAGCCACCACCAGCTTCGCCAGTATACTTTTTCTGTGCGAGCTCTTCTTGTTGCTTGTGTAGCATCTCTTTGATCTTGCCAGCATTCTTCATTAGATTCATAAAGTTCATAGGTTTCTCCACAGAAAGGATTAGGCACTGACAAGGTCAGTGCGTAATTGAAGTGCGAGTGATAGGGTCCCGCCGTCTAAATACTCAAGTTCACCACCCAATGGTATGCCTTGAGCAATCTGGCTACATCTTAACCCGGATCGCAGTTGATTTGCAATAAAATGTGCTGTTGCACGGCCCTCTACAGTGGTATTGGTGGCTAGAATGACTTCTTGAAGGGTTGGGTCCTGCAGTCTTTTGGTCAGTAGTGGCATGCCGATGTCGTCAGGGCCAATGCCATCTAGTGGTGATAGTCGACCATGAAGCACAAAGTATTTGCCCTGGTAGCGACTGGTCTGTTCTATTGCCAGCGCATCTTGTGGTGATTCAATGATGCACAAGGTGCTTTGATCGCGTTTCGGATTGCTGCAGATATCACATACAGGCACGTCGGTATACATCCGGCAGTATTGGCAGTATTGTATGTTGTCAAGTGCATTTTCTATGGCTTGTGCGAGTGGTCTGCACTTGTCTTTGTTGCGTGGGTTTAATGCATGAAATGTCAGTCTTTGTGCTGATTTTTTGCCAATACCGGGTAGCTGTGAAAAAGCGTCTATGAGTTCATTGATGCTGTTGCCGAACATGGTGTTCCCCATAAAAAAGCGGCAACCATTGTGGTGGTTGCCGCTAGAAAAGAATTGTGATGACTTAGTTGCCTTCTTCGTCTGCAGCTTGGTCAACTAACTCTTTCAGGCCATCTGGTATTTGCACATCTTTGAACATATCCATGACTTGTTCTTGAGTTGTGTTTTGAATGTTCTCAGTGAGGCTTTTAAATGCTTCACGAATACGCCATTTAAATTCTTTAACGCCGCCTTTGAGTGCGCGCTCGTCGAAGTTAATGTCTACAAACTTGTAAGTTGCAGTCATTATGATTTCGACTGTTTTGTCATTCGAGAAACCATTGATTTCTTTGCTGTCCATGTCTGAGTATGCTTGCTCAAGGCTGGATTGCATGTCAGCCATGCCTTGCTTGAATTCATCGAGCATTTCACCGCTTTCTGCTAGTTCTTGATTATTATCTGCCATGGGGTTACCTCCAGTTTGAATATTTTGTGCACACATTTCTAGCACACCCTAATACCATTGTAGCATTAGTTTAGCTTGTGGGGCGAGAAGTATTTGTGTTTTTTTGCTAAAACGGGCAGTGATATTGGTGTTAAGTTAACTTTAAGTCAATTTATTCAAGGATTTGCGCGTCAAATTCTGCAATGATTCGATTGACATTGGGGTTATCATTCAGCGTTGGTTTTGTTTTTTGAGGCGGGGGTGGGGGCGCAGATTTTGTGCGTTGAGTTGCTGCTGTCGTTGTGGGTGTTTGCGGTTGCTTGGCTGCTGGATTCGGGTCTGGTGTCTTGCTGGATGTGTCTGCCTGTTCGGTGATGCTAATTTTGCATGGCTGGCCTAGGTATTCTGATAGGGCTTTCTCAATGGCTTGCTGTGTATGCGGTTGATGCATGGGTTTGTGTTTGCGTGCAATGCCAAAATGCCACTGTTGTCCATCTTGCTTGATAAGCTGGCAAGCTTTTGCAAGGCTTGCTGACAAGCCTGTGAGTTCTAATGTTTCCCGAATGCGTTCCCAGCTCGTGTTTTTGGGGGTCTGGGCTGTGGGTTGGCTCTGCGGTCGCGTTTGCGCTGCTTTTGCTGCCATTGGTTTGTGTTGTGTCTGTTCTGGTGTATTCGCGGTGTCACGTGGAGAGAAAGCCAGCAGTCGCAATAATGTCATTTCAAAACCGCTACTGCTGTTACCAGCCAGTGGCAAATCGCGTTGGCCGTGCAAACATATTTGGTAAAGCAGTTGCACATGCTCAGGGCTCAGTTTGTCAGCCAATTGTTTGCATGTTTCATCAGTGATGATGCCTGAAATATTGCCGCCCAGCTGCACACGAGCAATGATCTGTAGGAATTCGCAGAGCTTGGTGAGCACATCGGCAAAGTCGCAGCCCTGTTCGCACAAGGATTGATGGGCTTGCATGAGCGTGTTGATGTCATTATCTGCAAGTGCGTGAATAATCTGGTATAAGATGTCGGTATCAAATGTCCCAAGCATCGATTGCACCAGTGCTGTATCAATGCGACCTTTACCCAATGCTAGGCATTGATCGAGTAAGCTGA
Organism: Coxiellaceae bacterium; assembly: GCA_047404195.1. Taxonomy (GTDB): domain Bacteria; phylum Pseudomonadota; class Gammaproteobacteria; order JAJRRL01; family JAJRRL01; genus JAJRRL01. Next base: position 12,447 of record JBDOIU010000022.1, read on the forward strand.
ATGCGTCACGCATACTGCCTTTAGCGGCTTCTGCAATCAGTTGCAGGCCTTTTTCATCATAAGCTGTGCCTTCATCTGCGAGTACGGTGCTGAGATGGTCACTGATTTTCTCTTTAGGCATGCATTGTAGATGGAATTGTAGGCAGCGAGATAGAATTGTTTGAGGTAATTTTTGAGGGTCGGTAGTGGCCAGAATGAATACGACATGTGCGGGTGGCTCTTCAAGTGTTTTGAGTAACGCGTTAAAGCTGCTTTTGGAGAGCATGTGTACTTCATCGATGAGATAAACTTTGTATCGGCCCTTGCTGGGTGCGTAGGGTATACCTTCTTGCAGTTCGCGTATTTGTTCGACTTTGGTGTGTGAGGCGGCATCAATTTCGTAAAAATCAGGAAAGCGAGCACTTTCCAATTCTAGGCAGTGTTCACACTCTAAGCATGGCTCAGTGGAGGGCTGTTCGCTATTGAGGCAGTTTAAGCACTTGGCAAAGATGCGTCCAATCGTGGTTTTTCCAACCCCGCGTGTGCCCGTGAGTAGTATGCACTGAGGAATATGCTGCATGCTGATAGCGTTGGACAAAGATTGTACTACATGTGTTTGCCAGACCACATCCGAAAAGCATTTTGGTCGGCATTTTAGAGCATGTGGTTGATATTGAGTCATTTATTGGGTCACCCAACTTGAAGCAATGAGGAGGTAACTAAGCCAGCTAACCCTCGGCACCCAGCAGTGCTGCTACCGTTGCTCCCTTCCAGGCCTGGCGGAGTTCACAGCGAGCTGTCGCGAGGAACCGACTTAGTTACCATGCTGCTGACGATTGTCCTAATAAAATCAGAGCAAGCATCAAACAATAGACATACCATACCATAGCGATGATAGATATCACAAGTGAAAGCTGGCGCTTTATTAAAGTGTGGGGCCTGAGCTAGGATGCTCTGGGTCTGTTGAATCAGCGCCTGCTGCTCAATGTGTAGCGGCTGCTTTGGGAGTTTTACTCAGCTTTTCGCGCACTTTTGCGTCTTTTAAATTAATTTTCAGATGTCTTTGTACAGAGCGGCATAGCCTGTCTAGTTTTGGTGGGGTAGAAAACAACCTCATGACTTTGTTGGTTTGAAAAAGCTTATTAAAGCTAGCAGGGTCAGTGTGGCTGAGCACGCGTACTGTTTGTGCAAGCGCCTCTTTGCATGGGATATTTTCCTCAATCATAAGAACACATAATTGTTTATAAAAAATTCTCTCAATATCGCTTGTATTTTCTTTTGCATCAGTGGTTATTTGTATTTTTTGGATGTCACGAATGAATGCAACAGATTCTGGTAGAACCTCACTTGCCGCTGAACATTTTGCTAGGAACTTCGCACTGAGTGTCGCATGATCCATTGCGGGGTCGAGGGTGTGGGTGCGTTTGAGTGTGGGTGTTATATCGATGCCATTGAGATTCATTTTGCGCACAGATGCCAGGCTTGACATGCGACTCCAGTCAGTTTTCAGCTGCTTGTTCCAAGTATCTGATGGTGAAATTTTTAAAGAAGACCCAATTATTGTCTCGGGTAGTAAGCCTGAGATAGCTGGATTCATTGCAGCAATAGACCTGCTGATTTGAGAGATGCCTTCTGGGCTCAGTGTCATCTTGCCACGTGTATCGATATGCAGGTTGGCTACGGTATCTATTTTGACAGAAGTTTCAGATATTTGCTGTCTTGTATCGGTGAGCAGTGTGAGTGTTAGTTCGCCTTTAATCCACTGCATGATGTTTTGTTGCCCATCGGCTGCGATGTTGATATCAACTCGATGTCTTCGTGTGGGGTTGATGCTGATGCGACACTGCTGCTCATTTTGCATTAATTGCTGATTCAATGCTGTTTGTATGATACCGCAGGTATATTGCGCTGGCTGAAGTTGCTGTTGCATGTAGGGTAGTTCATCTAGATTTTTTCGTTTGCTCATTTTTAATCACCTTTAACTTGTTGATTATTGCTGTCATTGCATTATTTTTTATCCCTACCTACTCTAATTATAGATTCTTAAGCTTAGAGGTTTATTAAAACCAGGCTTTTATTTCATAATTTTGTGTTTGACGGGCGGGGTGTCATGCTGTACTATTACAGTGTGACAAGTTTGGTTGGAGGGTCATGTCAAGTATGCAAAATCATATACAGCTTTTAGCGACGGTCATGGCTGAAATAGCCTGTCCGCAGCTGATGCAGCGTTTTTTAGAAGATTTGTGCGCACCCAGTGAGTTGCGTGCCATGGCGGAGCGCTGGCGCGTTGTGCCATTGATATCGGCTAAGCTATCGTATCGGCAAGTGCATCAACAAACGGGTATTTCTCTCACGACCATTGGTCGTGTGGCACGAACATTCCAAGTAGCAGACAGTGGCTATCAACAGGCTTGGGGTGTCATGCAGCAAGTGGGTCAAGTGACCATGGCGTCAACAAATAACGGGGATTGTGGTGAGAAATAAAGTATTGCGGGTTTTTTCTTTATCTATGATTAACATCGTGGCGGTGGCAGATATTCGCAGTTTGCCAATCAGCGCTGAGTATGGACCATCACTGATTTTCTTTTATGTATTGGCGGGGTTGTTTTTTCTATTGCCGTGTGCGCTGGTTGTTGCTGAATGCGCAACAGCATGGCCAATGACGGGTGGGATTTATATATGGATTCGTGAAGCGTTTGGACACCGTTGTGCGTTTTTTGCTGTGTGGACACAGTGGATTTATAACGTGGTTTGGTATCCAACTATTTTAGCGATGCTGTCGGCGACGGTGTGTTACTTGTTTTTTCCAAGTTTATTGCACTCGCAATTGGCTTTGGTGTTGATGATTGTGGGTTTGTTTTGGTTCATTACCTTGCTGAGTGGTTTTGGCATTCGCTTTGCCAGCTGGGTGAGCACCATTGGTACTATCGTAGGGGCGGTGATACCATTATTGGTGTTAATGGGTTTTGCCATTGCGTGGCTGTTGCGTGGTCATGCCACAGTTGTGCCAGTGAATTGGCACGCTATTATTCCCATATCGTTTCACCCTACACAGCTGGCCATGTTGAGTGGCTTGGTGTTTGGTTTGTTGGGTATTGAGATGTCAGCAACACATGCACAGGATGTTAAAAATCCTGGTAAAGACTACCCACGTGCCTTGTTGTGGTCAGTGCTGGGTATCATGTTTACTTTGATCGTTGGTTCTTTAGCTGTTGTGATGGTGCTACCACCTGAGGATATCAGTTTGACTGCTGGCGTCATTCAGAGCTTTGCAATTTTTTTGAAGGAATTGCATGCTGTTTGGTTGTTGCCTTTTGTGGGAGTATGCATTGTGTTTGGTGCTATGGCTGCGGTTTCTGCCTGGTTGCTGGGTACGTCACGCTGTTTGCTTGCCAGCGCAAGAGATGGCTTATTGCCCAAGTTTTTTACGCAGACAAATCGACATCGCGCGCCCATTAATTTGCTGGTTGCTCAGGCGTTGGTTGTGACGGTTCTATCAGGCCTTTATTTTTTATTTCCAGCGGTTAATAGCAGTTACTGGTTGCTGTCTGCAATGACGGCGCAGATGGCTTTGATTGTTTATGTCCTGATGTTTTCTGCTTTTATACGTTTACGTTATCGTTTTCCTCAGCGTGAACGCCCGTTTTGTTTGCGTGGGGGGAAGCTGGGTGCGTGGGTTTGTGCTGGTATTGGTTTATTGACCACGGTGCTGATTTTTGTATTGGGTCTTTTTCCACCAGCGCAGTTGAATATTGGGCATGTGTGGCTTTATGAGTCCATTCTCATTGGTGGTGTCATTGTTTTCTCACTGCTGGCTTTTGTGGTGATGCGCCGACCAGCGAGGTAGTATGCGTATTTTGAATGTCATTTCTGGCAAGGACCTTGGTGGCTCCAAGCAATCATTTTTAGATACAACCGCTATGTTGTTGGCTGAGGGATTTGATGTTGTTACTTTAACGCGACCAGGTGCCCGTATTTATGCGTATCTTGAAAAGCTACCAACTTTATTGCCCCAAAAGCGTTGGGTAGCGCGTTGGTATCGCAGTCAACTATCGGTAGTTTCATCGTTTTCTAAACGACAGCTGTCTCGGCTTTTGGTTGGTGCGGGCATTGATGTTGTACTACTACACAAGCAAGATGATTTGCCGCTGTTTCGTCAAGTGTTACCTAATGCAACACTGATTTGCATTGGACACGGTTTTGCGACACGCCAAATGCAATATGCTGATGCTGTTTTCCCTGTTTCGCAGGCAGTGTGTGCGTATCTTCAAAAGCATGGTGTGACTTGCCCTATGGTTGTTGTGCCAAATGCGGTAGCTTGTCCGGCAGATTTGCCTCAGCAAGCATCCAAGGCTGTTCGGCGCGTCTTTACATTTGGTACCATGGCTGTTTTTCGTCGTAAAAAACGTTTGGATGTGTTGTTGACTGCAGCGCAGATTCTAAAAGATCGTGATGTAGATTGCCGTGTGTTGATTGCTGGGCGTGGTCATCGCCGACTTTACTTGCAGTGGTTGGTGTGGCGGCTGGGTTTGAGGGGGTGTGCCTCTTTGTTGCCATGGGTACGGGACAAGGCGGCATTTTTTTCTGACTTGGACGTATTTTGTGTGACTTCGCGCACTGAGACCTTTGGTATCGCATTGATAGAGGCCATGCGGTATGGCATACCAGTATTGAGCAGCGATTGTGGTGGCCCCAGCGAGATCCTATCCGGTCATGGCGTGGGTGGCATTGTGCCAGTAGGGGATGCCACTGCTTTAGCAGATGCGTTACAGGCTGTAATAAAGGACAGTTTGGGGCTAGAGCAGCAGCGTAAACGGGCTTTTTTGCATGTGCGTCAGTATTACGCCACAGATGCTGTTGCGCCAGTGTTAGCAAGGGCCATCCGCGATACAGTATCTCCTAGTGATACAGTTTGCGTGATGGGGCGCAAAAAGTGTATACGTGAGAAATACACCAGTGTTTAGTTGAGAGGCTTGCTAGACATTGTGTCAAATGATGCCTGCTGGATGTTATGATTTGGCTGACTAATGTCCTTAACACATTGATTATACTGATAAAAAACATATTTATGCCTGTGATTACACGAGCCCTTCATCGGCAATGCTTATTTTGCAGTGCGCAAACGGCGTGCTAAATTGAAAAAACCTGATCAATCAGTTGTACAGAGATTTTCACACAAGGATGTGTGTGGCTGGAAGAGAAATCGACTGGCCCTGGCTATGGAATGCCCTCTGTCTTCTGGTGTCAGTGGTTGAAGAGAGAGAAAGTGTCGCTATATCGAGGTCTGTGTTGCAAGGATGCACAACCCGGCAGGGATGCCTGGGGCAGACGGTAGAGGAGCAGGGATAGCTGGAGTGACATCGTAGATATGATAAAGGACATCACCAACGGTGGTGTCCTTTTTTTTGTGCAGTATTTCGTTTACACTCGTTGCAGATGTTCAATATTTGAGGTTTTGCTATGCCAAATGCCATTTTAATGGGTAACTGGAAGTTAACGGGTAATCGTGATGAAAATACATCGCGTTTATCGGCTTTGGTATCTGGTTATGACAGTCAGTTTTGCGCCGGTGTTGAGCTGGTTGTGTGTTGCCCGTACCCATACTTGGGTTTAGCTAAGGAGTTGTTGGCTGGCTCAAAAATTGCACTCGCAGCGCAGGACGTATCGCAATATGAGCGTGGAGCGTATACTGGTGAGGTGTCCGCTGCAATGTTGGCAGACTTTAATGTCAAGTACGCTTTGGTTGGACACTCAGAGCGTCGCACGTTGATGGGGGAGGCAGATTCAGTCATGGCGGCAAAATGTGCTCACTTGTGGCAGCATGGTATCACGCCTGTTTTATGTGTCGGTGAGACTTTGCAGCAGCGAGAGCGTGGCGAAACTGCTGACATTGTTCGTGCACAATGTCGTGCAGCACTGCCCACTATCGAGGGTTCGCTGATTGTTGCCTATGAGCCAGTGTGGGCGATTGGCACTGGCTTAACCGCTTCCACAGACGATATTGTATCGGTTCACCAGTGTTTGCGGCAAGAATTGGAAGATATATCACCAGAAACAGCAGGATTGATACCAATTCTTTACGGGGGCAGTGTCAATCAGGGCAATGTTGCTTTATTATTGGGGCTTGCTAATGTGAGAGGCGCGCTGGTAGGTGGCGCATCCTGGCAGGCTGATTCATTTTTGGAGGTTATTAAATCATGCTCAATATCTTAACAGTTTTTCATGTGCTTTTTTTGTTTGTGTCTGGTTGCACTTGTCTTAATGCAGCATGGTAAAGGCGCTGGCACCGGTTTGGGGGGCGGATCAGATTCTGTCTTTGGTAGTGTGGGGCATCTGCCATTTGTGGCAAAATTAACAGCAGTCTTTGCTGCTTTGTTTTTTTGCAACGACACTGTTGATTGGGTATCACACCTCACATGCTGTCTCCAGTGCATCTGCACAAGATGTGTCCGCATCATTATTACAGACAGCACCAGAAAAGTCTGAGAACCCTCAAAAGTAGTTATCACCTCACATGCAGATCAACTTGTTATAACTTTTTTTGTTATTTTCCTAGACAGCACGATGTGCGTGTGATAAAAGCATAATGTACTGACTTTGTTAGTCTTGATTGCTTATGGTCAAGCTTTAAAAGTAAACATTCATCATTGCATGAGGTAATATTGAAATGTGTCCTCAGTATATTTTTTGCATAGATTGTGTCGGAGTGGTGGAATTGGTAGACACGCTGTCTTGAGGGGGCAGTGGCGCAAGCTGTGCCGGTTCGAGTCCGGCCTTCGACAGATCAACTTTTGGCGCCACCGGCGCTAGGGAAGTGTTAATAATGCACATGTTGACGGAATATTTTCCGATTTTGATTTTTTTAGTCATTGGCGTGGTCATGGGTATTGCACCGATGGTGATTGCCAGCAAGATTGCACCTAAAAAGCCATCTGCATCCAAGTTGTCTGCTTACGAGTGTGGTTTTGAGGCCTTTGGTGATGCGCGCAAGCCTTTTGATGTGCGTTACTATCTTGTCGCCATATTATTTATCATTTTTGATTTAGAGACAGCATTCTTATTCCCCTGGGCTGTTTCATTGCGTCACATAGCCTGGTTTGGTTTCATTAGCATGATGATTTTCTTGGCTATTCTTATTGTTGGTTTCATATACGAGTGGAAGCGCGGCGCGTTAGAGTGGGAGTAATATGAACAAGTTTT
>JBDOIU010000023.1:0-2747 GCA_047404195.1 Coxiellaceae bacterium
AACATGCATGATACATTGGTACAAATCGCTAACTTATAACGACCAATAGGTGAGAACTCGCACATATCATAAAATGTAGCGACCTCGACTACTTCAATAGGTGTTATCTTTAATTGCTCTGCAATGGCAGCCATTAATTCATCTGTTAAGTGCCCACCATTTTCTTTTTGGACGATATGCAACGCGGCACAAATTGCAGCACGCTCCTCACCTTCTGGAAACTTTCTTACCCATCTCTGAATTTCAGAAACGGTCTCTGTAGACAACAGCGATTTTTGATCACTCATCGGTCCACCTCCCCAAACACCACATCCATACTAGATAATATTGTCACTAAATCAGCAATCATGTGACCTCGACACATTTCATCAATTGCACCTAGGTGTGCGAAACTAGCAGCCCTCACCTTCATTCTGTAGGGCTTGTTGGATCCATCAGAAACCAGGTAAATGCCAAACTCTCCCTTTGGATGCTCAACAGCGGCATAGGCCTGACCAGGTGGCACACAGTAACCTTCCGTTTTCAGCTTAAAATGATGGATTTGCGCTTCCATGCTCTCCTTCATTAATTCACGAGAGGGTGGCGCCACTTTTGGATCATCAACACGCACTGGGCCAGGATTTTTTTTCAACCAATCCACACATTGCTTGATGATGTGCGTTGACTGTCGTAACTCCTCAACTCTCACCAAATAACGATCGTAACTGTCTCCCTCAGTGCCCACAGGGATCTTAAAATCTAACTGATCATAACAATCATAAGGTTGTTTCTTACGAAGATCCCAATGCACCCCACTAGCACGTAACATAGGACCTGAAAAACCCAACTCAATTGCACGCTCAGGCGTCACAACACCTATGCCAACTGTACGCTGCTTCCAGATACGGTTATCTGTCAACAAAGTCTCATATTCATCAATTAATGCAGGAAAGCGCTTACAAAAATCAGCTAAAAAGTCCAGCAAACTGCCACCACGATTACGATTTTTTTCAGCAACATCTTTCTTGTCGTGCCAACGTGATGCTTCGTACAAGGGCATGACTTTAGGCAAGTCACGGTAGACACCACCTGGTCGATAATATGTTGCATGCATGCGTGCACCTGACACGGCTTCGTAACAATCGACTAAATCCTCTCGCTCTCTAAAAGCATACAAAAAGACGGACATCGCACCAACGTCAAGAGCATGTGCACCTAGCCACATCAAATGGTTCAATATGCGAGTAACCTCAGCAAACATTACTCGAATGTATTGCGCACGAAGGGGAACATCTATATCAAGTAATGACTCAATCGCTAACACATAAGCATGCTCGTTACACATCATTGAGCAGTAATCCAACCTATCCATGTACCCAATAGAATGGTTATATGGTTTAGACTCAGCCAGCTTTTCTGTGGCCCGGTGTAACAAACCAATGTGTGCATCAACATGCTGCACAACTTCACCATCTGTTTGCAAAATCAAGCGCAATACACCATGCGCTGATGGATGTTGCGGACCGAAGTTGAATGTGTAGTTTTTATATTCGCTCATTTCTTTTCCTCAAACCCCTTGCGGCAAGACTGATTTCCCGGCATGTAGCGAGTGTCTTCTCGAATAACTTTTGGCACAGTAATGCGTGGCTTGATACTCACTGGCTCATAAACACACCGCTCCTCTGCTGCATCATAACGTAGCTCAAGATGCCCAATTAATGGAAAATCTTTACGGAATGGATGCCCGATAAAACCATAGTCAGTTAAGATGCGCCTTAAGTCTTCATGCCCATCAAAAATCACTCCAAATAAGTCAAATGCTTCTCGCTCAAACCAATTTGCAACAGGCCATATACCTGTGACAGAGGGTAGCAACGGTGGATCAACAGGCAAGTACACAACCATCCGAATAAGGCGGTTGTGACAAATAGAGCGAATATGATAAATAACGGCAAAACGCGGTTTTTCCCAAGGATAAACCTCACGCGCAGTTTCTCCATCAACCACACCACGATCATAACCGCCGCTGTTAACTGACTTATCACGCCAGTAAGACTTACCATAATCCAAGTAATCGACCGCACACAAATCAACTAAACAATCAAAACGCAATGCCTCTGTGTCGCGCAGCGTAGTGGAAACCGTCAGCAAATTGGCTGATGTCACTTCTACCTCTAAACAGTCAGCATAATCGGTGATTGATTCTACATGATCACCCAAACTGTCATGCACTAAGTCTTTTAGGATCAATTGGTCCACAGCCGGCTACCCCGCATCTGATGAATGTATATCTTCGCTTTTATCATTCTGACGAAACATCGTTCCACCAGACTTAACTTTGTTTTGTAGCTGGATCAAACCATAAACCAGTGCCTCTGCCGCTGGCGGACACCCTGGTACGTAAACATCTACAGGTACGATACGATCACAGCCACGTACGACTGAATATGCATAGTGATAGTAACCACCGCCATTTGCACAAGACCCCATCGAAAGCACCCACTTCGGCTCTGGCATTTGATCGTAAACCTTCCTCATGGCTGGCGCCATTTTATTGCACAATGTACCAGCTACAATCATTAAATCGTCTTGTCGCGGACTGGGTCTGAATAAAAAACCAAAGCGATCAATATCAAAACGAGCTGCCGCCGAGTGCATCATTTCAACAGCGCAACAGGCCAAACCAAATGTCATAGGCCACATGGAACCACTGCGCGCCCAGCTTACCATTTTGTCAATAGAAGTGGTGACAAACCCCTGTCCTTGTA
>JBDOIU010000024.1:0-38016 GCA_047404195.1 Coxiellaceae bacterium
CAATACCGTATTTTTGATGGGAGAGTGACATCAAACATCAGGGGTGCACAAAAGCAACCCCTTAAAACTGCTTATCAAAGTAGTCACTGTTTTCAAATTTAGTTTTGGGCTGATACACCACTTGCATTATCTGCAAGTAGCTGAGCCTGTTTCTTCAACTGACAATGATGAAAAATCCCCGCACCCGTCGCTGTCACCAAGGAAACAAGACCAGCAGCAGCACAAGCGATACTGACCATCATCAAAATAGGCACCAGCCTGGCAATCTCAAGGTGGCTAAAACACATTCCCATCAAACTGAGTGCTGCAATAGAAAACACTGCAGTAGTTAGTGCACTGGCAGTAGTTACCGTCTTAGACCCATGGCGCTCATTGAGAATATGATGACTTACAAAAAAACTGTCTTTATTAGCACCTTCCGACAGGCCTGGCATATGCTCACTTTTTAAGCGCACAGGGATACAGGCCTCAAATTCAGAAATCTGCTCAGGACATGATAGCTGAAAAGCTTGATGTAATAAGTCGATATTTTGCTTAAGATCATCATCACTCATTGCATTAAAGTCAGCACGATACTGCATGAACTCAACAAAAGCACGCAGACGACTATTATGCGGACAAAGTTTTTTAAGAGACCAGCATAGCTCTTTCAATTCCTTTGCAGCATCATTTATGGCGCACTGTGCCTTAGCTGACATATCAATTTGCATCAGCGCATACAAAGCAGCACGTGAAATGCCACGCGTGTATTGCAACTTCCATGGGTAAGGCACCGTTTCTGGGTTCGTATAAACCCCATTATCATAGTCACGATAGGTGTAGCTCATGTAATGGCTCACACTTGCCTTGGGCATGATATTGCAAGGCGTATCCTGACTTAACTGCGGCATTTGCTGTCGAAAAAAAACGGTGAATATCAACGCCCAGAATCCTGCTGCCACATGTAATAATACATTGAGTATATTCGGATGGTTTTTAGCGAATTTAATAATAGCGATGGTAGCACTACCCAACTCTTTCAGCTCTTTCTCTATCATCCCGGGAAATGTCTGACTGGTCAGAGCAATACCTGCTGCTAATGCAATGTGTGCATCGACCTGATTGATACCCTCTAGCTGACTGAGATCAACACAAGCGCGCAGCGCTGATGGCGTACCTGGTACCGGTTCATCTGTGATAATTTTAACAGGGAGATTGATACCCTGCTCATGCAGCATTTTTGCCAAAAGAAAGGCAGTTGTACCACCACGACTAATACCTACAATGACAATGGAGGTAATGACTTTCTCTCGTACATCATCATGGGTGCTGGTGTAAGCATGTGTTCGGCCCTTTTTACCACATTTTTCAAGTTGCATTTTATCGGCAGCATCTTTTATTTCATGGGCTGACTTAAGGCCACCCTCTTCATTGATGAGTAGCTGACGATACTCACGATTAATATGGCGGGTGAGGTTAGGCATGAGAGCATTACCATACAAATGCATACAACCAGCAAGGCAAAGCGTCATGCGATCTGAATCGCACTGATGGGTTGTCTGCCCTGGCGTACTGGCATAGTGCCCCGTACCAGCAATTTTAATCACTAATTGAGTCATACAACCCTACTGACCACCTGACAAATCAAAGCGCACCATCTACGCCTGCCTTATTATGCATTTAAAAATCCATATATAGAGCACTTATTTTTACCCGACAAATCTGCAATATCCATGATCGCTATGCTCTGACCCAATGGCGTTAGCGTATAATCAATTTTTAAAGAATGTGGATATTTCCCAACCACCATGTGTGACTCACCAGCAGCTGTAAATATGTTCGCATTTTCCTGCACTGAACCAGATTGGTATGTCACCGTTGCGCTGAATGCATGTAATGCATCATCAGGGAATGTGATGCTCTTTGGCAAAAAAGTAGCTGCTCTTTGACCAAAAGAAGCTGAGTTACAATGCTCAATGCGAGCTGGTTGTTGTGCCGTATATGTCACACTCGCTAAACAGAGCGTTGGAACGATGACTGAAAGTACTGCTGCACGTGTTATGAATCGAATCATTGGCTTACTCCATTTTAAGTAATAATAGCAATTTATTTTGTCATTTATTTGCTCAAATGTCAAGGTTATTCTGCTCGCGCCGCGGTGATAATGCAGTCAAAATGATCAACCATATTGCCATCTACCACAATGAAACAAAAGCACTCACTGCGCTGATAGTTAGCTTGATCAAATCGTCAGTGCATCACTCATAACCAGAGCATGCACAACAAGACTGTGAGAATAAGCAATACAAATTCAACTACACAGCAAATTCACAGCGTCAGACAGACGATTCACCTGTGAGTGCAGGAGTGTGTATGCAATCGTTTTGAGGAGATTGACTAACAGCTTGATTTATAACCGAATTGATCGCTTGGAAACCCTCATCAGATCACTTATTGATCAATGGTCTGTGCGATGACGCTATACCAACGCAACATATCGGATACTAAAATGGCAGCTAAACTGCTGTTTTTACTGTATATTTCAAAATACTGACTTATTTTTGACTACTTTTTTTAAAAAAAGCTTAATTTGTACTTGATATGAACCATATTAGTGATATAATGAACACCAGTTGATCATCTTTGTGTACGACACTTTGGTGCATCGCATTTTGATTAATTTCTAATTGAGGAGCAAAAAATTGGAAGGCATCGCTACAACACTGGAGCCAACAATGGCCCAAACACCTGCTGAATTATCCACAGAAACCAGTGATTACTCACTTGCTTCTGCAGTTCAACGTTCACTACAAAACTATTTCGCTAATTTAGGCGATGAACAACCAACTAACCTTTACAACATGGTATTGGCTGAAGTTGAAGTGCCTTTGCTAAAAATGGTTATGCGTTATACCAATAACAACCAAAGCCGTGCTGCAAAAATTCTAGGCATCAGCCGTGGTACATTGCGCAAAAAGCTTGCTATCTACAAAATTGGTCAGATCAGCGAAGCTTAAGTCGCTTTGGCTAAGAAAACCCCGCTTGAGAGACAGCTAATCCGTTGTTCTCATGTGGGTTTTTTTATGCCTGAGCCATTTGCATGTATCACCTCAAACCCACCCTACGCACGCCTATCGGCTGGGGACTGCATTCGCTCTTCGCAATCAATAATCAGTTAGTGTATATTGATCATTGACTCACCCCAAACTCTACAGGCAAAGCTCATGACCAACAATAAGCAAAGCGTGTTACCGCTACTCCTTATCATTTTTATAGATGGCATGGGACTCAGCATTCTTTTTCCGGTACTCAGTGGCATCGTTCTAGACCCACATCATAGCATTTTAGCTGCGAACACCAGCCTTGCAACACGTGATTTCTACTACGGACTGATTATTGGCATCTATATGCTATGCTGGTTTTTTGGTGCAGCCATACTTGGTGATGTTTCTGATATGATCGGCCGCAAAAAAGCACTGATGATTTGTCTCGTAGGAACTGCGCTCAGCTATATCTTGTCATCTGTATCAATCACTTTGAGCAGCTTGCCTTTATTGTTGGTTGGTCGAGTGATTGCCGGACTCACTGCTGGTAGCCAAGCCATTTCACAAGCAGCCATTGTTGACATGTCGACTGAAGATACCAAGGCACGTTATATTGGTTACGTGCTATTGGCACTGTCACTTGGCTTTATCCTCGGCCCATTGATTGGAGGCACCTTATCAGACAGCCACTTGGTTTCTTGGTTTGGCTTTACCATGCCCATGAACTTTTCTGCCATTGTTGCCTGCATTAACATTATCTTGTTGGGCTGGCTCTTTCACGAACCTGCGGTCACGCAACGAAAAATATCTTTCAAATTACTTTATCCGATTGAAATCATTATCCAAGCACTCAAAAGAAGTGACATTCGTAAACTATCATTGGCATTTTTACTGATGGAATTTGGCTGGGCCAGCTTCTTCTCATTTTTTGCACCATTCATCACGCAGCGCTTTCACAGTGATGCCACAACTGTTGCCTATTTGCTTGCAACAATGGGGATTGGCTTCAGTATCGGTTGCAGTGTTCTCGTTAACCTCACAGAGAAACGCTTTCCCATTGCGCGCACAGTCACAGTTTGCCTCACAATCACGTCTATCTTTTTAATCTGCGTCACTTATAGCCCCAGCCAAGTATTCATCTGGCCATTGGTTATCATGCTGGGGGCCAGTATGGCATTGGCATATACGCTGATCATCACCTTATTTTCACAACGTGTTGGCGCAGAAGAGCAAGGTTGGATTATGGGGGTAACTGGCTCTATCATGGCACTTTGTTTTGGCTTAGCTGCTATTTTAGCAGGGCTGATGGGTGGCGCATCTATTTATGCACCCATGTTACTGAGCAGCATGTTAATATTTGCTGCCGGCATCAGCCTATATTATCTCTACAGAAAAACAATGGTATCATAGGCACCATTCGGCAAGATTTATAGATTCGCTATCCTGCCTGACCAAGCCAGATAGCCATTAGCCATGGAACGCAATAACCTGACATTGATAATTGTCTGCCATAAACCTTTACTATTGCAAATAGCGCTGCCGACTAACAATGCACAGCGCACAATACAGGGTGTTCAGTGCCGCTATGAATGAGTAAACAAGTCACTCAACTTAGGCACAGCAAAAGATCAAGCCATCAAAACAATCCAAAATGATTGATGATGATGCTTTTATTAACATAAACCAAAACATTCAAACCTCACTTTGCTAGCAGATGACAATTAGTTGGAGTGCATCGTGTTATAAAACGATCTCGATGCCTGTAGCTTTCTTATGACATCAGTGAGTGCAGAGCTCAATGCTGGCTTAATGGTACCAGTAGCTGTCCACGCTGTTGAGGCATGGCCACGCCCTATAAAGCTGTCGCGCCAAACTTCCTTTCCCTTATAAAACAGCATGAACTGTACCTTAACGGCTAAACCCAGCTGCCACTTGAAGAGTCCTTCCACCGCTTTTTGGTTAATAGATACAATGTGCGCCTCTATCTGTAAATCAGTCGATTTTGTGTGGATATAATTGAGTTGCTTTAAGCCAGCACGCAGCGCTGTTTGCACAACTTTCGCAACAGGCTGCTCAATGAGATAGCTGCCTGACATTGTCATACCATAGACATTCTTTTTATGGATGACAAAGCGTGGATTATCGACATCACGCTCATCGACAACAGGCAGTACAGTCAGGTGTTTTGGCTGCGCACTGCGCAGCGCAAGGTGTTTAGCGCGCCCGAGCTTATAATTCAGCTTGACATCTGTTGGTGTCAATGCGCATGCAGATAGTAAAGCAGCTGAAGCAATCAGCAATGCCCCTTTCAAAACAAATTTCATTCTTGGCATCTCCTTTTTTAAGTTTGAAACAATTTATCATATACAAGCACTTTTTACCATGTCGGTTGATATAAAACCCTTTTCAACTATTATTAGGACGAGCGCTTTATAACAGGCCCCCCCCCCATGAACATCACCAAAGAATTAACGCTATGGCAACCAGACTGGTCACTTTGGCTACATCATACAGTGACTTGGCTGCCCAAAATTGTAATTGCTGTGCTGCTGTTCGTATTTTGGCGCCTGTGTGCACGCATTGTCGGAAGAACCATCCGCAAAATGAGTAATCATTGCGCACAACGGCAGGCTTTATTGACCTTAACAGGACGTTACGTTGAATACAGTATTATTATTGCTGGGTTATTAACAATCCTGGCCACACTTGGTGTTGATATCACAGCACTGGTTGCGAGTATTGGTTTAGCTGGCTTGACCATTGGCTTTGCACTGAAGGACGCACTTTCTAATATTTGTTCAGGCTTTATGCTAATTTGCTACCGCCCTTTTGGGATTGGTGATGAGATTCACATACAGCATGGCTCACAAAGTTACAGTGGCCAAGTATTGGATATTAATTTGCGCTACACCGTGATTCAAAATGAGACTGCTCAAACGGTGATGGTGCCGAACAATATTGTCCTAAACAACACCTTAACGCTGACTACAAGCGATACACCACCCACTTCATGATGGCTGCATGTGCCCGCATGATTTGCTGCACAGCTGGTGGTAGGCGCCTGCCTCCCAATGCGATTGCTGCATCTGCATGTTCTTGTTCATCTTGTAGCATTTGAGTCACAACTTGTCGTGACGGCTTATCAGCCTCTGGCAAACGCTGCAAATGCGCTTGCAAGTGGGATGCCACCTGCTCTTCTGTCGCATTCACAAAACCAAGGCTCCATTCATCGGATAAGCAGCCGGCCAATACCCCTAGCGTGAATGAATGGCAGTACCAATAAATATTAAAAATACTTGGACGTGTACCCAAAGCGCTCAACCGCTGCTGACACCAAGCCAGGTGGTCTTTTTCTTCATACTCAGCGTGGTGTAGAAAATCACGCACTGCTGGATCCTTGGCGACTAACGACTGACCACAATACAGGGCTTGCGCACAAACCTCACCGGTATGATTAATGCGCATGAGTCCTTGGCTAACGCGCCGCTGCTCATCTGTCAGTGTTGGCTCAGCCATCCCATCAGCTGGTGATTGGCGCTCTGCCGACTGCCCGCCAACACAGACACTACTCAGCAGAGACTGTATGCCGATCATTAATTGATCTATGGCTGTTAATTCTCGAGACATATTGGCCTCCTCAAGATGGAATATTAGATGATAACCCAACAAACACGCACAAAGCTTGCGGCAAATGATAATTGCTGTCGGTCGCCGTTGTATGTGACACTATTATTTTATCAACAAGGATGTTGTTATGCCACATGATCAAAATATCCCGACGGATTTTAAAAAGGAACTGGCTGCGCGCTGTCAGCATGCTCGCTTGCAGAAACGTTGGACACGCCTTAATTTAGCAGACCGTGCAGGTGTTAATCAATACACACTCAAGCGATTTGAGCGCAGTGGTGATATATCACTGAAAGATTATTTAAAGCTGGTACACGCTTTTGACTGCCTTGATGACCTTAAAGGCTTTATGAAGCCCCGTATCAGTGTTAATCAACAAAATTGGCGCTTTGAGCTGCCTAAAACCAAACAACGCGGTCGCGAGCAAAAAGAATGCGAAGTACCGCTGAGTCGCTAGCAATGCAACCAGCAGTGATGCGCATCACCCGTCGCTGAACGGTGCCTACGCGCTTTTGTGTGCCAGATGGCAGTGCCGATTAGCTCCTATTAGTTTGAGCCGGAAGGTATTGGATGGACACCTGGATACGCT
Organism: Coxiellaceae bacterium; assembly: GCA_047404195.1. Taxonomy (GTDB): domain Bacteria; phylum Pseudomonadota; class Gammaproteobacteria; order JAJRRL01; family JAJRRL01; genus JAJRRL01. The sequence goes on from JBDOIU010000024.1 coordinate 7,240, forward strand.
GACTTCACAGGCTCGAATACTGCAGATTCATTGACATACACTACCATGCCGTCTCTCTTCAAACCATCATACCTTGTATACTGACTGGACAGGGTTGTAGTCGCTGGTAATGCTACCACGCCACCGAGGCCTTGTTGCAGCACTTGCAACTTGTGCCTCAAACTATAACAAGCAGCGTTGCCATCTTTATTTACGCTATCAACAACAGCCCTATCGGGCCTGAGTGCTGACAGGATGAAATCACCTACACCTCCTACGGCCCCGACAATCCAGCTAACGTCGCCCAGAAAGGATTCATCAGCATATTGATCCCAAACCCTCTTATTACAAACCGCGTAGTAATAATTGCCGCAGTGAATATAGGCATAAGGACTGTCACACGCGCTCGTGCTTGCCTCTGCTGAGACACTGGTTGACAGCAGTGACCCCATGAATAAAGCCATTGTACATACAGGTGTTAAATATCGTTTTCGCATGATGACTCTCCGAATATCTTTCACCAACCCTCAATGCTAATCAGAGTCGGAAGGTGTGGCTTCTTCTGCAGATTTATGGATATACCCTACCACATCTCCTCCCCCCAGATTCCCATACACAGTGTATTGTTTAATGGTGGTGACCATCTCAGACTCGGGTACAGCTAATTTTTGCACATCAACATTGCCCTTCTGTATTGATTGCAATCTATTATACAGACTAAAACACGCAGGACCGCCAGCTGTTTTTATCTCCTTGATGACGTCATGCTTACCATCAAAAGTTGAAGTTAACCAGTCAAATAGACCTCCCACGGCACCCGCCACCCGACCAAGAACACTTGGAGCTGATTGATCGTTATAGTCCTCCCAACTTTGCTTGTTGCAAACTTTGTAGTAATTCGTACCACAATGAATATACGCATAAGGGTTATCAGGACACGAATATGTCTGTGACTCAGCTGATGCGCTGGCAGAAAGTAAAGACCCTATTAATAACGTCATTGTGCATATAGACGTTAAATATCGCTTCTTCATGATGAATCTTCAAATCTTTTTCACCTACTCTCATTATAGCGCAAAGGCGACTGATTTGCTCTTTTTTTAGTCCTTTCATGGTTGATTTCAGGCCTAATTGTCTGGCATACACTTTTCAAGGCCACATCGTTATTTGGGTAAAACAGATGATATGATAGCTTACTCTCTAGGACTCTCCAGAATCACCCTCCTCCTGAACGGACTGGGTGCATGTACCCGATTTTAGCTGATTGTAAACCCATATATCGGTACCTGCCTGCTCGACCTTACAATATATCTTCGTATCTATTGAAGAAGTACTTCTAAGAACCCTATCTAATGCTTCGCAAATTGGTTCCTTCGAGCACATCATGAGAGCATTCACAAACACTATTGCACCTTGTCGATTAAATGCATAATACTTTTGATTACACTCAATGTAGGATGCAGGATTTTTAGAATTACTATCTGCCAATTGTAACTTGTTATCGGACATCTCGGGTATACAAGAATAGTCAGTTGCCAACGCAGACTGCGATCCCACCAGCAAACCAACTGCACATACAGATGCCAAATATCGTTTCTTCATGGTACATCTCCGATGTCTCTTTCACTTACTCTCATTATAGTGCAAAGGGGACTGATTTTGCTCTTTTTTTGATTTGTTTTTAACCCAATGATCTTTCGCACAATTTATAATCTTGTGCACACATCGAGGCAGCTGAGCGGTATGACACCTCAATCAGCAACATTGCTACTCCCTCCCTACATAACACAGCCATAAAAAAACGCCTCAGCAATGCCCAGAAACAACCATTTTACATGCCACTCTGCTTTGGCTACGTAAAGCGTCTTTGAACTGAGTACATTACGAGTCACTCGAGTCACTATTGCCGATCTGATATATTATAAAATCCGCATTATTGCACTTACAATTCTCTACATCTTTACTAGCAACATTAGTGTCTTTGAAGGTAAGCCCTTCTACCACATCCCCCACTTTTTTGTCTAGGCCGATTTCTTTTGCGGTAATTGACAGGCTAAATCTCTTTAAAACAATAAAATTACAGAGTTTCGTCGAATTTGACTGCGCCTCATTTAATGCATAAACCTTGTCAATTGTGACTAGGTTCTGTAACTGCGAATCATTTCCGCTTGCGTTAACGGTATTATCTATATAACTGTTAGTGCGTATTACCTCGCATAATTTATCTGCTTGTTCGGAGGTCATACTGGTCGTCACATGCAGCTTGCCAAACAGCATGCCAGAAGATGGACTGCACTCAATATGATACGTTTTTTGTGTGCTCCCAGCCAATGCAGCTAATGGCCCCATGAGCAAACCAACTGTACAGACAGATGTTAAATATCGTTTCTTCATGATATATCTCCGAATCGTCTTCACCTACTCTCATTATAGTGCAAAGACGACTAATTTGCTCTTTTTTTGATCTTTTATTGCCTCACCTTTAAGCCATTGATGATGTGTATCATTTTAAGCTACTGAGTGGTCATTGCTATACTAAGGCACTTTTTTATCTTTCACCTTGAGACTCTGGGGCTTGTTGACTAAAAAAATCCAAATAATGAATGCTATGTAGCGCCAGGTCTTGCGTTTTTGGGGTGCGGGAACTGGTGCTGTAGATTTTTTGGTAGTTGGACTTGTTGATTGAAGAAAAGCGCTGGAATATCTGGATATTTTAAGCTTTTCTGATTGAAACAAGTTCAAATAACAGACAATATGCAGGGCCAGGTCTCGCATTTTCCCGTGTGGTGGGTATATACCCACCGCATCCCAGGGTGCGGGAACTGGTGCTGTAGATTTTTTGGTAGTTGGACTTGTTGATTGAAGAAAAGCGCTGGAATATCTGGATATTTTAAGCTTTTCTGATTGAAACAAGTTCAAATAACAGACAATATGTAGGGCCAGGTCTCGCATTTTGGGGTGTGGTGGGTATATACTGCTTCAATATTCTTTTGCCGAAGGGATCACGTTTTATGACGACTAATGATATTCAAACTGAAAAATTGCCTTTATCGACTTTTACTGAGCGCGCTTACCTGGATTATGCCATGTATGTTGTGAAGGATCGGGCGCTACCGCAGCTGAGTGATGGTTTGAAGCCGGTGCAGCGGCGCATTATTTATGCCATGTCCGAGCTGGGGCTGAAGGCTGATGCTAAGTTTAAGAAATCTGCGCGTACGGTGGGTGATGTGTTGGGTAAGTTTCATCCGCATGGTGACAGTGCTTGTTATGAAGCGATGGTTTTGATGGCGCAGGACTTCTCTTATCGGCACCCTTTCATTGATGGTCAGGGTAACTGGGGTAGTGCGGACGATCCGAAGTCTTTTGCTGCGATGCGTTATACTGAGTCTCGACTGACGAAGTATGCACAAATGATGCTGACTGAGTTGCGTAGTGGTACTGTCGATTGGCAGCCGAACTTTGACGGCTCGCTGAATGAACCGAAACAATTGCCAGCTCGCTTGCCGAATATTTTGCTGAATGGTGGTTCGGGTATTGCTGTGGGTATGGCAACAGATATTCCGCCGCACAACTGTCGTGAAGTGGTGGATGCCTGTGTGCATCTTATTGACCAGCCGGATGCAACCTTGGCGCAGATCATGAAGTTTATCAAGGCGCCAGACTTTCCAACACGTGCTGAAATTATCACACCGCGCGCTGATATCAAGGAGATGTACAAGACAGGCAATGGTAGTTTGCGCCTGCGTGCTGCATTTGAAAAAGTGGATGATGAAATCATTATTCACGCACTGCCATACCAGGTACCCTCAGGTAGGGTTATTGAACAAATTGCTGCACAGATGTTGGCGAAGAAATGTCCTGATGTCAGTGATCTGCGTGATGAATCAGACCATGAGAATCCGACACGCTTGGTCATCACGTTGCGCAACAAGCGCATTGATGCTGATGCGGTTATGTCGCACTTATTTGCGACCACTGATCTTGAAAAGCAGGTTCGCATCAATTTGAACATGATTGGCCTGGATGGTCGACCAGCCGTGAAGCCGCTGTTGAATATATTACACGAATGGCTACAGTATCGTGAGCAAACGGTGACTCGCCGTTTACAGCACCGTTTGGATGCTGTGGATAGCCGCTTACATATTTTAGCGGGCTTAATGATCACTTATTTGAACATTGATGAAGTGATTGAAATCATTCGACAGTCGGATGATCCTAAAGCCAGCCTCATGCAGCGTTTTGATCTGAGCGAGAAGCAGTGTGATGCCATTTTAGAGATCAAGCTACGGCAGCTGGCTAAGTTAGAAGAAATTAAAATCAAAACTGAGCAGGATGCGCTGCAGAAGGAAGCAAAAACCTTACGTCAGCTTTTGAAAAGTAAAGCCAAGCGTTTGGCTTTGATCAAAGAAGAATTGCTTGCAGATAGAGAAGAGTATGGTGACAAGCGCCGTTCACGACTTGTTGAGCGAGAAGCGGCAAAAGCCATTTCAGCTGAGGCTGTTCTTTCTGCTGACCCAGTCACGATCATCCTATCACAAAAGGGTTGGATACGTGCTGCCAAGGGTCATGATGCTGATGGTGCTAAGCTGAACTACAAAACAGGTGACGCTTTCTTAGCGCAGTGTCAGGCACAACTGAACCAAAGTATTTTATTTTTGGATGATCAGGGTCGTGTCTATCAGGTGCCGGCGCATAAGTTACCGTCTGCGCGTGGATTTGGTGATCCGCTTTCTAGCCTCATTAGTCCTGCTGCGGGTGCACAGATTATTGATATGATGGTTGCAGACAAGGCTGAGCAACATGTTCTCCTGGTTTCAACCGCGGGTTATGGTTTTATTGCGCAGCAACAAGATCTGTATAGCAAAAATAAAAAAGGCAAAGCGGTACTGAAAGTGCCGACTGGTGCAAAAGCATTGCGCATGCAGCGGGTACAGCATGTTGATAAACAACATGTGGCTGTGCTGAGTAGCCGCGGTCATTTGGTGGTATTTCCCATCGCGGAATGTCCACAATTACCACGTGGTAAAGGTAATAAGTTATGCCAGCTGCCAAGCAAAGATTTGGCTGAGGAATGCTGCCAAGCAGTGGCTGTTTTATCTGACAAGGACCAGCTGCAAATTCAAGCCGGCAAGCGTCAAATGACACTGAAGCGCAAGGACATCACTCGCTTCCATGGCGAGCGTGGACGCCGCGGACAGCTGATACCCAAGGGCTATCGTCAGGTGACAGACTGTCTGACGTTACCGGCCTAGGTGAATAATAAACAGCGTTGTATCAATACCTTATGTCGATATTCGCTTTTTATTGTGCGCAAGGTGTATAATTGATAGTAAGGCAAACTTATAAGGACATCTTTATGAATAGTTACGCTGCTCAAACACTCATGGCTGGTGAACGCATTCTTGTGACTGCTCGTCCGCACCGTATTATTTTCTTCACACCAATCTTAATCATGCTGGCTGCCATTGCACTCAGCCTGTTTGGACAGGGTATCACTGCACTGCAATTGTCACTTTTTGGCTACTCAGTACATCAAGCCGTCAGTGCTGCTTTTCTTTTTGTTGGCTTCTACAGCCTCATTAAATCTTATTTAGTGTATCGAGCGTCTGAATATTCGATTACCAGCAAGCGCATCATAATGAAAACGGGTATCATGCAAACAAGTGCGCTGGAATTATTGCTTTCGAAATTAGAAGCCGTGCATATTGGTCAAAGCATGACGGGGCGTTTTTTTAATTTTGGTAGTATTTTGTTGGTCGGCGTTGGTGGCACTAAGGACTATTTCTTTTATGTGCCGAACCCGTATGAGTTTAGAAAACACATTCAGGAACAGCGAGAAGACTGACTCTTAGACAATGGGTGTTTTACTCATTTCACCAGGCACTTCACGCACAAATGTTGGCATCAGCCAACCTGGTAGTGCTTCGCGAACGGCCTGCATCAATGATTGCGCTTGGTTTGTATTGATATCAAAGTGGGCTGTGCCAGCCACTGGATCCAAGGCGTGTACATAGTATGGTTGGACACCGCACTCAAATAAGCGTTCAGATAAATCCACTTGTGCAGCCACTGAATCATTCACACCAGCCAATAAAACCGCCTGGTTGTACAGGCGCACACCGGCCGATTGTAGCAGATGCAATGCGGCTTCTACGCGAGGTGTCAGTGCTTGGGCGTGATTACAATGTAGCATCATGATGACGGGTCGCTGTGCAGCAGCAAATGTTGCTGCTAATTCTGGTGTGATTCTTTCTGGCAACACGATGGGTATGCGTGTGTGGAAGCGAAGGCGCCGGATCGTGCTGATTTCTGTCAGATCATGACAGTATGCTGCCAGTTTGTCATCTGGTAATAGTAGCGGGTCTCCCCCACTGAAAATGACTTCATTGACAGCGGCTTGCGAGCGAATGTATTGCAATATTTTTGGCCAATGCTGTGCTAACAAGCCATGTGACTGATATGGAAAGTGTCGCCGAAAGCAGTAGCGACAATGTACAGCGCAGGCACCTGTTGGCATGACCAACACCCGTGAGCGGTATTTGTGTAGCACGCCAGGGACGGGCCGTGCTGCGGCCTCCTCTAGCGGGTCGTGACCATATCCTGGCATGACTTGCTGTTCAGCCTGCAGCGGTAACACTTGTCGGAGTAATGGGTCGTTGGGGTCTCCGACCCGCATTGCCGCGATGTAGCTACGTGGTACGCGTAATGGAAAAGCTGACGATACATCGTCTAATGGTGGCAATTGTTGTCGATCAAGCTGCAAAAGGCTGCATAGTGTATCCAAATCGCGCACACAGTCACGCATTGCTTGCTGCCAAGATAGTAAGTTTGAGTGTTGCGCCATTGCCATCTCTGTATTGAATCACAAGACCCCATTGTAGCGTGTCTACAATAACCTACAAGCACCATCACCACCCGCACTTGCTGTAGAGGCCTGAGCACGGCATACTGATTTCATCATTTCGACCATGGATGGCCTCAATATGCGCCGCATTGCTGGCAACTGTATACTGCTTGCACTGATAGCCCCGCACTGTGTGCATGCTCAGTGGAATGACCCACGCCATCTGGTGCCTGGTAAAACTGGCTATAGCAGCTTTGTCAGCCCCCCGAAAACATTGGATCCTGCGCGTTCTTATTCTGGTAATGAAATTATATTCAATGCGCAAATATACGAACCACCACTTCAGTATGATTACCTTGCACGTCCGTACCAATTAAGGCCGCTGACAGTAGCCCGCATGCCAACGGTGACGTATCTTAACCAAGCGCAGCAGGTACTGGCAAGCGATCAAGCCGATACGGCTGCTTTCACGCGATATGATTTCACATTACGGGATGACATCCGCTATCAGCCACATATTGCTTTTGCGCCTAAGCCTATACTGAGTAGTCAATTACACACTGTTGCGGACTGTTTACAACCCTATACACGTCATGTCAGGGCACAAGATTATGTGTACGGCATAAAGCGCTTGGCTGCTGGCTGGGTCAGCTCACCCATTTATGGCATCATGAGCCACTATATTGTCGGTTTGCGCGACTTACATCAGCGCTTGCGTGCAGCACAAAAGACGAAGCCAAGGCAATGGATTGATTTACGTCAATTTTCACTTGCTGGCGTCAAAGCCAGTGACGATCGTCATTTCAGCATCACTATTCGTGGCCAATACCCGCCTTTCTTGTATTGGTTAGCGATGCCATTTTTTGCACCCATTCCCTGGGAGGCAGACCAACTATACGCGCAGCCAGGTATGCGAGCACGTAATTTAAGCTGGGAATGGCTGCCCGTGGGTTCTGGCCCCTACTATCTGGCGGTTAACGAACCTTATCAACGTATGATATTACAACGTAACCCTTACTTTCACAGTGAATACTTACCTCTCAGCAATGGCCGTGTTGACAAAAGTAAGCCACTGCCTCGCATCGATAATATGGTCTACCATTTAGAAAAAGAAAGCATACCCAGTTGGAATAAGTTCCTACAAGGCTATGTTGATCTATCGGGTATTTCTGCGGATAGCTTCCAGCAGGCGATTCAACTGCGCTCTGATGGCCAGCCAGTACTCACACCACGACTGAAAAAGCAAGGCGTGCGTTTACAGACCAGTGTTGCGCCAAGCACATTTTATATCGGCTTTAACATGCTCGACCCCATTGTGGGCGGGCTGGATGAACAACACACTAAATTGCGTCAAGCCCTCGCCATTGCAGTGAACTATGAAGATTATATTGCCATCTTTCTCAATGGACGCGGCATACCCGCGCAATCATTGGTGCCACCCAATATATTATCAACGAAGACGCGCGCACAAACACGTAACAGCATTATCTATCAACAAATCAATGGCCATGCGCAGCGACGCCCCTTATCTGCAGCAAAAAAGTTACTGCGCGAGGCTGGCTATGCTGATGGTATCAACCCCAAAACACATAAGCCACTGATACTCCATTTTGATACAACTGGCAGTGGTAGCCCGGAAGACAATAATCGCTATGCTTGGTATCGACAACAATTTGCCAAACTGGGTATTCAGTTAGATGTACGTGCAACGCGCTACAATCGATTCCAAGATAAAGTACGTACTGGCCATGTGCAGCTTTTTAACTGGGGTTGGGGTGCAGACTATCCAGACGCTGAAAACTTCTTGTTTTTATTATTCAGTAAAAATGGGAAGCGGACATTTGGTGGTGAGAATGCAACGAACTATCACAATGCGGAATTTGATGCACTATTCAACAAAATCGAACGATCACGGCCATCTCCGAAACGCTCTGCGCTCATTACACAAGCCATTAAAATTAGTCAACATGATATGCCGATGCTATTTGGCTTTCACCCCATCAACTACTCGCTATCGCACCAATGGCGTGCGAGCAGCCCACCAAACAGCATCAATAATAACACATTGAAATATCAACGCATTGATACGTCACTCAGACAGTCCTTGATTGCACAATGGAATCGAGTTCAGAAACGGCCTTTTTGGTTATTTGTCTTAGGCATTCTTTGTGTATTTCTACCACTGCTCTTAATGTATCGGCATCGACAACGTCGTAGTAGCATTCAGCGCATACCACCATCGCATGAGGATAAGTCATGATTCTGTTTTGGCTACGCAAGTTATTGGGTGTGATACCGGTTATCATTGGCGTCAACATCATCACATTCGCGTTGTTCTTTATGGTTAACACACCTGACAATATGGCACGTAAGCACCTGGGCAATAAACATGTTACGCAAGCAGCCATCAGCGAATGGAAACATCAACATGGTTATGATAAACCGCTTTTCTATAATGAGGAGCAGTCGGGGTTTGGCTGCATCACCAGCACCCTTTTCTGGCAAGAAAATGTGAAATTGCTGACTTTCCATTTTGGGCTGTCAGATGAAGGTCGAGCCATCAGCAGTGACATTGCGCAGCGTATGTGGCCTAGCTTGGCATTGGCAGTGCCGACTCTGATCATTGCGATGAGCATTAATATCATGGTTGCATTGTTGTTTGCACTGTTTCGTGGCACGTTTTTTGACCGTGCTGGTATGGCGCTGTGTGTGGCCATGATGTCGATATCTGGCTTGTTTTATATCATCATGGGACAGTTTATCATTGCCAAAAACTGGCGCTGGCTACCCTTATCCGGTTACCTACAAGGTGTTGAAGCCTGGCGGTTCTTATTACTGCCAGTCATGGTGGGTGTCATCAGTGGCTTGGGGGCTGGCATACGCTGGTACCGTACATTGTTTTTAGAAGAGATGCCGCGCTCATATGTTCGCACCACACGCGCCTATGGCTGTAGTGATTGGACTATTCTCTGCCGCTTTGTACTGCCAAATGCTTTGATCCCCATTCTGACCGGTGTCGTGGTGATTATTCCCAGCTTATTCATGGGCAGCCTGATTATGGAATCCTTTTTTGGTATACCGGGGCTGGGTAGCTACACCATCGATGCCATTGCGCAACAAGACTTTGCCATTTTGCGCAGCATGGTTTTTATTGGCACCCTGACTTATGTCGCAGGGCTCATACTCACTGACTTTTCATACACCTTGGTTGATCCACGTGTGCGCTTGGCAGGAGACAAATCATGACAACACATTGGCTCATGAGCGATTACTTTTTATGGGGATTGGCACTGATGCTGTTATGCTTGATTTTCCGAAAGCGACAACATGGTGCTGGCGCATGGCAGCAGCTGTGTCAACACAAAATCACCATTGTCAGTATGGTGCTGCTCGGTTGTTTCAGTTGTATCGCGTTGCTGGATTCGTGGCACTTTGTCAATCAGCAGTCACAAACCATCTCTGCACTTGATCGTTTACTGCCTGAGCAAACACGGATCGTCGAAAAAAGCTATACAGCGCCATTTGCAACCCAAGCTTTCCAAGCACGCTTCAAACGTGACAGCACTGGTCGATTGCAACAGTTTTATACCGCCAATCAACAGCCACCACCCACTGGCATGTCTCCTTGGTGGGCCCTGTTGCAGGGCGGTGTGACGGGTGGATTAATCTGCCTTGGCATAGCTGCTTTAATCATGGCGCTTGTTTGTATTCACAAACGACGCTTAGCAATGCCATCAATCAGTGATGCAACGCGTGTTACGGCATTGAGTATGGCAGCACTGATCATCGTGTTTAGCGCTTTACTGAATGCAGAGCATTTTTATCATATACTGGGCACCAATCAAGTTGGACAGGATATCTTATTGTTATCACTCAAGAGTATACGGACGGGTATGATCATTGGTAGTTTGAGTACTTTATTGATGCTGCCTTTTGCAATCTTTCTAGGCTTACTGGCAGGTTACTTCCGGGGCTGGGTAGATGATGCCATTCAATATCTTTATACCACACTGAGCGCCATCCCAGGTGTACTACTCATATCAGCCACTATTTTGGTGATGCAAATATACATTGAGCAGCATCCTGGCTTGTTCAGTACTTTAACACAGCGCGCAGATGCACGCTTACTTGCACTGTGTGCTATCCTCGGGCTGACCAGCTGGGCGACGTTATGTCGACTCATTCGTGCCGAAACCCTCAAAATAAGAGCCACTGATTTTGTCTCTGTTGCAGAGGTCTTAGGACTGGCACGCTGGCGCATTTTATGTCGCCATATTTTACCTAACCTGGGGCACATTATTCTCATCACCATTGCTTTAGACTTCAGTGGCTTGGTTTTGGCCGAAGCGGTTTTATCCTATGTCGGGGTTGGTGTTGACCCGAGCACACCCAGCTGGGGTAACCTCATCAACAGCGCTCGCTTAGAGCTGGCACGTGAACCCATTGTATGGTGGCCATTGTTGGCGGCTTTTGTGATGATGTTCTTGTTGGTGTTATCCGCCAATCTATTTGCCGATGCATTGCGAGATGCATTAGACCCAAGAACACGCCTCAAAAGTTAATGTGGAGATCTGACTGTGAATCAAGCTGCCCTGGACATTGACAACCTCAGTATTGCCTTCCAACGTGATGAGTCGTGGCACTTTGCTGTGGCAGGTGTCAACCTGTCCATTGCGCCTGGGCGTTGCTTGGCTTTGCTCGGTGAGTCAGGAAGTGGCAAGAGCTTAACAGCGCTGTCTAGTCTGCAATGCCTTCCCCCTGCCGCTCACGTATCACAACAGAGTCAAATCAAGCTGCATGACCAGTCACTGTTGTCGCTCTCACGTGCACAAATGCAAACACTGCTGGGTCATCATATCAGTGTTGTGTTCCAGGATGCCCTATCCGCTTTTAACCCAGTCCGACGCATCGGCAAACAATTACGCCAGCTGTCTGGCAGCAATGAGCAGCTTATCCTGCAGCGCCTGCAAGAAGTTGGTCTGCCTGACCCAGAACAAGTGTATCACGCATACCCACACCAACTGTCTGGTGGCATGACACAGCGCGTGATGATTGCCCTGGCTTTGCTTGGTAAGCCAAAGCTGCTGATTGCGGATGAGCCTACAACGGCCCTGGACACATTGGTGGCAGAGCGTATACTGCGCCTACTGAAGACACTGCAACGCGAACATGGCTTTGCCATGCTGTTTATCACACACAACATTCAGGTTGCCCGTGCCTTGGCAGATGATGTGGCGGTGATGCAAAATGGCCGTATCATTGAACAACAAACTGCAGAACGTTTTTTTCAAGCGCCACAACATCCCTATAGTCAGACATTGGCTGCAGCCGTGTTAGAAACCAATGCATGCCTAACTGCCAAAGCAGATGCCGAACCGATGCTGTCTTTACAGAAGATTAATATGTGCTTTAAAGGCAAACGTCGATCGAAACGGGTACAGGCACTTTCTGATATTGACCTCACACTGTACGAGGGTCAAACAACCGCATTGGTTGGTGGTTCAGGCTCCGGCAAGACAACATTGGCTCGCATCCTCTGTGCACAGCAGCGAGCCAGTTCTGGTCGCATACAGTGGCACCAAGCAAAACAGCATCAGCATGCCATTCAAATGATTTTTCAAGACCCCTTTTCTGCTTTCAACCCACGCATGAGTATAGCAAACACACTTATTGAGTCATTATCCAAGCATCAAACAGCATCTCGTAAAATATTGATTAAAGCAGCCAGCAACATGTTAGAGCGAGTAGGCATTTCAGTCAGCCGCCTACATGCATATCCCCACGAGTTTTCGGGTGGTGAAAGACAGCGTATTGCCATCGCACGTGCACTGACAGCCAAGCCACAATGTCTGATCCTAGATGAACCAACCAGCGCCTTGGATGTGGCAATCCAACAACGCATCATTGAATTACTCGAAAATTTGCAATCAGAAGAACAAATCAGCTATCTTTTGATCACACACGATATGGGCTTGGTAGCAAGGCTTGCTCATCGTGTACTGGTATTAGAAACAGGGCAAGTGGTTGAGCAAGGTAATACACAAGCTGTCTTTGCCGATCCCAAACATGCCTACACGCAAGCGCTGCTCAAAGCAGCCACGGTAGCTGAGGTAACGCATGACAAACAAACAGCAAGCATTTGTACTGACTGAGAAACTCAATCACCATCATGGTAGTATTGCCACGATAACACTCAATAGACCTGAGGCCTTGAATGCGCTCACCACAGAAATGTGTCGCACGATCCACACTGCAGTGGATGAATTTGTCAGCATGGGCGTAAAGGCAATACTATTCCGTGCACATGGTCGTGCATTTTGTGCTGGTGGCGATATCAAAGTGCTTTACCACAATGGTCCTAAAGGCATTGATCGTTCAATGGCACACTTTCATGCCGAATATGAACTTTTGCAATGTATTCATGACTGTCCCTGCCCGACAATCGCACTGCTTGATGGTATTACCATGGGTGGTGGTGCTGGATTGGCAATGCATACTTCGTTTCAGGTGGTGAGTGAAAATATGCGCTTTGCTATGCCAGAATGTCGGATTGGCTTGTTTCCGGATGTGGGCGCCAGCTATTTTTTTCAACGTATTGATCCTACCGTTGCACTGTACTTGGCGTTGACAGGTAACAGCATTGATGCAGCCAGCTGTTATGGTATTGGCCTCGTCAGTCACTACTTGCCGGCAGCACAGCATGATGGGCTTTGCAATCGAATATTGGCCACTGACTTTGAACAACAATCACTGGCTAACTTACTAGATCAACTGAATACACCACCACAAGCACATTGCCCTATTCAGCATAGCCGTGAAATTCAACATTGTTTTTCAGCACAAAGCTTGGCAGAGGTACACAATCGCTGCACACATCAGTCCTCTAGCTGGGCCGATGAAACCCGCAATACACTGGAAGCCATCTCTCCACATAGCGCAGCGTTGACTTTTCCTCATATAAGACGCCATTTCGATGACCTACACACAGCATTACAAGTAGATCACAGCTTGGTTAAGCAATGCTTACAACATCCTGACTTTTACAGCGGCGTACGAGCGACACTCATCAACAGAGACAAAGCACCTGTATGGCAGTAAAAATAATTGGACAATAACACTATTATGCTTTCCGCCAATGCTATTTATAGAGAAACATATTAACAGCTGCTTTACAGCATAACGCTTGCATGCGTCTAATTGTCTACTGAAATGATTTGAAATTACCAGAACCTAGTCCACGTTTTTCATTACCTAACACTGATGACCCAATAACACTAGGATTCTTTACTTCTTTCATTGATTTCTGTTTCGCAACAACTGCCCCGACAATCGCAATAGCAACCAATGCAACCACAGCAGCAGCAATCACAACTGGCGCAACTTCAGTCGGTGCTAAATGTGATAGCTCGATGATCTTTGCAGCAGATAAAGCCAAGACTCCCCCTATTCCAAGAGCACCGCCAACAGCACCACCTGCAATACCGCCACTCAAAACCATCAAAAAAGGTTTTACACAGCGCATTGATTCTTTAACAACATGACCTGTTAACTGTTGATTTATCTTAGCAAGCAGTTCTTGAGCCTTCTGACGCACTTCCGGTGAAATAGTTTTCTTTTTAAGTTCTTTCCCTAGATCCTTAGATAGTTCTTTTAGTTCATACATGTCATTGATGGCGGCAGGATTATTATCTAAATCAAGCATTATACCTTTATATTGCTCATCATAACTATCAACTAAAAAAGGTTCATTTTCTCCATTCATATCCATCTCCACACAAACAATTATCTATACTCTTAATTATAGGAAACTGGCACACATAAAATCAACTTTAACAGCGTGCATCAGAAGGTCATGACAGCTTGACTCGAACAGAATGGCTGTAGTTATCTGATATTAATGTTATTTTTTATATTTCCTCATCTAGATCATTGATCATTTGAAATATCACCTTTAGATAGTATTCAATACATTGTTGTATCTGACTATTGCATGCCCTACAGATGCATAGTATGCTGAGCTTATGTTCAAAAATATTATTCTAAAAAATTGGAGTCATTCATGGTTTATACTACGGCTATAGAACCAACATTGCTGGAGGAGCATCAGGAAACATTCAATGCCATTATGACTGAAAAACATGCTGAACCAATACGTACTCATGAGTTGAAAACACTTCAAAAAGATGTCTACGAACTCGATACCAAAGGTGATGAGTGCACACCAAAAGCTAGATTGTTATCACAGATCAAGCAAGCATTGCATGGCAGCAGCAATCAAAAACACACTCTGCCATACTCTATCATACCCAAGTGCGCTGTTGTTGGCTGTTTTACGAGTGGCAGCTTTGCAGGATTTGTATGTGGCATACTCATGGAGAAACACATTCTACAAGCTGCTTTGACAACGTGCCCACTGGTGATTGTCACTGCTGCTGTGGCTGGATTGCTCATCGGCGCCTTGATTGGATTTATTGTTGCAAAACAACAGCATACACACACAAGCAAATCAGCTGCTACCCACGCTCTGGCAGAAAAACCAAAAGATACTGCAAACAGCACCCAAGATTGCACTCTGTTAGCACCCTAGGAGATCGAAAAGTCAGGTCATATCAATGACTTAGTGTCGCGCACAACTTTTTTTAATCTGCCTGTTACCTTAATAATTTCTTAACATTTTTGGTCTATAATATGAGTACAAGCTAACAAAAACACGACTAGGAGCCACACATGCCAGCTAAGAAGAAACCCACACAGCAACTAGCTGAAAACACAGCTGCCAACATTCTCAAAAAGTATGCCATTGATTCTGGCATGAAGATTTACCAAGCTTTAATTTCTGAGCAAGACCCATCAAAAGCAATTGTGCTTTTTTCTCAATTGATAACCGAAGTTAATCACGAACTGAAAAAACAAACTGGTATGGGCATCACAGATTTGGCTGCACTAACAGCTGCTATAGCGGCTGTAAGAAAATTACCCTCCATAACAACCGGTGCGAAAGTGATGGAGGTCCCAATTGATCCTATACTAAATGTCATCACGAAAGTCGCTACTGCAGCTGCCGCGGCAGGATTAGTGAAATACACAGCCTCAAAACTACAAGAATTTGTCAGGCATCATCAAGCCACATCACTGAGTAACGCCTACCAAGGTCCCAACACAGCAAAAACATTTCAGGTGAAAACGGATGATGGTAATCATTCAGATACGTTACTGAAACTTTTCCTAAACCGCCCTCTCAGCGCTAATATGTCCACCGAGGACTTTCAATATCTAGATGGCGCACTGACTGACGGCAACACCCTTGTCGTTCGGGCTCCCTCTGCAATGATGATCAGTAAAATAGATAAAGAAAAATTTGCTCGAACCTATAATGCTGATGGTGCTGATGGTGCTGATGAAAAGTGGAATCAAATCATCACAAAACTGGAAGATATCAAAAACTTAATGAATGGTCTACAAGACCACGACTCAAAGGGACCAATGTTAGCAGCATTGCAATTGGCCTATAACCAGTATGTCAAAATTCTTGTGAATGGTAGTCAATCTGACTTGCACTGTATGCAAGTCACACTCCAAGATGGTTCTGAATCATTACATGCCACATATGCAAAAGACCACATTGACATCGAATATACCAATGCGAATATAACACTTCAAAACGCTTTGGAGTGCTGTCGACATTACCATAATCATCAGCAAGAGGAATACAACGCGGCACATGGTCAACAAACAGCTCTTGAACGTGTTGGTAGCGTACTTGCGTGGACAGATATCCGTGGTAAAATCATTGAAAACACGGGATTTTATCCTGGAATTAAAAGTATGCTAGCGAATGATAAGAGCTTAATTGACCAATTTCAACAAAAACACAGCAAGCCTGATCCCATGACCCCTAACGCTCGTCTAGTGATAGATTCTAACCAGCCTGAGCTAGAGTCCAAACTTAGACAAAATCATACCGAACTTGCTTGTTATCAAACATGTCCTGATCAAGATACCCGGATAAATTGGCTGAAGAATAGAGCAAAAAACAATGCAGCCACTCTAGCTCAATATGTAATTACAACTGTGGAAACATTACTCACAAACCAACAAGCCATTACTGCGTTGATCGGAGTAGACAATCTTAGTGAGCAAGCTGACAAACTGATTGAGCAGGCTGTAGCGCTATATGCAAAATCCACAGGACTCACTAGCGCCGCCTGGGTTGCAGATAAAGCAGGGTATATAGCACAGATCAAAGATTCTGTCATCGCAATCATGACAAAAAGAATAGGCAAAATGGCTGACCGAATGTAAGCACAGTCAGTGGCCGGCCAGCATAATGCTGAACATCACGCAGTGCATGCTGTCACTGAGCGCAATGTCGGAAAGACTCTCTCCCACCTATTTCGTCACTTTGGGCCTGACGTCATTCAACACAGCGCAACGGGTGTCTTTATCCCTCCTGCTGATCGTCTAAGTCTACAAATCAACGCAGGAAATTTGCATAACTATATTACAAAATTAATGACACCACCCACCGACTCCAAAAGAACAAGCATTCGTCAAGCTCAATTCAAAGCATGCCTCGCCAATGCACTGATCCATGCCATTGACAAAAAACGCCTTTATGGGCTAGAAGAAGATCCTGGCAAGAAAGATGATCTGCTACGTGAAGCACAGCAGGCTTTTAAAGGCTTAAAAGTTTTGATAACGGAAGCAAAATCCATTGGCATTGAGATACCAACCCTATCAAGTGGTCATACACTCGCAAACTATGTCAATAATCAATATTCCGAAATATCAAGTACGGCACCTGACCCTCTTCGAGAATACAGACGAAATCTGTTGAATGGAAAGTCGACTGGAAGTGATTCATTAACGAATCACTCCCATACTTCCAATCTTAGTGATCAGCAAAAGATCGCTGAAGCGATTAAAATATACAGATATATGCTAAACAATCCAAACCCGGCCAATGCTGATGATAAAACTTACTTGGAGCAAACTTATCCAGACATAGTTAGCGATCTACAGGCTAAACACGATGGGGCTGAAAAAGCTAAAGGAATCACAGCCGCCTTGAGTGAAGCTATTACTGCCACCACTGCAGCTACAACTCATGGCAACATTGCTGGAAATCTTCTCCATGCGTTTGCACATATCTTCAATGCACCTGCAGCAACAGATAAACTGATTGCTTTCTGTCAGCAGCATACCGAAATTATAGATGCTATGATTCCTGAATCGCAAGTTGCTTCATCTGAGGAAGCGACTGCAGATAAAAAAGAGAATGGTACAGATATGGTGGCTTACACCGATTCTAAGCTTGAAGAGCAGCTAGTAAAAGCAATAGCCCAAGTCACATTTAAAATACATCAATTGTCACAAGCGGGAAATGATATGAAGGTAACATCACCTCAACCCAATGAAGGTGGAAAGACCAAGCAGGATGATGCTGACTCAGCTGAACTACATCAGTATGAGCAGACTCTTAAAGAGCTTACAGATTTATATCAAAAAATTGGTACACTACTTCATATTAAGGATAAGAGGGACAATGCGGCACAAATTCGTGTACTCAGCGCATACAGACCACGAGTTCCTAGCATCAACACTGAAACAACGGAAGAGGCAAAGAAAGGCACTATTGCCAAAGCAATTAGCAGTGCTATAAGTGATCCTTATGCGCAGGCCTCTAAGACCTGTAAGTACCTTCAGTTATCGAGCGCAGTGATGCTGTATAACAAGCATCATGCCGAGTCAAAAAGCACCAATGCAAATAAAATCCAAGCTTTTAAAAGAATCATTCACATGGCCAGCCTGACGAGAAACTTGAGCGTGAGTACAACAAAGTCCATGCAAATCATGGTTAACACACTCTTCAACAAACTCGATGCAGGGGGGCCACTTACTACACCTTTTATGAAGGATTTAGCTGCACACCTCTCTGATCATGTTCGTGATAACAATCTTAAGGCGCTGCTCGTGAATGCAGCTAGTGGACAAGAGATACCACGGCATGGTGCGATAGCAGTTAATGATCACCCGCGCGGAACGCAATTATTTGATAAAGCAAAATGTCTTGAAGCGCTTAGGAAGATTACTCAGGAGCACAGAAATAAACCAAGCGAGAGTGCATTAGCAGGTAACTGGTCACGGCAAGTTGATTTATGGAAGCAAGAAGATCACTCTCAGAATGGCCCCGAGAACGACGCACCCTAAGGTGTTAGCATATGAGACTGCAACGCAGCCAACTCTGCCTGCGTGCCGACGTTGAACCAATGGCCACTGTGAACAATAGCGCTTGCTGAGTCTTTGGCGATAGCGACTTGAAGTAATTCGGTGAGGTTTTCGGCTTGTGGTGCCAGCGTGAATAACGCTGTGTCGAGCCGAGCAATACCAGCGTAAGTATGCGTGGTGGGTGCACTGCGTAGCGAGCCATCTGCTGTTAACGAAAAATCTCCCTGCGGATGATAAGCTGGGTTATCAACCAAACACACGGCCGCCAATGTCTTTGTTGCCATGAATGCGGTTGGAAAAGAAAAATCCGTCCAGATATCGGCGCTGAGCAAACAAAACTGTCCCTGCAAACCCAAGCTGATCGCCTGCCGTACCCCAGCCACCACACCCAGAGGCTCAGACTCTACAGAATAATGAATATTCACACCATAACGTTGGCCATCAGCACAGTAGTCTCGAATCATGTCACCTTTGTAACCGATATTAATCCATACCTCAGTGATACCTAAAGCGGCCAAACGATGCAAATGATAATCAATGAGTGGCTGCCCGGCTACTTGCACCAAGGGCTTAGGCTTTGTCGCGGTGATAGGACGTAGTCGCTTGCCATACCCAGCGGCCAAAATCATTGCTTGCATATCAGTTCTCCAATCCAATACAGCGTTGCTGCAACCCAGGCAAATACGGCTGCAAAAATGCCAAAGCCGTGTCCCGCTCGCAAGCAGCACGCAAATAATCCAACAATGTTGGCAAATAACGCCGATACGGTTGCGTGTCTGCTTTCTGCGATAATTGCATAAACAAACCCAAGCACTTCATATGCCGCAAGGCTGCCAACTGCCAGACAGATTGTCGAAATGCCATTTGCGGCACCTGCGCCCGATAATCTGCTGCCAAATACTCATAATAGAAGATATCAATGAAACGCTGCACCTCAGCTTCTGGCCAAGTCACGTAAGCATCCTGCAACAATGACGCCAAATCATAAGCAATAGGCCCCTGCATCGCCGACTGAAAATCAATCACCCCCAACGGCTGGTCATCGCCCAACCAATAACAATTCGCTGCATGAAAATCACGGTGTATCAATACTTGTGGCTGCGCCTGTAGACGCTTATTGAGGCGAGCGACAAAGCCCGCTAACGGTGCCGCAATGGCTTCTGCTTCAACTGGCGTTAAAAATGACTCACAAAACAAACGCTGCTTACGCTGAAAGTCAGCCGAACCAAATTCTGTATATTGCCTGCGCATATCAGCGGGGCAGGCTTGTAACTGCGCAATCACTTTAAACGCAGCGTGGTAATATTGCATACTATTTTGCGACTGTACGACACTGAGCAAACTGTCGTCACCAAAGTCTTCCAGTAAGGCATACCCCTTTGTCAGACAAACTGCCTCGATACGCGGCACGCGTACGCCACACGCAGTGAATACTTTACCCACAGCCTGCTGCTGCACTAAGGCATCAATGCACATAGACGCATCCATAACAACGTAAGATGTCTTACCCGACTGACAACGGTAATAACGCCGCGCACTCGCCTGATTGGGCAAGGCTTGCACATTAAAATCAGTGCGCCACTGTTGTCGACACCACTGCAATAAAGGTGCTGGCATTGATGCTGGCTTCATATCTCCTCCTCACCACGCGTTGTACTTCGCTGTGAACGCTGCAACGGCGTGTGGCTTTGTTCATTAAAGCTCATCGTGACGGAGTCTGTGACAGAAAACAACCCGTGGGATAGCAAAATGACGGTATTCACGGTACAGTACGAGTAGCCATTCCCCTTCATGATAGTCAGGTTTGCTTGCATGAACGCTTTTTTGCAGCGCTGCTGCCGTTTTATTCCACTCACCACCTTGCTGTGGGCACCATTTTGTACAGCAAAAAGCACGACACGCGTTGATATAGCACAACGACTAGGCTGGCAAGCCAACCCAGCGGGTAGTTTGTGCTCTGGTCACTTTCCAAACCCCAAGCTGCCTCCGTCAAGCAGCCGCCCCATCAAACAAAGCATCACCAACATTCGCTCGGGTGGCCCAGATACGTTCACAGATGATGGCACCTCCATTTTACGCAACCAGGTGGATATCCAACAGCAACATCGACACTTACAAGCACACACCGCACGCGTTACTCGCGATGATGCAGGCCACATACGCCGCATCCAGCTCAGTGGTTCAGTGCGCTACCATGGTATTGGCCACTTCATTGTTGCCGATCAAATGACACTGTGGCTACCCAGCCAACGCGCTGATATGCACCAGCTCTTATTTCGACTCAGCGATACACCCAGCCCAAATAAGCCCATACCACAGCAACGCTGGGGCAAAGCCGAACAAGCGACGCAAGACAGTCATGGCATCATCACCTTCAAGCATGCCAGTGTCTCCAGCTGTTATCCCAATAAACCAGCTTGGTCACTGAGCAGCCAAGAACTGCGTATCGATAGACAAAATGGCACAGCCACTGCCTACAACACTACATTGCGCTTCCATGGTATCCCCCTGCTGTGGACGCCTTACTACCACTTTGCCATCGATGGACAAGCCCACAGCGGCTTCCTCACACCCACACTCACGAATAATAACAACAGTGGCTTTATTATCTCGCTGCCATTTTATTGGCATGCACGCCCAGATGCAGATCTCACCATCACCCCAGAATGGCTCACAAAGCGCGGCTTCGAATGGGGCCTGAAAGCACGCGCAGATAAACCTCATTTTCACACTGAGCTGCAGTGGCATCAACTACCCTATGATCGCGCGGTGGCTGATGAAAAAAGTATCGGGCATACCCAGATCAATAACAGCAATGCTGATGCCGCCACCAAGCAACGTTATCGCGATAACCTGAACGATATGGGCAATAGCCGCTACCATGTGCAATTTGCTCAATCAATGTCTGTGAACCCACACATTCACATGGCACTGACAGTGAATCGGGTCAGCGATGATTATATTTTCCGTGACCTCGACCAACTCGGCGCTGCGGCTGATACCAACCAATTACGCAATGAGTTTTTACTCAGCTACCAATACCCACACTGGTTTGGACACCTGCAAGCCCAGGATTTTCAAACACTACAACGCTTCGATCAGCCAGATTTTACAGTATTATCACCCTTCCAACGCTTACCCGAACTGACAGCCCACGGCAGCTATCATCAGCTGGGTGGTAGCGATCTTGACTTTAACATCGATGCCAGTGCTGACTACTTCACCATGACTGGCAGCCCGCTCCCCAATCAACCCAGTGGTACACGGGAGCATTTACGCCCCACACTCAGCTGGCATTTGCACAATAGCAGTACTCGCCTGACACCAGAAATTTCACTCGATGCACGCGCATACCAGCAACGCTTACGCAGCAATGCAGCCATGCCAAAACAGGCTGATCTTGTCATCCCCATCAGTCGTATCAACCTACAAAAAGATTTTGTGCGTTATTTCACATGGCGACACAGCAACTGGTTCAATCAGCTGACACCACAGCTGCAATATCTGTACGTGCCATACCGCCAACAACGCACGCTACCAAACTATGATAGCTACAACATGCCATTTCAGTTTAACACGCTGTTTTTGGCCAACCGCTTCAGTGGCTTTGATCGACTACAAAATGCCAACCAGCTCAGCATGGCCGTCACCGACCAACTGTACAACGCACAGGGTCAAACTGTGCTCAGCGCCGGCCTTGGCATGGCGTGGTACTTTGATAAACAACGTGTTTGTGCTGGCTACGACAATTGCACCCCCAACCCAGCACACCGCTCACCGCTGAGCGCACAGGTCAACTTCGCTCTCTCAAAACAATGGCTGCTCAGCGCCGAAAGCAGCTGGGATACGGAAAACAGTGATTTCGCCAGTGCAGTGTTCTCAATTGGCTATACCAGTGGCCAGCAATCTCAGTTCAACCTGCAGTATCGATACGTGCCCACCAGCAAAAATCCACTATTTAACAATGACTTATCAGACCCACTGCTGACAAACAATGCAACCAACCGCCTCGCAGCCGGTGGTCAATGGTCTCTGAGTAGACATTGGCAAGGTTTACTCATGGCTGATTATGATTTTGACAACAAGCGTATAAACAATTACACTGTAGGCCTACAGTACAACGCCTGTTGTTGGCAATTGCAATTGATGCTGCGCCGCAGTTATATCAGCCAAGTGTTTGATAGCGCACAGCAACAACAAAACCACTTCAACACAGGTATTTATTTTAACCTGGTACTGACCGGCCTAGGCGATGTTGGCAACACCGTTGCGATTCACCATATGGTGGATAAAACCAAGCCTGGCACACCACTGATTTTATAGGAGAGACCCATGCGCCATTTATCCCTGATCACTTGTCTCAGTGCTTGTTTATTGCTTGGCAATACTGCTTCAGCAGGCCATGAAAAAAGCATCAATCGTATTGTTGCCACCGTCAATGGTGAGTTAATTTTACAAAGTGATATTGATGCCATCAAAACAACAGCCATGGCCCAAATGCAGGCACAAGGCCAAACACCACCCCCAACGAAAGCACTGCAAGCCATGCTGGTAAAACAAACCATTCTTAAGCGCCTGCAACTGCAACTGGCCAAAAGTAACAATATCACTATTTCTGACAAACAATTACAAGATAGTATTGCTCGTATTGCTAAGCGTAACCATTGGAGCATTGCCACATTGAAAAAAAATCTACGCAAAGATGGCCATACCTTCTCAACTTTCAAAAACAACATTCGCGAACAGCTCACGCTGCTGACGCTACAACGCGGCGTAGTCGGCCACAGTGCTGCTGTCTCCGCAGCTGATATCGCGGCTTATCGTCAGAAACATCAGCTACAGGGCAATCATTTGGTTTATAATATCGGTGATATCTTAGTGGCCTTACCTGAAAAACCATCAGCGATACAAAAGAAAAATGCACAGGCGCGTATTCAATCTATTTATCAAAAACTGAAAAAAGGGGCCTCTTTTGAGCGCATGGCTAAACTGGAATCCAGCAGAAAAAATGCAGCAAGTGGCTCGACTTTAGGCTACCTCGCAAAAAGTGACATCCCAGATCTTTTCTTCAATGCGCTGCGCCCATTGCGTGTTGGTCATTTTTCAAAACCACTACAAGCTGGCAATGGTTGGCATATCGTCACTGTGCTTGGTACCAAAAAAGACACGCAGGGTGTATCAGATCAAAATATTCGTCAAATGTTAGCAGAGCAAAAAGCACAAGCAACATTACAAAAATGGTATGACAAATTGGTTAAAGAGTCGGATGTACAAACCTTCTAAACCACCCATCATCATCACATCAGGCGAACCTGCTGGTATCGGCCCTGACATTTGCTTGCAGGTGGCGCAAGATTGGCAGGGTCATCCACTGGTCATTGCAGCGGATGAATCACTGCTCACGGAACGTGCGCAGCGCTTAGGCTATTCAATGTCCTTACCTCGCTACGAACCGGGCAGCGAACAACACATCAGTGTGATGCCGGTACCACAGCTACGAACACCTGTCATTGTTGGAGAGCTGCATAGCGCGCACGCTGATTACGTCATTGCCATGCTGCAACAAGCAGCAACGGGTTGCCGTAATGGTGAATTTGCAGCCATGGTAACCGCACCCGTGCATAAAGGTATCTTGAACGAGGCTGGCTATGCTTTCAGTGGGCATACCGAATGGCTACAAGCCTACACCGAGAGCACGCAGTCACTCATGACCTTTCTCAGTGATGAACTGACACTGGCTTTGCTCACCACACATTGCCCGCTGCGTGATGTGATTCATCATATCAGCCCTGAACGTGTGGTTAATGCTGTTCGATTGCTACAACCGCTGTGCGCGAACAAACAACAAAGCATCACCATACTCGGCATCAACCCACATGCGGGTGAACAAGGCCACATCGGAGATGAGGAAAGCACTCTACTGGCACCAGCCATTGCACAATGTCGCGCACAAGGCTATCAAGTCAGTGACCCTATGCCAGCTGATACAGTATTTTCACCACACCAAAGACAGCATCACCGCATTGTTTTATCGATGTACCATGACCAAGCCTTACCCGTTATCAAAGCCTTGTCCTTTGGACAACTCACACAATGTACGCTGGGTTTACCCATCATGCGCTTTTCAGTGGATCATGGCACTGCCTGCCACCTCGCTGGCACTGGCAAAGCGAAAGCCGATAGCCTGCGCTACACACTCCAACGCACCCAACAATGGCTCGCTGAGCAATAGGACCAACATGATTTCAACACAACACAATCACATTAAAAAGAAAAAACGTTTCGGGCAACACTTTTTGAATGATGAGCTGATTCTACAACGTATCGCACAACATATTGCACCACAAAAAACAGATCATATCATTGAAATTGGTCCAGGCGCTGGCGCACTGACACAACACCTCATCGACCGTTGTGCCAGCCTCACGCTCATTGAAATTGATCGAGACCTTGCTGAAAAATGTCGACGCGAAACGGCTGACAAAGCGCATGTTCAGGTCATCGAATGCGACGCACTGACATTTGACTGGTCCTCACTGGACACAGATCACAGCTGGCGCATTGTGGGCAACTTACCCTATAACATTTCAACACCACTCATTTTCAAATGCCTGGCTGTCGGTGCTGGCTTTCGTGATATGCACTTTGTACTGCAAAAAGAGGTGGTTGACCGCCTCGCAGCACAACCAAATTCCCGCGACTATGGCCGTCTGTCTGTGATGGCACAATACCACTGCCAAACACGCAAGAGCATGCACATTCCACCCATCGCTTTTTCACCTCCCCCCAAAGTCAACTCAGCCTTGGTTGCACTCAAACCCTTTACAACACGACCCGCTGAGGCTGATAACCACAAGCACTTTGCCACCTTGGTTAGAGATGCTTTCAATCATCGCCGCAAAACCATTGCCAATGCCATTAAATCTCATGTCACACGTGAACAGATTATTGCAGCTGAGATTGATCCCAAACGTCGCCCAGAAACATTATCGGTCGCCGAGTTTGTACGCCTGAGCAATCTCATGACAGCAGACCGATCGTAACAACGCCAGAATGATTATCCGCGCATGATGCGTGCCAATAATGTAGCCTCTAAGCGGTGGTTGGCTTTTGCTTTTTCTGGACTACCATTCATGAGTAACGTGATGCGGTATGTGTGATTTTGATCACGCAACCAGCCTGCTAAAGCAGACACACCCGTCATGGTGCCAGTTTTAGCATGTATCTGGTTACGTAAGTCCGTATGCTGCAAACGGCCTGCCAAAGTACCATCTCGCCCCCATATAGGCAACGCTGGTAAAATCACGGCGCGCAATGCTGGGTGTGCATCGATATATTGCAAGGTATGATCCAGCATGGCTGGTGTCAGCATGTTATAACGCGACAATCCAGCGGCATCCACCCAATGCCACTGAGATATATCATGACGCACAATCGGCTGCAACACAGCTTTCATGGCTTTTTCAGCACGCTGCCAGCTAACCGGACTACCCAAGCGCTTAGCAGCCACAGCAAATGATAACGCATTGGCAATCATATTATCCGAATCTTTCAAGCAATGGCGAACCAACACAGATAATGGTGCCGATACATGTACCGCTACGCGTCGCGCTGACACTGTACGCGCATGCACGCGAATGCCATGTTGCACCGTCACTTTGAGTTGATGGAGTGTCGCACGCAACAATGCACGCGCATAACGACTGGGTTGACGAATGGCCAAACTGGAGCGATAACCTGACCGCAAACGTGGCACACAACCCGACAAATGGTAATCATTATTTGCTGAAGAGTAGACAACCAATGGACACTGCTTGACTCGGCGTGCCGTTAAACGCACTCGATTATGGAAGGTCGCCACCTTACCCGGTAAATTGGTTTGTAGTTGTGGTCGCTTTGACTGGGCATTGGGCAACAAAGCCAAATGAAATTTATTTTCATCAATGACCATTGCACTCATGGGAGCTGCGTAACCATAGCTCAACTCATCCCACATCCAGCCAGGGGCATAAGCAGGCCCATTTTGCCAGGAGACATCCAAGTTAATATGACCTTGTATCTGACGAATACCCGCTCGTCGAATGGCATGACGCAACAATTGCTGCAAGTCAGCATGTGTCAAATTGGGATCGCCCATAAAACGCATACTCAAATCGCCGTGTAACACACCTTTCTCTACCACACCAGACTGCCAGACGGTGGTGCGAAAACGAAAATCTTTGCCCAGCGTCTGCACCGCTGCCACAGCCGTGAGTAATTTTTGAGTGCTGGCCGGTACGAAACTGGCATTGGGGCGATACTGATACAATACTTTACCATGCGCACGGGCAATGATAACACCCCAGTGGCGCTTGGCCGCAACATGCTTCACGAAACGCCGCACGGCTGGTAGCCACGATGGTCGCTGCGCTAAACGGGCCTGGTGTGCCGCATTCACAGAGAATGAACCACCCATAGCCAGCATGCTTGCTATGAAACAAATGCTTCTTTTCATGATAACCTCACACTGAATGACGACGCTGATCCATCAGCTTCACCAATAATAGTGCAAAAATGAAAATGGCAACGGCCAATAATATAAAATGTGCATGTACCCACACCATACTGGCAGCCAATGCGATGCAACAACACCCAACAAGGATCAATAACGCATCAACATACAAGCCAGCAAAATAAAAAACAAAACCGGTTACCGCCAAAACACACACGCCAGCTGATTGTGTCGATAACACCCCCATCTGCGCACAAGCCTGAATGAAAAAAACCAAACTCAAATAACCCAGCCAGTGGCAAACCTGCCGCCAGCACAGCGACCAACGCGTTGTGAACTCACCCAAAGGTGCGAGCACGGCCATCAATAAACCTGCCCCTGCCGCAAATACGCACACAATCTGGCAAGCAGGCCAAAATAAGCGATGCTGAATGTGGTAACTGAGCACACTCATGAATGCCAACACAACAATACCCAGCGATATCGCGAAACGGTAACGTGGTGCACGGGAACCAGTGGATGGTACTTTTTTTTGAGGTGCCATGAACTCTCCTTACGATCAGTTAGTGTAGCGCTGACAACATATGCACACAATAATACACGGTAGTTTGTGCAAATATATTGCACTCCGGCTGTGTTTTGATATAATGAAGTCCGCTGGTATTGAACCAATCATCACACGCCGAGGTAACTCTATGAAAAATAGTCTCTTTCCTTGTATTTCGCGACTCTGGCCACTTTTATTTGCACAGCTATTTGTGGCTTTGGGCAATGGTGCTGAGTATGTTGCCGGCACCTGGAGTTCAGCGAGTGGCGCACATGGTACTTTTCATGTGATGATTTTTATGTTCTGTTTTTGGATTCCAACCATGACCTTTGGGCCACTATTGGGGGTTTTTGTCGATCGGGTGCGGCGTAAAATCGCTTACCTCACTGGCACCGTAGTAGGCATTGTCATCACCGGCACATTTGCATGGTTGTTCGGTATCATCCAATCTGTATGGTTGTGGCCAGCGCTGCTGATTGGTATGGGCACCCTATTTTGCCTGCGTATGCCATCTAATGCTGCCGTATTACAAGAAATGAATACCAAAGAGCAAATGCTGATTGCAGCCATGCTCAGTAACATCATTTTTGAGATTGGTACCATGGCAGGTAATGCGATAGGTGGCTGGCTAACAGCACTAACCAGCGTTTCAATGGTGATGACCTGGGTGTGCGGTGCTTTTGTCATTGCCAGTTTGCTTGCTTGTTTCCTACCAATGCATGATTGTCCCAAACAGGAAGCAAAAGAACAGCAACAGGGCCTGATTAGCCAATGGCATGACAGTGTAAAACATCTCAAAATGAATGCCGTTGGTCGTCGTTATGCACTGATACAAATGCTGCTCATCACTTGCTTTATGACCTCCCCTGTTTTACTTGCACCTTTTGTGAAACACACGCTCAGGATGGGAGCACGTGGCTTTTCTATTATTGAAGCAGCCATGTCAGCAAGCTTTATCATCAGCAGCTTTTTTCTCAGTGCCTTGAAAGAACGTATCGGAGTACAAAACACGCTGCTATCCTTACTGGCACTGATGGCTTTAGGTACTGTGGGTATGATCTTCACACACACCTTCAGCTTCAGCATTGTCTTTTGTTGTTGCATTGGCATTGCGTTTTCTGCATGGAGCCTGTCCAATAGCTTACTGCTCACCAATACACCGGCTTACCTACAAGGTCGCATACAATCTTTTATTAACACCGCGACTGGCGTCGTCATGTTACTATTTTACGCTTGCATTTTGACTCAGCAATACTGGCTACCAAACAGCAGCCTTTACACGGAGTTTTTATTTGCAGTACTGGCGATGCTACTGATCCTCGTCATAACAAAAACACAGGCGACCTCCACTGAAACCGCATAAAAACCTGTCTTCCCTTGCCGGTGATGGCTATGCTATGATATTGATTATCCATCCGTTATCGCCGATCTCAAGGAGGCAAAGATGTCATTTTCAGGACGCTCAACATTATTTTTACAGGTAGCCAGTATTGCGCTGGGTCTCAGTAGTGGCGTTGCCATGGCTCTCCCAAGCTATGATGGTGATCTTGTAGGCGGTAATTTCAGTGGTTTTTTTGCTAACATTGGCCTTGGTGCACATAATATGAGCTATAAAACAACTGTCTCTGAAACCAACTCTCAACCTGCCACCACCACACCTACTCTCACAGGCAAAAAGAAAGATACCGTCAGCGCTGGGAATGTTAATTTTGGTTACGGTACCATCATAGATCCAGGCGTATATATTGGTGGCCGCCTAGGGATACTGCTCGGTGGATCATCCTCCAAGCAGACCTTTACAAACGCTGGTAAAAACGCGACTAACGCCAGTCTAACATCAAAAATTCACCACTCAGAAACATTCACTGGCACATTGGATGCACTTGTTGGTGTCATGCTAGGCAAAGTGTTATTTTACGCAAGTGCTGGTGCTGGCTTAACAAGTCACAAAATAACCGTTAAATGTTCAAATTGCGGCACTGATAGCAGTAAAGCAGGTGAATACAACGACTTTCAAAACCAAAATAAAAGCAAAGGCATGGGCCTGTGGCGCCTAGGCTTGGGTGTGAAATACAGTGTTGCACAAAACTTTAATCTTTCATTGGATTTGATACATACTGGTGGCAAAAAAGTAAGCAGCACTTATACCTATAAGGATGCTACTGACTCAGCAGGTGCAGATTATACTTATACCGGCACTGTCAATGCCAAGCCAAGCTATAACACCCTCATGTTAGGCTTGGAAATTGTGTGCAATGATCTCGCTTGCTAAGGATACACGAATGCCATTATTGAGATGGCTGATACGATGGAGCGCTGTGGTTCATGGCAGGACACATTGCTCCAGGCCAAATAATCCCTCTCTCCCTTGAATACCAATATCACTCCACAAAACCATACAACGACACTGTAACTTCCACGATATACAGCACTGGCCTGACATACATAAGAGAGTGCCAACATGTAACAACGCAAGGTCGATATATGAATCGCACCAACACTGGTGTATACAATTCAGTGTGAACTGAATAATCTGTTGCTAGCAGTTTATGACAGTGCGTGCCAATTCAATCCAGCTAATATGGCCATGCTTGTTATGTTACGAGTACCGAAGAAACCCCCTGTAGGACCACCTATATGGTCAATCATCAGCTCCGCACTCAGTTTAGAATTGATGTCATATAAAAC
>JBDOIU010000025.1:0-4019 GCA_047404195.1 Coxiellaceae bacterium
ATTATCTTGTTGTTGTAGGGTGGATAAAATTTGCTCTGACATGGGGTGACCTTGTGGGGAGGGATGCACCACCATCATTTTACCATATTGCTGTTGTATTTGTATGATGGCGTCAAGCACGGGTGGGTATGCTAGAACCATACCAGGACCACCGCCATATGGGCGATCGTCTACCCGTCCGTCCTCGCGTTGGCTGTATTGTCGTAGCTGATGATGGGTTAATTGCACGCGTTGCTCGCGGATACTGCGTCCAACCACGCCATGGTCTAGCGCTGAAAACATTTCAGGAAATAAGCTGAGCGTGTGATAGTGTGGTTTTGTCATACAAGGTGCTTCATTACGGTTCAAGTGGTGTCCAGTCGACAGTGATGCGCTTTGAATCGCAGTCTATTTCTTGAACGAATGGTGCTCTGTTGGGTATGAGAGTGCGCTTGCCATTGCCCATTTTAACGCTGAATGTTGTTTGCCCAGCAATGTCTTGTATATCATCAAGCTGACCGAGATGCGTTTCATCGCTTGTGTAGACAGCTGCGCCCATTAGGTCATGCCAGTAGAACTCAGAGTCGTCAATCGCTGGCAGTGAAGCTCTTTCAATGGCAATTTTCATGTTACAAGCGGCTCGTGCGCTTTCAGGTGATTGAAATCCTTGCAGTCTCACTATAAAGTGATCGCCGTGTGGCTTAATATGTTCCACTGCTTTGTGTTGCCATTGGCCACGTTGGTCTTGAAGAAACCACTCTGTGTACTGCTGTAGGTTGTTCGCAGGCTGGGTAAAAGAACGGCAGTGTAGGTAACCTTTTACACCGTAAGGTTTACCTAACTGCCCAATAACGACCGGATTGTGTGGTTTATTATGTGACATATCCAGTAATATGACCGATTGTTTAGCTATCAGCTGCTTCGGCTGTTGCTTCAGCCTCGTTCTTTTCGCTTACTTTCTTGGCTTTATTAGCTTTGATGCTGTCTTCAGACTGCTGTTTGCGTCGTTCTTTGTTGGATACAAGAGCTGCTCTAGGTTTGGTTGCTGATAAGCGGGTTTCTTTGATCAGTTTTTTGACTCTTAGAGAGGCTTGTGCCCCTTTTTCTTGCCAGTATGTCAAGCGCTCTTCATTGAGTTCAAGGCGACAAGCTTGGCCACGCGCAACAGGATTGAAAGTACCAATCTTTTCGATGCGTTTACCGTCTCTTGCGGCGCGTGCATCGGCAATGATGATGTGGTAGTAAGGGTTATTTTTTGAGCCTTGTCGTGATAATCGAATTCTAACCATGGTGTAATAGTCCTCATAAATGCATAAGAATAATCAGTGAAGGAGTGGGCTAATTGATTGATAAATCAGCTTTATTACCCTCGATGTGGTGAGTTGATGTTAAAAAATTCACCAACGATGTGCTATTTTACGCGAAATTTTCCGTCTTGGAAAGTGTTTTCTGCACTTATTTACTAATGATCCAGCTCATCAAAGGGAATGTCGTCTAATGGCCCAGCATTTGGCATATTGGCTTGCAGGTGATTCATACGACGGCGCAGTTTCTGGCTGCTGGCTTGTTTGAACATTTTCTTCATTTTTTCACGATTGCGAATGGTGCGGGCAACTTGTTGCAGGTCAACACCACTTCCTTTGGAGAGTCTTCTTTTGCGAGAGCCATTGATCACGGCTGGAAAAGCACGCTCGTGAGTCGTCATTGAGCCAATCACAGCACGCATCACTTTCACGGAGCCTTCCTCGAACATCGCCATGGGTCCCTTCATGGCACCAGCCATGGGTAATTTTTTCATGATATCCGCGGTATTACCCAGACGTTTCGTTTGTTCAATCATAGCCAGCATGTCGTTGAAATCAAAAATGGCTGTATTTTTGTGTGCTTTTTTTGCCAGCTTCTTTGTTTTTTTCTCATCAAATTCATCTTGCGCTTTTTCTACTAGAGACACGATGTCACCCATGCCTAAAATGCGTGATGCCAGACGTTTCGGGTGGAAAGTCTCGAGATTATCTTGCTTTTCACCAGTACCGATGAATTTGATCGGTTTGCCTGTGATCATACTCATGGATAATGCTGCACCACCACGCGCGTCACCGTCTGTTTTAGTTAGAATGGTACCTGTGAGTGCCAGCTGGTCATTAAAGTCTTTTGCGATATGAGCCGCATCTTGTCCTGTCATGCTGTCGACGACCAGGAGTGTCTCAGTCGGTTTGACGATATCACTGATGGCGTGAAGCTCTTTCATGAGTGCTTTGTCAATGTGCAGCCGACCTGCGGTATCCACAATCAGTACGTCCATCATCGACTTGGTGGCTTCTTTAAGGGCGTTTTTTGCGATATGAGTCGGCTTTTCTTTACTGGTGCTGCTGATGAATGTGACATCATTTTCCAGGCATAGAGTTTGCAGCTGGTCAATGGCTGCTGGTCGGTAAATATCGGTAGAGACCATGGCAACTTTTTTGTCTTGCTTATTTTTCAGCATTTTCGCTAATTTACCAGCGCTGGTGGTTTTACCAGAGCCCTGTAAACCCACCATCAAGATAACCACAGGTGGGCTGGCTTTCAGGTTCAGCTCGGCTGGTTTGCCTTCGTTGCCTAAAATCAGTGCCAATTCATCTTGCACGACCTTAATTAATGCATCACCAGCACTGACCTTGCGTGTTGCTTTTTGCCCCTCTGCCTTTTTTTTCGACTTGATCAAGAAAGTCATTGACGACGGAAAATGCAACATCTGCATCCAAGAGCGCATCTCGAATCGATTTGAGAGCTGATTGTGTGTTTTTTTGTGTCAGCGCGCGTTCACCTTTCATGGTGTCGCGAATTTTAGAAATGCCTGAACTGAGTCGCTGAGTGAGCTGATCGAACACGGTCCGTCTCCCAAGTGTAATCACAGATGTCAGGCTAGCTTATTTTTTAGCTGTTGTCATGTGGTTCAGATACAGTAGGGGCTGGCAGCGTTGCGCTAATCTGACAGATCAATGGGTTGCGACTGGTCTCAGCTTTATTTCGCGCATGCGTTTGACAGTGGGGCAGATTTACATTACTCTAAGACGGATTTTAATGCTATCCGTTATAAGGAGTACTTTCAGTGGTAATAGTGCAAGATGAGGCTGGTGAAATAGATTCAAAGGGTGCAAGTGATTGTTTTTTTTGGAGAATGGAGGGGCAGCCCGTTGGCAAAAAACTTCTTACCAACATCCTTATTTTTTCCTTTAGGTGAGCGCAATCGCTCTGATCAGATTCCTTACCGCATATTTTGGGGGCTCTCTCTTTCCGTTGCCATTATAGGTGGGGCATTGTTAGGCGCTGCCGCTATCTTCAGTGTACTTGCTGGTGGCAATGCTAATCTTAACGATTTTTTCAGCGCATTTGCAGAGTTTTTCTTTAAAAACAATTCATCCTTTACCGTTGCAGGTGGTGTGACGCTAGGTGTTGCTGCTACTGCTGCAGCACCGGCTGTCATTGCTCCTGTATCAGCACTATCAGTTTATGCGGGTAAAAGAGCTTTTGTGGGTTGTATGACCATTAGCTACCTGACTGCTATAAGTGATTAGTAAAGCATACTTTTTGTTGCACTATCTCGTTGATTAAATGACGCTGCGTGGTACGTAAGTGATATGTGTCGAAGTCACTGCTGATACTGCAGCAGTAGCACTATTGCCAATGTCAGTTTATGTTGGCGTGGATATATGTCCATTGTCGTAATGGCTGGTTAGCTATCAAAACACGTTTTCATTTCCCTGTTGCGCTACTGGTATTATACAATGCGGTAAAATCAGTGAGTTATATGGAATTTCAGGTGCTGTTGCTTGTTTTCTTAACCTTTGGTTTTTTTTTGTGTCATAATTGATTACTTAATGTGCAAAATTATGGGGTTAATATTATGTCTTGTTTTGAATCTGGTCTTATGCCGACGTGCGTGTTTTTTCCAATTAAGCCTTCCTCTGATGATTGTCCAGCTACTCAGCACAGCAATATGGGGTACGGTGCACATGATAATTGTTGCGAGACTGTAACTCAGGTAGGTGCAAGAGTAT
>JBDOIU010000026.1:0-7542 GCA_047404195.1 Coxiellaceae bacterium
GATTGGCGATATACGTTAATCGGTCTTCCGCCTGCTTATCATGAAACTCCTCAATGCGATGACATCGCGTACACACCAGGTGATCATGATGCTCACGAGCAGCCAGCTCATAGACGGCATGCCCACCAATAAAATTGTGCTTGATGAGCAAATCTGCTTCTTCCAGTTGATTCAGCACACGATACACCGTTGCCAAACTGACATCAGTAGATTCGGCCTTGAGAGCAGCATGCAAGTCTTCTGCACTCATATGATGCGAGACAGTATTATCTAATATGTACAATACGCGAACTCGTGGAGTGGTTACCTTAAGGCCCTTGTCACGTAATTGTTCTTCGTAGTCAGACATAACCGCTACAGCTCCCTGTATTCATTCACAATCTCGCATATGGGTATGCGACACAGACCAGATCATTATGCACTAAAGATGGCCAGCGATGCAAGCTTCTCAAAATTGTAGATTGAAGCGCTAGCTCGATCGCGGTATAGTGAATTATTTCTGACCCGTTATTTCAAGGATATCAACATGATCAAATCACTTGGCCAGTGGAGTGCCATTGTTTGTCTCAGCATGAGTATGTTAGCGTGCAGCCCTTATAGCATGCCAATTCAGCAGGGTAATCATTTAGCTGAAAAGTCTTTGATGAAGGTGCACACCGGTATGTCAGCTCAAGAATTACACACTCTGCTAGGCTCTCCCGCACTAAATAGACTATTTAATGATCAACGCGAGATATACATCTATTCGCTGCGCCCATCATATGGGCAAACAACTCGACGCGAGCTGGTTGTGACACTATCACATGGTCGCGTCAGTAAAATTGAGCGACGCATTGTAAAATAGTTCAGTCTTTCTTGCTTTTCAGCGCGCGCAAGCGACGCGCCTGCATAGGATCGACCTCCAGTGGCCGATACAGCTCGATGCGATCCCCATCGCTTACAAAGCTGTCTAATGACACCTGACGGCCAAATATGCCCACCCAACCCGCTTCTAACTGATACCCTGGCGGACACTGCGCCATGATACCGGAGCGCTCGATGGCTTCACGTACAGTGGCGCCCTCTTCTAAGTGTTGCACATGCTCAATTTGTTGATCAGTGGTCGCGAATGAAATGGTTACCTGCATCGCGCTACCCGTAGAGTGCATCAGCGCGGTCACTGAATACGTCAACCAGTGTCGTTGCGACCTGATTGAAGATTGGGGCAAATAAGATGGCAACCACGCCCACACTGAACTCAAACTCTAAATCCAACACCACCAATGTTTTGTCGCTACCACGTGGCTCAAAGCGCCAAAACCCTTCAAGGTGCTTAAATGGGCCATCGACCAAGCAAATATCAATGAGCTTCTTGGGGTGTAATGTATTGCGCGTTGTAAATGACTTCACCAAGCCACCCTTGGCAAAAGTGAGCTGACCCTCCACGATATTATCGGTACTTGAGAGAACAGCACTGTGCTGGCACCACGGAACAAACTCCTGGTAATGCGCAACGTCATTCACCAGATCATACATCTGCTCTGGTGTATATGGCACCAATTTTGCGCGCTTGATACTTTGCATGGGGCTCCCACTTGTACATATAATTATGTTAGCATAGGCAATGTGTTCGAGTATCGCTACTCTGAACAATGACTCACGATGCTACACTGGTGTTATTATGGCAAGCAAAAAGAAAAAGACAAGTCAAGGCAACCTGATTACGGATAACCGTAAGGCCAGGCATGACTACCAAATTTTAGACACCATTGAAGCAGGATTGGTGCTAGAGGGCTGGGAAGTCAAGAGTCTACGTGCAGGACGTGCGCAATTACGTGACAGCTATGTCACCTTTCAACGTAATGAGGCCTGGTTGATTGGTGCACACTTTAGCCCATTGAGTACGGTCTGCAAGCAGACAAAGGCAGATCCATACCGACAGCGTAAATGTTTGCTCAATCGTCGTGAAATCAATCAGTTAGCAGGCTGCATCAGTCGCAAAGGCGAAACCATTGTGCCATTAAACCTGCACTGGAAACGCGGACGAGTGAAACTCAGCATTGCCCGCGCGAAGGGTAAGAAGCTCTATGACAAGCGCGAAAGCCTGAAAAAACGGGCCGTCGAGCGAGACAATGCCCGTGTGCGAAGATAGTGTTTGGGTAAACAGCTTGAGATAGCGGTCAAACTACGCTAATATGGCAATGATGGGGACGACATGGCTTCGACGCGGATGTCTGACCCTTATGGTGCATGTCGAGTATGACAACAAGACTCGTTAACTCACTGTTGTTAAACATAATTGCAAACGATGCAAACTTCGCTGAGGTAGCTGTCGCTGCGT
Source organism: Coxiellaceae bacterium (assembly GCA_047404195.1). Lineage (GTDB taxonomy): Bacteria > Pseudomonadota > Gammaproteobacteria > JAJRRL01 > JAJRRL01 > JAJRRL01. Next base: position 2,321 of record JBDOIU010000026.1, read on the forward strand.
AAGCAGCTCAGTTTCCGTGCCACTTAAAAACTGGCACAGCGCCATCAACCAAGCTTGCTTGTGGGTTTGGAGCTGATGGTCACATTACACAAGACCGCATCCTAACGGTGGCTCGCCGCTAGGCTGTTAAATTAATGGGCTAGAGTCATGATCATCCTGCCCGTCGGAGGATTTTGATTTTAAATAAATGACGGAACTAAGCATGTAGAGCCTAAGGCAACGTATTTGCGGACGCGGGTTCGATTCCCGCCGTCTCCACCATAAAAAAACCCCAGCATGGGGTTTTTTATGGTGGCAATGTGCTGAAAACGCGTTCGCTCGGACGCGGGGCGAGCAGGCAAAAACACGAGCATGCTCGTGTCCTGCGAGCGAGCGAAGCCAGGATGGCGTAGCTCTGGGTAGCGATGCATGGCAGGATTGCCATGCGAGCGGAGATTCCCGCCAACGAAAAAAACAAAAACCCCAGCATGGGGTTTTTTTATGGTGGCAATGTGCTAAAAACACGCCCGCCTAGGTGCTTCGCACGGAGTGCTTCACAAGGAGTGCTTCGCATAACATGCAAAAACTTCAAAGTCACATCTATGGAGACACAATAGACTGCCATTTCACACCTAAGGCTGACTGTATAAAGATATTTTAGAAGCACGCTCAGGATCAATAGTGTAAGCACCTAAATAGCGCATGACCAGGATAGCTTGAGGAAAAACCAGCCTTGATTGACTCTGAATTCTCTGCAATAGCCATAAAACATAAAAACATTGACACCTATCATGATTAACACAAGGTGCCGTTGCAGAAAGCGGGAAGAAAGCTTGATAATGTCGAAAAAAATTATTCGCGCTTCTGTCAGACTGCATACCACAACACGCCTTAAATGTTCTAAGCGTACTACATGCAGCATAGAAATTGATACTTAAAAAAGGAATCTTCACTTGACCACAAAAACTTGTACAAACCAAATAATAAGCACGCATTTTTTTAACATAGGTTTTTGAATCCAGCCTTGGCAGACTATTCTCATCAAAATTAGCGCCATATGAAAGCAACAGATTAATGAGTCTTGTGTCAGATTGCCAATCTGTCGCCTCTACGAGCGTCAGCGCTGATTGATGACGATTATTCTGGTCAATATTGGCTTTTGACTCCAACAACAATTGCACCATGTCATGCCTTTGCTCTTTAACAGCTTGCATTAAAGCGGTTGTGCCTGACGCGGTGACAGCATTCACATCAGCCTTATGTATAAGTAGCAGTCTTAACACATCATATGAACCAGCCCCAACAGCATCATGCAAAAGGCTTTTCCTCTCGCCCATGGCTGCCCAAATACATGCAGAACGAGCAAATAAATCACTGTTACTATTGGCATAACCAACACAAGCCACAATGGGTGAATGATATCCTGTCATAGAAGGCATACTGGGGTTTTTAAAAACACGAAAAATAGAGCTAGACACAAGCAATCGCTGAACAATCTCAGCATGTAAACCAATCACTGCCGCCTGCAATACTGTGTACGACTCTTGCTTAGATAGATCATGAAGGGCTATTGTTCTCAACAGCGTTATGACTTTCGACAAATCACCAGACCTGACGGCAATCAGAAGCGGCGAAACGCTAGCGGGTTTGGTAGATAATGGAGACACGCACATGGGCACGAAACTGGTGATATGATGCATAGACCTCTCTTCTATGGATATTGCTATGGAATAGGATAACGCAGCAGCATACGGTGCATGCTGTGTAATCACAGCTGGCATAACGCTTAAAAGTGGACAGATGCCATGTTTTTTTTGACAATGTGCTGTAAGCAACGGCGCAATGGTTCTGCAGCACCCCAAAGCAACTGATCACCAACGGTAAACACCGATAAGTATTTTGTACCCATATGCATTTTACGCAGGCGTCCAACTGCGATCTTTAAGCTACCCGCAATCGCACTGGGCGTCAGTTGCTGCAAACTGGCCTCACGCTCATTCGGTACGAGCGCTAGCCACTCATGACTGTTCTCAATCAACGCCTCAATCTCAGAGAGCGGGATATCTTGAGTCAGCTTTACCGTTAATGCTTGGCTGTGGCATCGCATGGCTGCAACGCGCACACAAATGCCATCGATTGGAATGGGTGACTGAGAAGACAGTAGTTTATTCGCCTCTGCCATGGCTTTCCATTCTTCCTTGCTTTGGCCATTTGACACAGGCACATCGATGTAGGGCAGCACACTACCCGCCAGAGGTGCTGATAAAATATCTGTTGGCAGACTTTGAGGCATTGCTGTACGCAGCTGTTGATCGATTTGCATCATGTGACAAGCCGGATTCTGCAAGCCATCAGCAACAGCAGCATGCATCGCCCCCATTTGCTGCAATAACTCACGCAGTGCAGCAGCACCCGCACCGCTGGCCGCTTGATAGGTCATCGCACTGACCCACTCGACCAACCCAGCCTGAAACAATGCACCAATCGCCATTAACATTAAGCTCACTGTGCAATTACATCCGACAAAGGTTTTTTGACCGGCGTTAATGGCTGCAGCAATCTGATCATGATTAACAGGATCCAACAACAAAGTACTGTCATCGCGCATGCGCAAGTGTGATGCTGCATCAATCCAATATCCACGCCAACCAGTATCTCGCAAAGGCTGAAATACCTGTTGGGTATAGTGGCCACCTTGGCATGAGACAATGACATCCATCGTAGATAGTTGCTGTAAATCTGTCGCGTCTTGTAGCACGGGACTACCAGATGCATAAGGTGGTGCAGACCCACCCGCATTGGAAGTACTAAAACAGGTTACTTGCATGTGCTGGAAGTCATTCTCTTGCTGCATTCGCTGCACCAAAACAGAACCAACCATGCCACGCCAACCGATTAAACCAACTCTCATTGTAACCTCCAGTGTAGTGAGAGCAGCCCTTAATGCTGCTTCTTTAAACCTTGAATATCGCTGAGTGGAACCATTTGTTCACCAGCGTCATTTCGCTGTTGCTTTTTAGGGGCTTGCATCGCATAAAAAAATGCAATTTCAAATGGCACCGCCTTATGTTGAACATCGGATGATAGCCAGTCCGTCACGCAGAAATCAGAGAATGCATTATCACGTGCAAACTGGTTGAGCAAGCTGTCAAAAGCATAGTAATGAAAATCCGCTTTGAAGTCCTCAGCATGCTGATAATGCATAGAGAACACCTGTCGATCGCATACGACATCTCGAAAGCCGGATTGATTAATGGCATCTGCTATATCGTGCATATCACAAAACGGCTGCAATGATGGGCCGCCCTGCTCCTGGATATGCCGAGTAAGATGAGACAATGTATCCAATGCATAATAGGATAAGAACAATTGCCCAGATGGCTGCAACACTTGCTGCATGCGCTGCAAGAGGTCCGGCAATAACTCTGTTGTTGGCAAACACAGGGATGCGATGATACAAGACTGCTCTGAAATATCTTGCGTCATGAAATCACTGTAACTGACATGCTGTACATGCACCTCACCTTCTGAATCAGACAGATGTTTTGGGCTAGTACCCGCTGTTATGAGCAACGGTTTATCTGGCAGCTCAGTGAGACAACGATAACGAAAAAGCAAGGCTTGCAGTGACAAACGCCACAGCCAATCCCTCTCACCGACCACAGTGTTAGTCAACAATCACACCCTTACTTGAAAGATAGCTATCATACCCACCCAGATAAAATTCAATGTCTTTTGCTGAGCGAATATCCAGTATCTGTGTGGCAACTGAGGAAACCAACTGGCGATCATGACTGACTAAAACAATAGTACCATCATAGTTTTCCAGAGCCATATTTAAAGACTCGATGGACTCCATATCTAAGTGGTTGGTTGGATCATCTAACACTAATACATTCGGCTTCATCATCACAAACTTACCGATCAGTAGACGAACCTTTTCACCCCCAGATAACACTTTGACTGGTTTTTTAATGGCATCACCGGAAAACAACATGCGGCCCAACGCACCACGGATGCTGGTCTCATCGTCCTCTTCGCTTGCCCATTGCTGCATCCAATCAAAGACAGTCATATCATTTGCAAATTCACTGCCATGATCCTGAGCCAAATAACCCAGCATCGCATTTTCAGCCCACTTTACTGTACCTTGCTGTGGTTGAATCACTGACATGATCGCTTTGATAAGTGTACTTTTACCGATACCACTATCACCGATAATAGCCAGTTTCTGCCCTGCTTCCAAGCGCAACGTGAATGGCTCAATCACAGCCGGCTCACCCTCATAGGACAATGCAATATCTTCAATGGTCAGCGCCACACGGTGTAATTTTTTCTCCTGCATCATTTTCATGTACGGATACTTACGACTAGAAGGTTTAATCTCATCTAGCTGAATTTTATCAATCTGCTTCAGACGAGATGTGGCCTGACGTGATTTAGATGCATTCGCTGAAAAGCGACGCACAAAGGCTTGTAGTTCAGCTACTTTGGCTTTCTTACGTGCTTGATCTGCCTGCTGCTTCTCACGCGCACGTGTCGCCATCAGCATATACTCATCATACGCACCTGGGAAAAGCTGTATGTTGCCGTAATCTAAATCTGCTGTGTGCGTACAAACAGCATTCAAAAAATGTCTATCGTGCGAAACGATAATCATTGTGCAATCACGCTCAATCAAGGCTTTCTCCAACCAGCGTATGGTATTGATATCCAAGTTGTTGGTTGGCTCGTCGAGTAACATCACATCAGGATCACAAAATAGAACCTGTGTCAGCAATACACGCAGCTTCAATGCTGGTGGTATATCACCCATCTTCGTATCGTGTAAGGCCATTTCAATACCAACGCCTGTTAACAGCTCTGCCGCTCTTGCTTCAGCGGTATAGCCATCAAACTCGGCGAACTGCATTTCCAGCTCAGCAGCACGCATACCTTGCTCTTCTGACATCTCAGGCAGCGCATACAAGGCATCACGCTCTGTTTGTACAGCCCAGAGGTCCTTGTGCCCCATAATCGTTGCTTCTAGTACAGTGTAATCATCAAAAGCGTATTGGTCTTGATTCAATGACGCCATACGGCAATGCTTGGGCAATGAGATTTGGCCGGCAGACGCCTCCACCAAACCGGACAATATTTTTACAAATGTGGATTTTCCGCAACCATTGGCACCAATCAAGCCATAATGGCCACCCTGCTCGAACTTAACAGAAACGTTCTCAAATAGCGTTTTATCGCCGAAT
>JBDOIU010000027.1:0-3573 GCA_047404195.1 Coxiellaceae bacterium
AGGTACAGCCAGTCCGACTGAATTCACAAAGCCGGGTGGCTATAAAGTATTTCTTCGAAAAGCCGATGGACCTGGCACACAACCAGTTTATCAATTTGACTTCCCCAATGGTAATGAAGCATTTGATCTGCTTGAGTTATACCTGCCTCTTCTTCTCGTGTGGCAATATATTGCGATAAAGCACCTTGAGGTGAATTGGTTGTTGCCCCCAAAAACTGCTGTCGTTTACCTGAATCATTCAAAAACCCCTGACAGGGAACTTGCAACCCGTACGCGCTCCCATTATCTTGAGTCGGAACTGTTGTTTTCCACCCCCAATCCCCGTTGTCACACTGAATACCTTGGGTGCGTAGTACTTGCATATAGCTTTGTCGGGCTTGCTCAGTTTTAAAGTTTATTTGTACCATTGGCCAACTTCTTCCATCATCGCTCTTCACTGTGCGGTGAAACACTTCAGCGACTGGGTGCCGATTATCATTGGGTTGCAGGCTTTGCGCATGCTTATTTTTTTTTTGTGCAAACTGATCTTGCCCAAACAAGGCTGCTGCGATCATCTGGGCTTGTATTTCGTTATTTTTATTTGCATCTTTAGCCATTGCCCCCTCCTTTGGGGTGTTTTGAAGTGGGTTTGTCATGTAGTTTTGTCATACTCCTACTATAGATCATTCACACAGGGATATTTTTATTGGGGGACTTGCTGCATAAGCCATTGATTATCACCGCTTTACCCAAGCCCCACAGTAATAACAAGCCACCCTGACGCCAACATGGATTGGTTGTTAAGGGGATGTGCTGATCATTTCGCGGTCGACACCCAAATTGTCCGGGTTTTCAATGAGTTGCGCTTATCGCCAGCTTTGTGCCATGCGATATACGCCACTTGAGTTCGCATTTTAGTGTGCGTCAGGCTTATAATTAGAATGTGTTTATCATTGGAGCAAACTTATGCCCGGCAACTTAAGACTGGTTATCTTCACCGCAGTGGCCGCTGTCGCCTACGTCACTTTGCGTCCGATGCTCTCTGAAACACCGCCTGTTCAGCGATCTTCCCAAAATATGGTCGATGTTCGAGCCATGGTTAAACAAATTCAAACCACTGATAACAAACAACACCTCGCTGGCGAACCAAAAATTTCTCGTAAGGATATTCAAGCATTGATAAAAGTCAATCGTTCTGCCTTTATTCCACCCAACCAGGAAAGAAAGGTGAAAAAACAGGGGTTCTATGTCATAAAAAATGAATACACACTACATCGACCCTATACCATTGCATTGGCATTGGCACTGATTAATCCAAAGCCACAAGATCGCGTACTGACCGTTGGAGACAGTGTTGGCTACCTGAGCGCTGTCATGGCGACATCCAGCCTTAGGGTTTATCGTATGTATGAAGATGCCGGCCAGCTTGGCATACCGGACAACACACTTGCACAAATATCAAACCTCACATCAAAACCCATTTCCAGCCATACTGACTATTTCTCTGCCCTCAAAAACTGGGAAGAGGTTGGTCCTTATCGCTCAATCATCGTCTTAGCACCAACCGTGCCCCGCCCTGTTTTAAAGATACTCATTTCTGAGCTACTGCCTGGTGGTAATCTCATTATCATACCAACTCCACCAACGAAGCACATGGATATTTTACGCCTGCACAAGCCACTTACACCCGGACAGCACATACAAACACATCATGTTGCGCGCTCCTTCAAGTAGTACTCCCTTAATGCCGCACCCTCAGCACCCTGATGACTTTGGCTATGGTTCTACTCTGTCGTCAAAATTAACCCGCTTCGACTTTGACTTTCTTGGTGTCATCAACATCGATTCGCCTTCACTTCTTTTAAAACAAGCAGCGTAACAACGACTCCCTACTGACAAGCAGCAGGCAGCAATTGTGCATGCCGTGATGACCATCATCACCCCCAGCGATGGTGTCAACACTGGCGTGCACAGCAATGCCATCAGTGCAATGGCTGCAATGGTTGTTAATGCTTCCCCTGCAATGAGCACACCTCCCAGTACTCGCCCCACCAATGGTTCCTTTTGCAGCTGTGGTATGCCACCATATTCTTCTTCAGTTTCTGTAGGCGCATTGGGGCGGTTTGCTGCTGCCACCACCCGACTCGTGGCTGAGAGCACTGCAGCAACCGCAAAGCATGCCAATGCAGCAATATTAACACCTGGAATCACCAGAGACGCTAGACAGAGCGGCAGGACGTTCATGGTTATAGCAGCAAGGCCACACAGGGCTGCAACTGATTTCACGGCGTACAGCGCTTTCCGCAGCCTCACTGCTGGCTTTATTACCACATCATCAAGCTGTGGATAGTCGTTACCCTTGTGCTCTACCGGTTGACTTGAATAAGCAATTTCGTGCTTGCAGGCACTAAAGTCTAAAGACTTAATCCTAATACAAGACCACCAGCGGTATGGAAACCACCGGAAACATTCTGGAAACTTAATTCCAAATTGTGTTCTTAACGCTGTGATTGCACTAAGGCCCTCGAATGCCTTCTCGGATAACGTCACTACCTTTTTGAGTGCGGGCTCTTTTGAGAGATCTATCATTATAAAATCCTCGCTTTTATCAACAGCAAGGTCAGCGATCGTTTTTGAAATGACTTCGTGGTCAACAATGGTATCATATTGCACTGAAACAGTATTGGTTTCCTTTTTATACACCACCGAAGTCATCTTATTCTGCAATGAATCCAGCTCTATCTCCTCAGATTGCCTACAAAGCCCCGCCAGTATATATTGACCTGCAAATTTCACCTCCCCCAAGAGAAAACCTGTGACCCAACCGTGGTAAAGACGACAAAGACTCTGACTAAAACGGATTGACAGACGCTTACCGGCCAATGAAGGTAGATTCGTTAGCGAAATTGCCTCTTTTTGCACTTGGTAAATGGCGTATTTTGATTCTGATAAATCTATGTGCACATTGCCCTCAGTAGATGCTTGAATTGTAAATGGTAATAATACCGACTGATCCTCCCCTTCTGCTTGCAGTACTAAATTGTAACGCCCCCGCTGTGCGCAAGGACTCTCTTCTAACCGAATGAGTGTATTTTTTTTCACATTAATCTCCATACGTAACTGATTATATTATATCCCTAAATCTGATCAGCGCTATAGGAGAGCATCATATTGTCTCTTTTCGGTGTCTGTTGATCAATCTATAACCTTCTCGTACCCATCTTTAAATCGGCAATATGCATACTGCGTAGCTGTATTGTGGATAAGTTTGTGTATAACCACATGGTTTTATAGCGTTGAATAGTGTTGACATTCTGCACTCCAAATTGCCCCCTGCAGCTTACACACAGTTATTCACAAGCTAAATGACATGCTTAAGGCCTGTTAATAACAGCGTTTTAAAACCTGTAACCAACTGATTTAACGGTATAAATTTTACTTACCCACAAGCAGGCAAGACCTCAATAACTATCATCACTTATTTAATTATTAATATTGTTTATAATGATGCGGCTCTTTTTAATTAACCGTCTTTTTTTTCATCAAAGTGGGATTTTGTTGTATAGTCACACAATTCTGCTGTGGGTAACTTGT
>JBDOIU010000028.1:0-32541 GCA_047404195.1 Coxiellaceae bacterium
GTTGATAATAGGGGTCGTTCACCACTATGGATTGCATGTAAGAAGGGTCACATAGAGGTTGTAAAGGCACTGCTAGATAAAGATACTGTTGATGTGAATAAGGTTGGTATGTGGGGTAAATCTCCACTATGGATTGCATGTAAGAAAGGTCACATAGAGATTGTAACAGCACTGCTTGATCAAGGAGGTGTTGATGTGAACAAGTGTTCACCACTATTGATTGCTAGTAGGAAGGGTCACATAGAGATTGTAAAAGCACTACTATATCACAGTGGCATTGATATTTTCTCAGATGGCATTGGCGTTAAGTTGCTGCATGATGCTTGTAGGGATGGTGATATAGATATGGTAAAGGCACTGCTTGATACAGGTGGTGTTGATGTGAATAAGGCTGATCTTTTTGGTTGTTCATCACTATCGATTGCTAATAGGAGGGGTCACACAGAGATTGTAAAAGCACTGCTATGTCACAGTGGCATTGATATTGTCTCAGATGGCGTTGGCGCTAAGTTGCTGATTGATTCTTGTAGGAGCGGTGATGTGGACATTGTAGAGGCACTGCTTGATAAAGGTGGTGTTGATGTGAATAAGGTTAGTTTTTTTGATCGCACACCACTATATATTGCGTGTGAGAAAGGTCACACAGAGATTGTAAAAGCACTGCTATGTCACAGTGGCATTGATATTGTCTCAGATGGCGTTGGCGCTAAGTTGCTGTATGATGCTTGTAGGAATGGTGACATAGACCTTGTTAAAGCCCTACTGAATCATTCTCCTAAGAGGGGCTTTACTTGTTGGGGAGAGCAGCTACGAACCCTATCTGAAAGTGGCCACATGGACATTTTAAGCCAGCTACTAGGTAGTTCGAAGGTTAGTGTCTTGCCTGGGAAGCCATTAGATCTGATGACAATGCCGGGTGTTGAGATTGATTGCGAGAATAACCATCATGTACAGTTATTGGGTCGTGGTCAGATGCGTAGGATGGTGCGGATTGTGAAAGCACGTATTATGACTCTGAAGAGAGAAGATGCGGCGAGTCATGCGAGGTTCCAGGGATGTATGAGAATATTTCAGCTATTATGCCGTTGTTACATTGCACAGCGCAATGCAGATGCCCAGGATCGGCATCAAGGGACGGCTTACTCTAAGCAAAGCAAGGTCAAAGCTGCTCAAGAAATATCTGACCTTAAGTTCAATCAATCTCATCACTCATTTTGGGCGCAAAATCAGATTGGTAGTCGTCTTGTGCATTTGACGTCATGTGCACGACAATTGGACCGATGGCGTAAGCAACAACGTTGGGATAAGCCACATTCGGTAGAGGTGCCAGCACAGAGCGGCTAGGTGAAAAGTCGTACAGATCTGTCATCAATGGTGGCTGATTCTTTTCAGGCTGTTCGTGTTGATGGTGTGTTCCTGCGTTGTGCGGTTGCTGCTTGAGCTCCATGTTGTGCAAACAAACCATGGCTTTGCCTGGCTTGTGCTGTATGGTGTTGTTGCAATAAGCGTGCTGTTGATGTGACGCATTGATTGAGCCTCTCATCAATGGCGACTGTGCTATGTTGCTTGTTTTCTCGCTGCCAAACTACGCGATATTCTTCTCTTGGTGAGCGTTGAATAGCTTGTTGTATGATTTGCATTAATAATGTCAATTGTTGCTGCGGACTGCGCTCTGCAACGGCGGCATTGCCTTGTGCTGCTGTCATCAGCTCAGGATTCAATAACACATTTAATGCACTGCGTAAGCGAGACTTCACAAGCGCTGTGACTGGTTTGCGACAGCATGGGCAGCTGTCATGTTGCTGTAACCACTGACGAATTGCGGCTTCGTCAAATACATGTCCACAATTGGTATACACTGGATTGCGTGGATTGTCTGTCATATTGATTGGGCAGTGACTACTGATTTGAGGTTGATTAACGCATTGCTGCCACAAAGACTCTGCGTTTTGCTGAGGTTGCTGTGTCAGCCATCGAGAAACAGTCTCTCGACATGTGCGTGAATAAATGCTGGGTCTTAGAGTTGGTCTAGGCGTGGGGCTCAAACCATGCTGACGTAAGCACTGCAGTTTGAATTGGGTCCAAGCAGCTGGCGCTTGTCGATGAGTATTGGTTTGCTCGCCTCGCCTATTCGCACTGATTGTGGCATACGGTGTTGCGTTATTGATATGCTGTGCTTGGCTCTGAGTGATGAAGAGCGTTTCGATGAGTTGTTGCAGCTGGCTTAGAATGTTGATTTCTGATTCTGTTAATGCGGTTGTGTGACAAGCAATGCGGCGTTTGGTGATGAGCAAGTCGCCATCTTGAGTACGCATACTGCGCTGCAGCAGCAAGCGTAGGAAGTACGGAATATCAGAATCTTGCTGCAATGCTTTTATCACCGCCGCTATTCTGCGTGCTTCTTCAGCCTCTGCCTCTTCCTCCTCCAGCAGTTCTATATAGTAAAAGCTGATGATACTTCTAATGCGTTGAGTGATTTTCAGTGGCGCATATCGATAGTGTTTGTTGATCGGTGCGTGGCATTGGGGGCAGATACTATTTGGTGCGCTTGTGGTATTTGCAGCATTTCGCTGAATGCGGTGACCACAGGCCAATACGATCTGTTGTTGACAATCTGCGTGATCGCAGTGATCCTTGATCTGTTGTATCAGCTTACGTGTTGTTTTTTCATGTCTTTTTATACTGTTCATTGTCTTTCTCCGGTTTTCTAAGAAGCCTAATTACAGTATATTTGTATTTAATGTCTACAGTAAGTGGACAAAAATGATTCATTTTGGCTGAATTTGGCCGCCACGGGCATGGGAGGATTTCTCTCGCCATGTAAGAAATTGTCCATATTTTGACACTGTCGTTTGCGGTCTGTATGCGGTATGATAGTGTCACATCATGACTTTTAAGGGGCATTTTTTATGGTGACTGACGTGCAAGTTGATGATATTGCGCATGAAAATGAGCAGGTGGCGCAGCGACGAGAGAAGTTGCAGGCTCTGCGGGCTCAGGGCTGCGCTTTCCCAAATGATTTCAAGCCAACGACTTTGGCCTCGCAAATTCACGCCGAGTATGCTAACAGCGATACGGAGGCATTAGCGTCTGCTGCAGTGCATGTGGCCATTGCTGGGCGCATGATGACCTGCCGCGTGATGGGTAAGGCGAGCTTTGCGCACATACAAGATGGTAGTGCTCAGATACAGGTTTATATTTCGCGTGATTCGTTGCCGGAGGGGCAGTATTCAGCATTTAAGCGTTTTGATTTAGGGGATATTGTAGCCGTAGAAGGTAAGCTGTTTCGCACCAAGAAAGGTGAGCTGTCAGTGTTTGCAGACTCAGTGCGTTGTTTGGTTAAGGCATTGCGGCCTATGCCGGACAAATTTCATGGTTTGAATGATCAAGAGCAGCGCTATCGTCAGCGTTATTTGGATCTCATGACAAATACTAAAGTTAAGCAATTGTTTCAGCGCCGCTCGCAGTTGATCTCTGCACTGCGTCGCTTTTTAGATGAGCGGGCGTTCCTGGAAGTTGAAACACCTATGTTACATGCATTAGCTGGTGGTGCGGCTGCGCGTCCATTTACGACGCATCACAATGCATTGGATATTCCCTTGTTCATGCGTATTGCGCCGGAGCTATTTCTAAAGCGATTGGTTGTAGGTGGTATGGATCGTGTATATGAGATCAACCGAAACTTTCGTAACGAGGGTGTGTCTGCGCGACACAACCCTGAGTTCACCATGGTTGAGTTTTATCAGGCATATGCCACTTACGAAGATTTAATGCAAATGACAGAAGACCTATTCCGTTATTTGGCTGACAGTGTTTTGGATAGTCGACAGCTTGTGTACCAAGGTATTGAGATTGATTTGAATCAGCCATTTGCGCGCATGACTATCCCAGAAGCGATTTGTCATTACTGCCCTGAAATCCAGTTGCAGCAATTGCAATCCTTGTCAGCAGTACGTGATTTAGCGACGAAAAATGATATCAGTTTTCATGACAATGATGGTGTGGGCAAGTGTCAAATGTTATTGTTTGAAAAGTTGGTTGAAAAGCAGCTGCAGCAGCCAACGTTCATCACTGCGTTCCCAACAGAAGTATCTCCGTTGGCGCGTGCCAATGAGCATGATGCAACGATTACTGATCGTTTCGAGTTATACGTTGCTGGTACTGAAATTGCAAATGGTTTTTCAGAGCTAAATGACCCTGAGGACCAGGCGGCGCGTTTTCGGCAACAGGTCGCATCACGCGAAGCGGGTGATGATGAGGCCATGTGTTACGATGAGGCTTATGTCACTGCACTGGAGCACGGATTGCCGCCAACAGCCGGTGAGGGTATTGGTATCGATCGTTTAGTCATGCTTTTCACCGACAGCGCGTCTATCAGAGAAGTGATTCTTTTCCCGTTGATGCGACCAAGGTAGTTTGCTGCAGTTTATTGTAGATTTGTTTATAAATTAAAAGGCTGATACACGTTCTTCGGGTATTGGCTTTTTTTATGGGGGTTATCCCTGATAGAGCCATGTTTAGTGATATAAATGCGCAGAAAACCATGCAGTTGCATGCTGGAGCCTACTGATGCAGGGAATTTAAGAGCTCCTTGAAGTCCTCCCCTTTTCGTTTGAAGTAATTTCTAACTATTGTCTGCTCAGTGAGAAAAGTCATTGTAGTGCTTTCTTAGATACAGTCAATAATCGAGGGTTGTCATAATCATCAGCCACCGCCATCAGTCGCTTATCTCATTCCTAGGGATGAGCTATCCAGTGAAGATTCTACAGAAAGAAGTGCTGGTTCACGCTGCTTGCTTTCATAGTGAAGCATCCATTGTGTCGTTGTGGCATGATTGGTGGGTTTGTTGGTCTGAGATCTTGACATGGCACTGATTATGTGCAACATTAGCGATTTATTTAATATTTAGGGGAGAGTGTTGTGAAATTCAGTAGAGAACATTGTCAAAGCGTTCATGATTTTATTCAAGTTTGTATGGGAATTCCAGACTCTGATAAGTCACGCTTGCTTACTTATGTGATGCAGGATGATGACTATCTTAAGCAGCTGTGTTCTGATTGCAACTCTTTTAGGACCATGTGTGAGGTGTTACTGGATACTGACAAGTCACGTTTGCTTACTTATGTGATGCAGGATGATGACTATCTTAAGCAGCTGTGTTCTAATTACAACTCTTTTAGGACCATGTGTCAGGCGCTGCCTGATGCTGATAAGTCACGTTTTCTTACTTATGTGATGCAGGACAGAGGCCATTTCATGGGGTTGTGTGATTATGCTTCTGGATTTGCTGTTATGTGTCACGCGCTGCCTGACGCTGATAAGTCACGTTTTCTTACTTATGTGATGCAGGACAGAGGCCATTTCATGGGGTTGTGTGATTATGCTTCTGGATTTGCTGTTATGTGTCACAAGCTGCCTGATGCTGATAAGTCACGTTTGCTTACTTATGTGATACAGGATGATGACTATCTTAAGCAGCTGTGTTCTGATTGCAACTCTTTTAGGACCATGTGTGAGGTGTTACTGGATACTGACAAGTCACGTTTGCTTACTTATGTGATGCAAGATGATGACTATTTTAAGCGGCTGTGTGGTGGTTACTCACGCTTTAAAATAATGTGTAAGGCGTTACCTGATGCTGATAAGTCACGCTTGCTGACTTATGTGATGCAAGATGATGACTATCTTAAGCGGCTGTGTCCTTGTTGCTTCTCCTTTAAGATTGTGTGTAAGGCGTTACCTGATGCTGATAAGTCACGCTTGCTGACTTATGTGATGCAAGATGTTAAGCGGCTGTGTCCTTGTTGCTTCTCCTTTAAGATTGTGTGTGAGGCGCTACCTGATGCTGATAAGTCACGTTTGTGGGATTATGTTCTTATGAGAGAGGATGTAATAATCTCTGTTTTTGGTGCCGATTCCGCTTTACAAGATATAGCTAGTTTCATTCCGCCAACCTTATTCCCGCAGTGTGATGCAGATACCAAGCTTGTGGTTGCTGCGAAAAGATATAGACAGTATAGACCACATATAATTAAGCATGAAATGAAGTTGCACATGCTGGCCATTAGTCCATTGGCTAGGTATCGATGTATTATTCAAATGCTGATTAGGCACATCCTGACATTTTCAGCTAGGTCAGAGGCTGGTAGCAATGTATATACTCTTTATGATGAAGCACGTGCTGATTTTTTTGATAAACTAGCAGAAGAGCAAACCTTTGCGCAAGTGCAATCTCATCTGGCCAAATAGTGTGCCACTCTTTAGTCTGGTTTTTTTGCTGATGATGCCAGTCAGGTGTTGATGCATTCGTTAGTTACTACGCCTGCAGTAAAAGCTAAGGCTATAGACGGTGTAGCTCGTCCGCGTGCGGATCAAAAAAATCATCCTGTATGTGCTTGCCTGCATGCCTAAGCATTCAGTGTGATGATGTCGGTATAATTAACGCACTGCGTCAGTGTAGTCAATAAGGTATAATTGACGCTAAACAGGTTTTCAAGTACAGTGCCATCATGTGTTAATGCTTCAGCTTAGGAGGAGTAGTGAAATTTAATAACATAGAGCATTTCTGTGAAGGACTACGCGCTTGTGGTTCGAATGAGGATCGTCATCAATTGCTTGAGGATACAATGGCTGAGGAGGGTGTTGTTGAGCAGTTGTGTCCGACAGCCGAAGATGTCCGTATGCTGCTTAGTATGCTACTAGATAATACAAAATCATATTTGCTCGGCTGTATAATGCAGAGAGAAAATTATTTGATACAGTTATGTGGTACATTTTATCATCTGAGCGTTTTGTGTTGGAATGCTCCGGATGTTACTACGTCACATTTACTTGATTTTTTTATATGTACAAGGCAGTATGCGGGCAGGTTGCATCACATTCCTTCGTGTGCGGGCTTATCTTCGCTATGCCAAGCTCTACCGGATGCTGACATGTCACGTTTGCTTGATTATGCCATGCAAAATGAAAGGTGTTTCAAGGATAAGGCTCGGAATCTCGGTTTTGAATTAACTAGAATGTGGAAATGGCTACCGGCTGCTGATAAGCCACGTTTACTTGAGTATATGATGCAGAACGGAATATATTACCAGCTTTATGATTTTAAGAATGAATTTGTCCCATATCTATTAGCTGATATATGTAAGGCACTTCAAGATGCAGATAAACCACGTTTTCTTGACTATATAATGCAGAGAGATAGGTCGATTGAGACTGAGTGCTCATTGGGTAATGTTGCTGATATATGTGAGATGCTTCCAGATGGTGATAAGTCACGGTTACTCGATTATGTGATTCATAAAGAAGACTATGTCAAGCAGTTGTGCTGCTCATATCATGAGCTTTTGGGTGTGTGTGAGGCGCTTCCGGCCGCTGATCAATCACGTTTAATTAATGATGTGATACACAGAGATGAATTTTTCAAGACGTTGTTTTCTGGTTTCGATCGATTTATGCGGCTGTTGGAGCTACTTCCCGATGTTGAAAAGTCACGAATTATTGATTGCGCAATACGAGGAGGTGTTTGCTTCAAGAAAATGTTCTCAGAGCCTTTTGAATTTCATCAGTTGTTGCAGAGTCTTTCAGATAATGTGAAATCAAATTTATTCTGTTCCTTGGTGCAGAGGGAGAAGGATTTCACAAGGCACTTTGATAGCGTCGAAAGTTTTTTTTTCTTGTATGGAAAAGTTTCTGTTTTTGATAAGTCACTTTTGATCGACTTTGTGACCCTGGGAGAACACTACTTGAAGATGCTATGTAGTGACGCAATGGGATTTGGTGCTTGTTGGGCTTTACTTTCGGGTGATCACAAGTCACGTTTATTCAGCTGTCTGATGCGGAGAGAAGGCTATTTAAAGGGGTTGTGTAAAGATTTTCTTAGCTTTTATCATATGCATTCTGTACTTTCGGATTCTAATAAGTCACGTTTGCTTGATTTTTTGTTCCAGAGGGCAGACTATTTCTCGCAGTTGATTTCTGGATATCGTGATTTGAATAGTTTATGGTGTCTGGTTTCAGATTCTGATACTGATAAATTGAGTTTTTTATCTTATCTAATGCAGAATGAAGATCTTTTCAAGCGTTTTTTTAAGGATGGTTATCAATCTTGTTATTATGAATTTCTAGATTCACATATGTCACACTTTCTCGGTTATGTCATGCAGAGAGAAAATTTTTTAAATCACCTGTGCCCTAATCCTCAGAGATTTGAAGATCTGTGCTATTCACAGCCAGTTTCTGTTAAATTACGACTGCTCAATTATGTAATGGAAAGAGCGGAGCTTTTTAAGAGGTTTTTTACGAGTTGTTCTGGTTTTCTTGCTATGTATTCGAAAATTTCAGTGTTTGAGAAGTCGCGTTTTCTCAATTATGTGATACAGAATGACTATGCTATGAAGATTTGCCGTAGCAGTTGCGAATTTGTACATATATGTAATGAATCTTCGGACATTGATAAGTCACGTCTATTTGATTATATGATTCAAAGCGACTATGCCATGCAGATTTGCAATAACAGTTTTGGATTTGTTGACATGTACAAGGTGCTTCCGGATGCTGATGGGTTACGTTTTCTTGATTATGTCATGCAGAGAGAAGTGTATTTTAGGCAGTTGGTTACTGATGGCGAAACATTTTGTGATGTATATCAGTCACTTCCATCTGTGGGTAAATTACGTTTTCTTGGCTATGTCATGCGGAGAGAGGACTATTTTAGTACATTGTTTGGTAACCATTTTTCATTTTCGCCTCTCTATAAAGCTCTGTCGGATGATGGAAAGTCACTTTTGAGAGATTATTGTCTTATGAGAAGCGGTTTGTTGACATCTATGTTTGGTGAGCATGCTTGTTTAAGGGATGTGGTGGATTTCTTCCCGGCTACCCTGTTCCCGGAGTGTGACGCTAATACAAAGCTTTTAGAGGGTGCAGATACGTACAGAAAACATCAATCTCACAAGATTAAACATGAAATGAAATTGCACATGCTGGCCATTATTCCATTGGCTAGGTATCGATATATTATTCCAACTCTGATTAGACACATCCTGACATTTTCAGTTAGGTCAGAGGCTGGTAGAAATGTATTTGAGCTTTATGATGAAGCACACTTTGATTTTTTTGCTAAACTAGCAGAAGGCCAAGCGCATGCGCAAGTCGAATCTCATCTAGCCAAATAGTGTGCCACTCTTTAGTCTGGTTTTTCTGCTGGTGATGCCAGTCAGGTGTTGATGCATTCGTTAGTTACTACGCCTGCGGTAAAAGCTAAGGCTATAGAAGGTGTAGCTCATCCGGATGCAGATCAAAAAAGTCATCCTGTATGTGCTTGCCTGCATGGTTAAGCATTCAGTGTGATGGTGTCGGTATAATTAACGCACTGCGTCAGTGTAGTCAATAAGGTATAATTGACGCTAAACAGGTTTTCAAGTACAGTGCCATTGTGTGTTAATGCTTCAGCTTAGGAGGAGTAATGAAATTTAATAACATAGAACAGTTCTGTGAAGGACTACGCGCTTGTGGTTCGAATGAGGATCGTCATCAATTGCTTGAGGATACAATGGCTGAGGAGGGCGTTGTTGAGCAGTTGTGTCCGACGGTAGATGCTGTATGCATGCTTCTCGTAAATCTGCCACTCATTCCAAAATTACTCTTGATCGCCTATATAGAGCAGAGAGAAGATTATTTGAAACAGTTAAGTGTTACATTGTGTGATCTGAGTTGGTTGAATGTTAATATGTCAAATATTGATGAGTTTTTTAAATATCCAGGACAGCTTCTTAGTCATTTTTCATCGACGTACGGAAAATATCAATGTCACAAAACTAAGCATGAAATGAAGTGCCACATGTTGGTAGTGTTGCCATTGCTTAAGTTTCGGTGTATTGATCCAATGCTGATGAAGCACATCCTGACATTTTCAGTTAGGTCAGAGGCTGGTAGAAATGTATTTGATCTTTATGATGAAGCACGCTTTGATTTTTTTGCTAAATTAGAAGACAGGTCGAGTACTCGTGCAAGCGCAACCACAGTTGGCAAGGAAGCCTGCCATTCTGCAGTCTAGTTTTTTTGCTGGCTATGCCAGTCAGGTGTCACTATTACCAGGAGTTCTTGACGCTGCCATAGCCAACGTTGGTGGGTGAATAGCTTGCCAATGATGGGTATACTGCTCAAGATGGGTATACGTGTATCAGCGCGCTCAATACGATGCGTAAACATCCCACCCAACACAATTGTCTGGTGGTTTTTGATCTGAATGGCGCTGTGAATTTTTTGTGTGCGAATGGCGGGTATGCCGCCCACTGATAGATCACTGATTTTATCCTGCTGTAGCTGTATACGTAAAGATAGCCTTTGTTTGTCAATCAAGCGAGGGTGTAAAGTCAGCTTCAGTGTGGCACTTTTAAATGTGGTGCTGGTATCACCATCTTTTGAGCGCTCATAATACGGGACTTCTTCGCCAGATTCAATCATGGATTCCTCTTTGTCAGCCATGCGTAATGTTGGGCTGGCAATCACGGCACCGTAGCCATGATGAATCATCGCATCAATATTGCGTAGAATAGACTGAATGGGCTGCCAATGTTTTTGTGTGTTTTCTAAATCAGTCATGGTGTGGCGCTGTGACACCTCTTTTGATGATAATGATTGTATGCGTAAGCCAAGTTGCTGCATAGCCATTGTATCAATCGTAATAATTTTGACATGAATATTAATTTGTGTCTTCTCTCGATCAGTTTCAGTGATCAATTGCTTTAGTTTTGTTGGGTTTGTAACTTTTCCTACAATCCAAACCCCGTTGCTGACGTTATCAGCAACGACATGGCTTTTTTCACCAAGTAATGCCGTACGCATTGCTGTTATCATTTTTTTAATATCTGTTGCATGGCGATGTTTAATTGCAAAGTGTTGTATGTTGGGTGCAGTGTTTTCATGCTGCTCTAACATGGCAAATGGATTGTGCTGGACTGTGGTGCTAGCCTGTGCGAGCACTATTTGCGCTGTCAGGATCAGTGTGGTGGTCAGGCGAGCTGTACTTCTATTCAATAGTCACTCCATTCTATTGGTGATGTTGTTGTTATCGTATCGCATGATTAAGTTGCTTGTTACCGTATTTTTATTGCTAACACTTTATTTTATATTGAATATACGCATGTAAATTTAATGTTGACTTGAATGTGGGAGTTAGATTGAATTGAATGATTGTCATGTATGGTTGTGCTTGTAATTGCTGCATATAATGAATCATATTCTGGTATGTCGCATTCTTAGAGTACCATCGATTGATTGTTTGGTGTATGAGTCTTCCTTCGTGGCAAGGTTTGATGATATGGTGCGAGTCTTGGCGGTACCTATGCATTAAAATGAGTGTCGTGCTGCAGCTGAGTAAGAGGCAAATAATACCCATTAACCATGCAATTTTCTGGCTATGGTACATGATGATTGCCAATGCATATTGTTTATAGTAGCGCTGTATAATCATATTAAATCACCCTTTTCCCTAAGCGGGTAACAGATACCAGATGCGATTCTTTGCTTAATTGTCATTGACTGATTTTTATTATCAACGCTGACGTGCTTAATATGGTGCCGTGGACAGCGCTGCAGAAATGATGCTGCACTTTTTTTCAGTAACAATCGATTAATGCAGTGAATACGGCTAACAAGGAAGTCATGTTGATAGCTCATGTTTTCAATACGACAGCCTACCTGCAGTGCATGTGTCCAAGCGTTGAGATCATTAATGGTGCTTGTAAAGACAGACTGCCTACTTTCTTGTCTGCGGCTTTTTTGTGGGTATTTTTGTGTCCCTGGTCGATCGAATATGAGTAGATAGACGCAAGTTAGCATGATGAGGCTATTAAAAATAAGTGAGCGCTGTATGCCTTTATTCACTGTGATTTGCATGTCGTTCTTTATAGATTTGTTGTCTGGTTACAAAGCGAATATTGGGCTGTTTAAGAACTTGTAGACTGTGATGCGTGCAGAGCGCTTCCGAATCTGCAATGATGCAGATGGCAGGTTGATCATGTTGCGTGACTTCGCTGACCAGTTGTACTGCGATCACCAAATCAACAATGATCTTATCGTCTTGACTGTTCAAGATCGGTAGGCTAATAAATTCCACAATACCGCGTGCATTGAGGATCAGCACATTCAGTTGGAACTGTTCGATGATAATAATATTTTTTGGTGGGGTAGGTTGCCGTATCGCCCAGCGCATCATGTCACCTGGCCAGCAAGAGATTTTGTGTAGCTTGACGTTGATTTGTCGACATGTTGCGTAGATGGCGGTTACCAGCTTTTTATTCCAGCGTGCTTGTAATGTATCTGTGCCATACGAGAAAACGCATTGGCCATGTTTAGGGCTGTTTCCCCGCAGCCATGAGCGGGCATTTGTCCATTTAGCATGCCGGTTCACCCATAATGCCTGTGTAGCACAAGGTAGAGACAGATGATAATGACCGCCTGTTTGGCATTGCTGCTCAAGCTCGCGCAGCAGGGTTTGGGCAATGGCGCCATTCCCGTGAGCGTTTGTTGAGAAGTGTGTGCCAAGAAACAGTGTTTTATGGTATGTCGACATGCATACTCCGCAGTAAGTTGTGCAGTGATTAGTCTATAACAAACCAGCGTTTGCCCACTACCGTGTTTTAACGGGGTAATATAGAGGCGACGCATATTAGGCTGGGGTAGGTATCTTGAAAAATGACACGATTGTGCTAGAATTTGTGCAGTCATATGATGATTGGGATCGATATGGGCAGTCAATCACGTAAAGTTAAAAAAACGGCTCGACGCAGTCGCTGTAAGCGCTTTCTTCTGGCCATTGCCAGTGTTGCAATGACAGGTTGTGTGGCTGTGTCAGCGTTGGTCCTTGTGGTACAGCAAGAGTTGCCGGATGTCAGCACTTTAGGTGACATGCACTTGCAGGTGCCAATGAAGATTTACACGCGCAATGGCACATTGATTGCGCAATATGGAGAAAAGCGTCGGCAGCCGGTACCATTGTCCGTAGTACCACCTCTGCTTGTTAAAGCCGTTCTTGCAACTGAAGATGCACGTTTTTATGACCATCCAGGAGTGGATTTTGTCGGTTTGATGCGCGCAGCAGTTGTGATGCTGAAAAGTGGGCGTAAAGCGCAAGGTGCGAGTACCATTACGATGCAGGTTGCCAGAAATTTCTATCTGACGCGCGAAAAAACATTTACGCGTAAGCTAAAAGAGATTTTGTTGGCTATTAAGATTGACCAACACTTCACTAAAGACAAGATATTATCCCTCTATCTGAATAAAATTTATTTTGGTAATCGCGCTTATGGTGTGGCTGCTGCAGCTCGAGTTTACTACGGGCGGCCACTGTCAGCGTTGACATTGCCTGAGATAGCCATGATTGCAGGTTTGCCGCAATCGCCCTCACGTAATAACCCGCTGCGACGACCACAGGCAGCATTGAAGCGTCGTAATCATGTGCTGGGACGCATGCTGCAGCTGGGTAATATCACTCAGACGCAATACGATACTGCTACTACGGCGCCTGTCACCGCACGCTACCATCGATTGTCGACACCTTACACCGCACCGTATGTTGCTGAATGGGTACGTCAACAAGTGCTCACGCATTATGGCGCTGCAGCATACGAGCGAGGTCTTAACATATATACAAGTATCACAGAGGCAGCACAAAATGCTGCAAATGAAGCGGTGCATACTGGTTTATTGGACTATGAGCGTCGTCATGGTTATACCGGCCCAGAAGCACATTTGCCGATCCTTGAGCGACCTATTTGGTCAACCTTATTGGCGCAACGTCCGCAATTAAATTGGTTGCCGGCTGCTGTGGTCACAGCTGTTTACGATAAGCGAATTGATGTTCAGCGCCAGGATGGTTCTGTTCTCACTTTGCCATGGTCGGCTTTGTCTTGGGCTCGACCTCGACTAGAGAAGGGTAAGATGGGTGCGCGTCCACAGCGTGCTACTGATATTGTGCAGGTGGGTGATGTGATACGCTTGCGACAAGTCAAACAGTCTGCTACAAAACCATCATGGCAGTTGGTTGGCATCCCTGCAACGCAGGCTGCGTTGGTATCACTGGATCCAAAGAGTGGGGAGATTCTGGCGTGTGTTGGCGGCTTTAGTCATCGTTTGAGTGTATTCAATCGTGTTTTTCAAGCCAAGCGGCAGCCGGGCTCTAGTTTCAAGCCGTTCATTTATTCCGCTGGTTTGTGGGATGGCATGACATTGGCGAGTATTGTGAATGACTCTCCTATTACCATCGCGGACAGTGGCGAAAACAGTTATTGGCGGCCACAAAACGATTCGCGACACTTTTATGGTCCAACCACATTGCGGCGTGGTCTTGAGCGTTCACGTAATTTGGTATCTATCCGTATATTACGGCATGTTGGTGTGGATAAGGCGCGTAGTTATTTGCAGCATTTTGGTTTTGAGCCGGCACAAATGCCAGCCAGTCTATCACTGGCGCTTGGTGCCGGTTTGGTGACGCCTATTCAGATGGCGCGGGCTTATGCCATTTTAGCAAATACGGGACATTGGGTGCAGCCACGCCTGATTGATCATATCGATGTGATGCAAGCAGATGGTCAGTATCAACTGAGTCAAGATAAGTGGCCCATGGCATCTGCTTGTGTTGCTGATGATAGTATTCAGTCACTGCCACAATGCCAAGAGCAGGTGATCACACCACAAAACGCTTTTCTGATGACGCAAGCGTTACGTGGTGTTATTCAGCATGGTACTGGAAGGGCTGCTCGTGTACTCAAGCGTCAATCACTGGCTGGAAAAACAGGGACTACTAATAAGCAAGTTGATGCATGGTTTGCAGGTTATAGTCCAAGTGTTGCTACGATTGTTTGGGTAGGTAAAGATAATATGCAGCCTATTTATGAGTACGGCTCAAAAGCAGCCTTACCTATTTGGATTCAGTTTATGAAGTCTGCATTAGTGGGTAAGGCTCAGCAAATATGGCAGCCACCCACTGGCATAGTGGCGGTGCGCATTCACCCAAAAACAGGCCAACTCGTCACGAATGATACGCGTGATGCCGTGATGGAATACTTTCGTGCGGAGCATGTTCCTATTGAAGCTGAAGCAGTCAGTGTGGATAATACTGCGACTGGGCACTCAGAAGATGATATTTTTTAAAGCCTTGGTGATTTCTCGTTTTGTGTTTCATTAGTCGATGGTGTCAGAGTGAACTGTCTATTCAGCTTATGCGTAGTACATGATGATTGGCAGGTATGGCGTGCAGTAGCTGACACAATAAAATGGTTATCAGTATCGCTGCCGATATTGATTTCGCTTCAATTGATGGCAGCCTAGAGGCTTTGATTACTCTCTCTATAGCCTGTGGGATAATGCAGCATGTTGCTGACAACAGGATGGTGGTTGAAGCAATCAAGCGAGCTGGGGTAATGTGGTTCATTATGGCTAAGGGTTTATTACAATCATTGCCAGATGATGTTGTCAAGCCGTTTGCCAATATCTGGTTGATGCAAATTCGACGGGCCATTGATTTGAATGATGATTGTGGTCGTGTAAATTACTGCTTGCGATGTTGGCCTACGCTGGTAGATGAGTTCGTGCCTGGTTATACACATACTCTCCTTGAGTATTGTATCCGCCATAACAAACCATCTGCAATGCGTGCTTTACTTGAGCACAATCCCAGCCTGATGCATCGATTTAAATTTGGTGAATCACAATCACAAAGGAAAATGAGATCACTGCTTAATTCAGCCATTAAAAATAGAGCATTGCTTCTACTGCGTGACGATGACATTAAAGGTTTGCGTTCGCTGCTAGAATATTATCCATGGCTGAAGAATGAAGAGGATTTGATTGAGCCGAATCATTCATTCTTGTTTGAGTCAATCATGATTGGGAGCCAAGCTGGGATTGAGTTGTTCATTGATGATCGCTGGGTCGATAAACACTTTCAGGGTAAAAATATACTCCAGTGGGCTGCTGAAATGGATACGCCACTAGAGGCATGTAAGATATTGGCGGGAACTGTTTTCTCAGTCATGTCTAGTGCAGTTCGGAGTGGTGTTATACCGCGTATTGAAAAGTATCTCAAGATAACCAAAGAAGCTGTCACCTTGCTTCCTGATATTTCATCGGTGTGTAATTTTGGTTGTCTTGTTTATGAGATTAACAAATACATTTCACGAGCAAATGATCATTTATCAGAAGACGTGAGTGCTTTAAAATGTGTGCTCACATTAATTGACATCGTGGGGTTGGATCCTATAAATCATAGATTGCTGCATGACATTAGAAAGAAAATACCTGATGACATGTTGTTACAGTTGGGCCTTAAGCAGTGTGCACTTCTAGCTGCCGTGGAGTGGAATCCAGTTTCAATGTGCGTTTCAGAATTTGGCGATAGAGTACATGATCACATTGAATATTATCAGGTAAATGGAAATCTCTCACCTGAGTTGTTGTGTAATCTAAAGTCAATGATTCTAAAAGATAAATTTCGAGATATAACTTGGATGGATATCTGGAGAAGGTTGGGTGAGGAGGATAATGCAACCACGTTGAGAAAACTATTTGTACCCACCCGGGTTCAGATTCCATTGCCGAAGGATGTTGCAGATAATATACCGTTGAATAATCTATCTTCTTACGACCTGCGGATGATAACGAGAAAATGTGAAGATTCAAAGTTGCATAAGACGGAGTTTGTGTCTGCGTTTGAGCTTGTGGTTGATCAGGAATATAAAGCCGCTTTTAGTCAGGATTGTTTGCAGGAATGGATGCTGCAGTATTCAAAATGGCGTCATTGCAGAGCTTTCTTCTGGTTAACGGCCACTCGTGGTGCTAAAGATCTTGCACGTCTTACGCACTCACTCTCTAAAGTATCTACTAGTTTGAGCAACGATGAGTGCGACAGATTGTTTGCAATTGTTTGTGCTAGAAAGAACCGTTTGCAAGCTCATCCAGGTAGAGACTATTTTCATCAGCCTTATAAGCAAACAAATCAAATTTACTGGAAAATTATCATGCGTCTTTGTCAGCGTGGCTATGATATCAAGAAAATGTTGCCAGCGTATCCAAATACAAGCGGAGATGGAGGGCGTGATCACACATATCTTGACGCGTTTTCTCATTCTGATGTCAGAATTGAGGATGTCAGTCCAGATGATTTGGTGGTTTTACCTATGCAGAGAGGTGACACTCAGCCAGTGATTTATCTTAAGTCTGATCTACTTACTTCTTATCGGGTCAATGGGGGTAGAATCGAGCATACAGGGACAACGACAGACAATGCTGGTCGTTATTTTTCCCAAACTGAAATAAGGTCGTTATTTATAAATGAGTTGGGATTTGTGTCAATGGCAAAGAAACTTCATCAGGAAGAGGTTGCTGGTCGTGCTGGCGCTGAATGTGTGCCCAGCAGTTTATTGGATATTCTTTACAGCTTTGGCAAACGTTGCTGGGATAATAGCACAGACTCAGAGGGTACTTTTAGTCAAGGTCTGGCAGAGAGATATGCTTTAAAATTATCTGAAGACCTTGAGCCATATAGTGATGCTATCAAAACCTTACAAAGAACAAGAGTGTACGTACCTGCTAAGAGATCTATGCAAACCTATGATGATCTCTTTAGTAGCATGACATATGATGGTTGTTCTGGGCAATTAGGTAAAGCAGTCATGCAGTATGTTAATGGTGTCGGAAGGCTTTATGAGGAGAGAGCGAGTTCTTCTCCTTATGCTACGCATCGTTTCTTTGATAGGTTTCCTAGCGAGAGGTTGTCTTTAATAGATAGGCCTGGTTTTGCTCCCTAGTTGACGTTGCAAAAAGTCAGGCAGGTATGACTGTTAAGCGGTTTCTTTCTCTAGCCACACGCAATCGCCCTTGTTCTGCATCTGTTGAAGAAATGCATCATGCGCTGCCAGTTCTACTGCACTTGCTGTGATAACAGGTAGATCTGCAACACGTTGTGCTGTTTCAGTATCACTTTGGGTGATTGTCTTATCAGTACGATTGCCTTTTTGAAAAAGTGCTTTTTGCCCACCAGTCAGTCGCAAGTACACATCTGCCAGTAGCTCTGCATCGAGCAATGCTCCATGTAAGGTACGAGAGGTATTGTCAACGTCGTAACGGCGACACAATGCGTCTAAGCTGTTGGCTTGTCCAGGGTGCTTTTTCCTGGCGAGTGCCAAAGAGTCGGTTATTTGGCAATGCTGTTTCATACTGCCGTAGGTATTGCCTAGCCTTTTGAGTTCGTGGTCAAGAAAGCCAATATCAAAGCTGGCATTGTGGATAATCAGTTCACTGCCACGTACAAAGTTCATGAATTCTTCTGCTATGTCGGCAAAGCGAGGCTTATCTGCTAGGAAGGCTTCATCAATACCATGCACCGCTTTAGCGCCTTCATCAATATCCCTGTCTGGGTTGAGATAAACATGAAACGTTTCTTTTGTCTTTTGTCGATCGACCAATAGCAAGCAGCCGATTTCAATGATGCGGTGCCCCTTCTTGGCAGAGATACCGGTCGTTTCTGTATCCAATACGATTTGTTTTAACATATTTTGCCTCAGTGGGTGCAGAGCTCATCAATCCCTTGGTTGGCCAGGGCATCAGCGCGCTCGTTACCTGGGTGGCCACTATGGCCTTTCACCCAGTGCCATTGCAGATCATGACGTTCGCAAGCTTGCATTAAAGCTTGCCACAGATCTTTGTTTTTAACGGGCTTATTTTGGCTATTGCGCCAGTTACGTTTTTGCCAGTTGTGTATCCATTGTGTGATGCCTTGCCGAACATATTGTGAGTCAGTGGTCAGCGAGACTTGGTGTGCAGTTGGGAGGTGGTTCAAGGCCTCAATGGCTGCCGTCAGTTCCATGCGATTGTTGGTGGTATCGGCTTCGCCGCCATGTAGCGGTGTTTCTGTTTTGTCTGGCCACTGAAGGAGCGCACCCCAACCGCCAGGGCCTGGGTTGCCGCGGCAAGCACCGTCTGTGAATATGTGTACGCTGGGTAATGTGGTCATGCGGTGTGATCCTTATGTTTTGATGGTCTGTTCAGTCAGGCTAACTGATTGTGCCGTTAATCCTGTTTGATTTAACCAGTAAGCAGCGCTGTCTGCAAATGTTTGTGTGTCGCCAGTACAAAAAAATTGATGCGATACTGCGGTATCGTTGTTGAGCTGCTGTGTTTGGTGTAAATGTGTTTCTATGGCTGCCGCAGTGGGCTCGGCAGGATCGAGTAACTGGCAGGCGTTTGGCAAGCAAGATGCCAACGTGTCGGCACACCAGGCATAGTGGCTGCAACCCAGTATGACTGTATCCGGTGGGTTATCGTGTAGTGGCTCAAAATAAGTTTGTGCATGCTGCCGCAGCAGGGGGGTGTGATGTTGTTGCTGCTCAATGAGTGGCACAAAAGCCGGGCAGGCAATCATATCGATCTCAGCCTGTGGATGAAAGTGCTGAATGCGTTGACGGTAGTAGTGACTTTGCGCAGTGGCTTCCGTGCACAACACAGCAATGCGCTGTTTGTGTACAGCTGTTGCAGCACATTCAATCAAATTAATCACCGGCAATGCTGTGGTATTTTCAATGATATCCAGTGCCAGTGCATTGCTGGTATTGCAGGCTACAACGATGGCCTTCAGCGGGTGCTGTTTCAGCCAATGCGATGTCCTTTCAGCAAATTGTCTGATTTCTGTTCTACTGCGACCGCCATAAGGGAGGTTGGCAGAGTCTGCGAAATAGAGGCAATTTTCTTGTGGTAGCCTCTGTGCAATTGCGCGCAGAACAGACAGGCCGCCACAACCACTATCGAATAATGCTATGGATGCTGATGACATAATATTCTCCGGCCGAATGTCTCTCTAGTTTAGCGCTTTATGCATTGCCTTGACAACAATGAGCACTTTTTTTCATGCTGAGTGTGGGTATTTCTAGTACGATCTGCTGTCTGGCTTCATCGAGACAGACAATTTAATATGCTATCGTAGTAAATCAGTGTTGTGGTATGACTCATGCCGGATTGGCTATAGCACCTTTTCACTGATTCGTTTGTATGAGGAGGCGCCATGCCACAGCAAGTGCATGCCATTAGTGCATTATCTGACAACTATATTTGGCTCATATTGAACACGGATAATCGAGCAGGTGTTTTGGTCGATCCGGGTGATGCAGACGCTGCAGCAGCGGCGTTATCCGCCTTGAATGTGGATTTGGTTGGCATTTGTCTGACGCATCATCATGCGGATCATGCGGCCGGTGTATTGCCACTGTTGCAAACACATTCAGTGCCTGTATACGGGCCAAAATCTGAAAATATTGCAGGTGTCACACACCCGTTGTCAGGCGGAGAAGTCATCACATTGCCAGCAGTTGGCTGCGAGTTTACAGTTATTTCTGTGCCTGGGCATACTGCTGGGCACATTGCTTACTATGGTGACGAGCGTTTATTTTGTGGTGATACACTCTTCTCGATGGGTTGTGGGCGTTTATTTGAAGGAACAGCAGCGCAGATGTTTGCGTCTTTGCAGCGGCTTGCGGTCCTGCCGCCAGCGACTAAAGTCTATTGCGCGCATGAATATACGTTGAGTAACCTGTCATTTGCCTGCATGATCGATGCAAATAACCCCAAAATTCGTGCAAAATCAGCCTGGGCGCACGAGCGCAGAGCAGCGGGTATGCCGACTATTCCCAGTCTGTTATCTGAGGAGTTGGCTTTGAATCCTTTTTTACGCTGTGGTTGTCCCGATATACAAGCAGCAGTCAGTGAGCATGGAGGTGTTGCATTATCAGACGAAGTGGCAGTGTTTGCAGCCATGCGTCGTTTGAAAGATGGATTTCGTGCATGAGTGTTCACATTGCGTTTTGTACTGAAAGTGCGTAGCATAGAGTCATGTTATTTTGGCAACGCATTGTAACCATTATCCTCTTTGTTTGGTCGACATCATTGTGTGCATCTGTTTGGCACTGGCATGATGATGACGATGATTCATTATGGAGCAACTTGAACGCGAATTTCTCACTGCTGTCGCAGGTATCCTCGCGTCACTATGTTAACGATCGCCAGCAGCTTTTACGCAATAAAACGCTGATTTACCACATTTCACAGCATGCACAGCCATTTCTAGGTTACATCTACGATCAGGTGCAGCAGCGTGGTATGCCAGCTGAAATCGCGTTATTACCTGCTATAGAGAGCGAGTTTCATCCATTTGCCTACTCTAGTAGCGGTGCGACTGGTTTATGGCAGCTCATGCCAGGCACTGCTGCTGGCTACAAAATGACCATGGATTGGTGGTTTGATGGGCGTCGTGATGTGATTCAATCAACACGTGCTGCTTTGTCATATCTACAGTACTTGCATGGCTTTTTTCATGATTGGTTGTTGGCAATTGCCGCTTATAATGCTGGGCAAGGGCGTGTATTGCGTGCCATTCAATATAATATTCGTCATCATCGTTCTATCAGCTTTTGGTCACTACATTTACCCAAAGAAACCACGGCGTATGTTCCTAAGCTGTTGGCAATGGCGGACATCATCGCACATTCGCAACGTTACGCTGTACGTTTGGCGCCGATTACGACCCATCCTGCGTTTGCACAGGTTGCATTACCAAAGCGACTGACATTGGCGCAGGCAGCCAAGTTGGTGGGTATTTCTGAAAAAGTTTTTCGTACCTATAATGCAGGGTTTAGACGTGCTGATACCGGTCAGCATTGGCATAACGTGATTGTGCCGAGTACCGTCACGATGGCTTATCTGCAGCGTTTGGCGCATTATCAGACAAATACATTGGCACACGATGGCAAGTCGGTGCGTGTGCAGCCAGGTGATACCCTCAGCGATATTGCACACCGTGCTGGTTGTACGGTTAAACAGATTATGCGCTTGAATCACTTAAAGTCCACAGTGATCCGAGCTGGTCAGATATTACGCCTACCAGCGCGCCAGCCTGTTGCACGTGCGGCGAAGCAGCTTTCCTTGCGTACTAAAGCCATCACTGAGGAAGGTTTGCCTGGGCCCAAGCACATTGCGTATCGCATTAAGCGCGGTGATACCCTCGGTCGTTTAGCAAATCGTTATGCGATCACGCCGGCACAAATCAAATATTGGAACCCCACTTTTCGTCATCATCTGCCTATCGGAAAAACATTGCACTTATGGTTACCAAAGCACCGCCGTGTGCGATTGTATTCGGTAAAGTCGGGTGATACCCTGGGGGGCGATTGCTTTGCATTACGGCCTTCCGTTGAAGACACTCATGCGCGCCAATCATCTTAAAAATCATGTGATACGAGTCGGGCAGCATCTACATATACCTGTCTGGACAACTTAAAAGCAAAGGGGCGATAATCATGGCAAAATGCTTAGATGGACGAGCGCTGAGTCAAGCAATATTGGCCCAGTTGAGCGATGTGCTGGCTGATCATTTGGCTCAAGGTGGGCGCGTACCCGGGCTGGCAGCGATACTGGTGGGTGATGACCCGGCATCGCAACGTTATGTGAAACACAAAGTAGCTGCTTGTGAGTGTGTGGGCATTCGTTCACAAGTGCATCACTTACCCAGAGACACAGATTTGCAGACATTAGAGCAAAGCATACAGGCGTTGAATCATGACGATGATGTGCATGCGATATTACTGCAACTGCCGTTACCGTCACCATTACGCGCTGCAGATATCATACAAACCATTGCCGTAAATAAGGATGTTGATGGATTCCATCCAGTCCACCAAGGTCGCTTACTGTGTGGGCAGCCTGATATTTGGCCATGTACACCTGCCGGTATCATGCAGCTGCTGCAGGCGGCCAGTATTGATTGTCGTGGCAAGCATGCGGTCATTTGTGGTGCTTCCAATATTGTCGGTCGTCCCATGGCCATGTCGCTGTTGCGACAAGATGCCACTGTCAGTATTGCACACAAATACACGCAAGATTTAGCGCGATTGGTGCAACAGGCAGATATATTGATCACGGCTATAGGTCAACGTGATGTCGTGGATGCTGCGTGGGTGAAGCCAGGTGCTGTGGTGGTGGATGTGGGTATGAATCGTGATGCAGAAGGTAACCTTTGTGGTGATATCGATGTCGCTGCATGTCGGGAAGCAGCAGTATGGATTACACCAACACCGGGTGGTGTCGGGCCGATGACTGTGGCAGCATTGATGCAAAATACACTACAATGTGCGGGTATCACATGGAATCACCATGCGCATCATATGCGCTTGTTAGGTGCTTGGCCCACAGTGTGAGCAACACGATATTTTCTTACAAAGCCAGGAGGCTGATATGGCCATTAAAAGCGTTAATCCAGTGACTGGACAACTATTACACGAATATGAAACATTCAATCAGTCTGCCATGAGCACCATGATTGATGATATGGAAACGGCACGTGATGCTTGGGCAGCCAGTAGTTTGGCAGAGCGGCAGTTGCATTGTGAGAAGCTGATTCGATTATTTCAAGAACGTGTGCCAACGTATGCTGAAATTTGTGTTGAAACCATGGGTAAGCCGTATCAGCAAGCGATGCGAGAAGTACAGAAGTGCGTCACATTATGTGAGTACTACCAGCAGCATGTTGGTGCATGGTTGCAAGAAGAAACTGTCCAGATGAGTGTTGGTAAGGGTTTGATATGCTATCAGCCACTGGGTATTATTTTTGCGATTGTGCCTTGGAATTTTCCTTTTTGGCAAGCCATGCGTTGTCTGATTCCAAATGTTTTAGCGGGTAATACTGTTTTACTCAAGCATGCACCGAATACAACCCGGGTTGCACTCGAGCTTGAAAAATTATTCTTAGAGGCTGGTTTTCCAGAGGGTGTTGTACGTTCCGTTGTTGTGGAAGATGAGACAGTTGAATCAATCATTGCGCATAAACACGTTGCAGGCGTATCATTTACTGGCAGTACACGTGTGGGTGCAATCATTGCAGAAATGGCAGGTCGTCATCTTAAGAAAGTTGTTTGTGAGCTTGGTGGCTCTGACCCTATGTTGGTATTGGCTGATGCCGATGTTGATTTGGCAGTTCAGTTGTGTGTGCAGGCGCGTTTGACGAATGCTGGCCAGATTTGCATTTCAAGCAAACGTATATTGGTGCATGAGTCGCTGATGGATCAATTTATTGAAGGCATCATGGCGGCCTTAAAGCAGCAGCAGATTGGTGACCCTATGCGAGAGGAAACAACAATGGGACCACTTGCCAGAGAAGACTTGCGCCAGCATGTACATGCGCAAGTGCAGGCATCGATCAATGAAGGCGCATGTTGTATGTGGGGTGGCGAGTTGCCGGAAGGTGACGGATTTTTTTATCCACCAACATTGCTGGTAGATGTGAAGCCGGGCATAACCGTATTTGATGAAGAATGTTTTGGGCCTGTGATCGCAGTCACAAGTGTGCAAACTGAAGCGGAAGCCATTAGGTTGGCTAACCATTCGCCTTACGGCTTGGGTGCCATTATTGTCTCGCGAGATGAGGCACGTGCACGTGAAATTGCAAAGCAATCATTGACTGTTGGTATGGTTGGTGTGAATGCCGTACTGACCTCAGATCCATCATTGCCGTTTGGGGGTGTGAAGCAATCAGGTATCGGGCGGGAGCTTGGTAAGCATGGTTTACTTGAATTTGTGAATATCAAAACACTACAGCTGGCCTAGTGACGTTGCAATATTGGTATGAAAAGTGAGTGGATGGTCCACGCTTTTTTATTTGTACTGAACGGAAATACTTTTTAGTCCCATCAATCTGAGTGATTGTCAGATAAGTTATTGATAAATCACCATAATGATTCTGAGTAAATTAAACTCACTGATTTAAAGGTGTTTCAATGTTTGTGTGCATATGATATGATGTGTGTTGTAGTGATGGCGCTAATGAAGTTCATCGGTCCTTAGTCAGCCCACACGAGATAATGTTATTGATCCTGGACGTTTGGAGGAAAGAGAATTGGGACCTGTTATCATGATTGACCATGGAGGGGTAATAGATGAGGAAACAAGATGTACAAATTTGCCAGCCCTTAAAATACAACTTTTACAATTCTATTCGTCTGAAGTGGTAGACGCTACTATAGACAAACAAAAGTTGCGAGAGACAGATTTTAGGCTTCCGGTAAAAAAAGTTAACGCTTTTGACCAAGGCATGGAAAACATCCCAGTGATGCCTAATGGCGCTGAAACAATACGTCTTTTAAATGAGTTGGTTGAAGAATATGATGCACGATTAGTGTTTCATTCGAAAAATGTCGCGGCGGATCAAATTTCTTTGTTGCAGCAACTTGATGCGGCTATACGTGATCACAATACAAAGAATAAAGATATATTAATCATGCCTAAATTCGAAGCAATGGTTGACGCAAATAAATGCTATAAAGGTGTTGCACCTGCTGAGCCAAAATATGAAGTGTCAGATTACAAGGGCATTAGGCTTATTCAATATGATGCTGCTACAGAAGATGAGGGGAAATCATCGGTTAGACAAGCAATCTCAACTTTCTGTGAAATTCCAGAGGAAGACAGAGGAAATCATTTTGTATTAGATGATGGGGGTTCGAATATTAGAAAAGCTAAAGCAGAAGGTTATCAAGCTTTTCGCATTTCCGATAAGATGAGTACATTATCTGCCTTGCAACAGATACGTTCAATTTTGTTGAAGAAAAGGTTGGGTCAAGATGCCACTACACTGTCTGAGGGTCATATTGATGATTTCTATGCTGCGTCAGTGTCGGCAGTAGATGCTAAAGAGGGCGGATTACCCGTTCCCGGCATGGATGAGATTGGGAAGCAAGATGAAGATGCTTCTCACTCTCCCGGTGTTTTAAAAAACACGCCAAGAAAAAAGAAAACATCACATAGAAACCAAGTGATCGCTGGAATCATACCAACTGTCGTATCAGCTGCTGTTTCCACTTGTCTATTTGCGTTAATACCACATCTTGGCATGATTGCTATTTTACCTGCTGTACTGGTATTGGTTGTTGGTATAGCGATAAGTATTGCGGTACCACTAGCCATGAAGCACGCTCACATGCAGCAACAGTCGGCCTTGCTAAAGAATGCCAAT
Organism: Coxiellaceae bacterium; assembly: GCA_047404195.1. Taxonomy (GTDB): domain Bacteria; phylum Pseudomonadota; class Gammaproteobacteria; order JAJRRL01; family JAJRRL01; genus JAJRRL01. The sequence goes on from JBDOIU010000028.1 coordinate 26,051, forward strand.
GCAGATGGCGACACAAACCAAGACCAAACTGTCGACCAATCACCACCTCCCTCGCTGTCATAGTCTTTCTTGCATAGCAACACAAATGCATCTTAGAACAACAATATGCAGTGAGTTTACATGCTGGCTATTGTTGGTCGCTGGTGCGTCATTGCTAATGGGGCATGCATCATTGCAGGGTAAGTTGGGTGTGGCGCATCAGTGGTTGACGTTAGGGCGCAACAGTGATCAAAGCAAGGTCTTTGCCTTTAATCCTGAATGGCAATTGGGCGTGTTATACGACATCAATTCTAAATTGAGTGCAGAACTGATGATAGACCGTATTACTGGTTCTGCAGTAGGGGAAAAGGATGCCCGAAACCCAGCGAGTATGGGCATTATGCTTGGCTTAAACTGGCGCGTGTTGTCATAATGTTTTGAAAATATGTATGTTGGCTTGTCTGTTCAGATGAATAGGTAATTTAAGTCAATTCATATGCAAGTTATTCGATGATTTTCGAGCTGTTGAGCTGTTGAGCTGTTGAGCTGTTGAGCTGTTGAGCTGTTGAGCTGTCGAGCTTTTGAGTGTGCCGGCGGTAGAGTTCTGCTATACTATTGAATAGATTACTTGTCTCAAGGATGTGCCATGTCTCGCCGATCACCGTTTGTTTATTCTTTGTGCGCCAGCTCTGTTTTATTGTTGGCTCTAACTGCTAACACTGCGCAAGCTGCCAGGCATATGGATGGCCTAGAGCTGGGTGCAGGCATGGGTTACAACATTATGCAGACGGGGCAGCTTCATGAACAGCAGCACCCAGATTATGTACTCAAGGATTACAACAACCTGCAGTGGGGCTTACACGCTGGCTATTGGTGGCCATTAGCGAGCAATTGGCAATGGGGTATACAATTGGGTTACCAACATTTGGGTGATTCGTATCACTTTGATAGCGCCTACACCAGACCAGTGCATGCCGTACAGGTGGCAGATTACCTACTAGGCCTGCGTTACTATGCGGCGCCGAATATTGCGCTGCAAGGCAAGTTGGGTGTGGCACATCAGTGGTTGAAGTTGGGTTTCGCTCATTTACAGAGCAAACAATTCGCCTTTAATCCCGAGTGGCAATTGGGTGTTTTATATGACATCAATTCTAAGCTGAGTGCGGAGCTGATGATAGATCGCATTGCTGGTTCAGCGGTGGGAGATATTGATGCCCGCAATCCAGCAAGCATGGCTATATTGGCTGGTTTGAATTGGCGTTTACTGGCTCAAAAGCAGCATACATGGCACCAGCGCAAACACCTTGCTGGCCTAGAGCTGGGTGCAGGCATGGGTTACAACATTATGCAGACGGGGCAGCTTCATGAACAGCGGTACCCAGATTATGTACTCAAGGATTACAACAACCTGCAGTGGGGCTTACACGCTGGCTATTGGTGGCCATTAGCGAGCAATTGGCAATGGGGTATACAATTGGGTTACCAACATTTGGGTGATTCGTATCACTTTGATAGCGCCTACACCAGACCAGTGCATGCCGTACAGGTGGCAGATTACCTACTAGGCCTGCGTTACTATGCGGCGCCGAATATTGCGCTGCAAGGCAAGTTGGGTGTGGCACATCAGTGGTTGAAGTTGGGTTTGGCTCATTTACAGAGCAAACAATTCGCCTTTAATCCCGAGTGGCAATTGGGTGTTTTATATGACATCAACCCTAAATTGAGTGCAGAGCTCACGATAGATCGCATTATTGGTTCCGCCGTAGGGCATTGGGATGCCCGCAATCCAGCAAGCATGGCTATATTGGCTGGTTTGAATTGGCGCCTACTGGCTCATAAGCAGCACAGTTGGCATCAGCATCCACACTTGGCGGGTTTAGAGCTGGGTGCAGGCATGGGTTACAGCATTATGCAGACAGGGCAGGTAAATGCGCAGTCCCTGCCAGATTATGTACTCAAGGATTATAACAATCTGCAGTGGGGTGTGCATGCTGGCTATTGGTGGTCATTGGCGAGTAATTGGCAATGGGGTATGCAGCTTGGCTATCAGCACTTGGGTGATACCAACTACACTTATGAGAGTATTATTCGCAATAATACATATGATAAGGCTGCACCTGTGCATGCCGCACAGGTAGCAGATTACCTACTGGGCCTGCGCTACTATGCAGCACCGAATATTGCCCTGCAAGGTAAGCTGGGTGTGGCGCATCAGTGGGTAAAGTTAGGTAATACCTTTGTCGGTTACGGCCCTCTGAACGATCACAGAAGTAAAGTCTTTGCCTTTAATCCTGAATGGCAGTTGGGTGTATTATATGATATCAATTCTAAACTGAGTGCAGAGTTCATGATAGACCGCATTGCTGGTTCTGCAGTGGGTGAAAATGATGCCCGTAACCCAGCGAGTATGGCGATACTGGCTGGTCTGAACTGGGGCCTAACGGCTCAAAAGCAGCATACATGGCATCAACACAAGCATCTTGCAGGCCTAGAGCTGGGTGCAGGTATGGGTTACAGCATCATGCAAACGGGGCAGTATAATTCGCAGGCGGGTAATTTATATGTACACAAGGATTACAACAATCTACAGTGGGGCATGCATGCTGGCTATTGGTGGTCACTGGCGAACAATTGGCAGTGGGGCATGCAATTAGGCTATCTGCATTTGGGCGACTCATTTGCTTACATTGTTAACTCACGCACAGTGAATGCCTTGCAGATGGCAGATTATTTGCTGGGGCTGCGTTACTATGCGGCGCCGAATATCGCGCTGCAAGGCAAGCTGGGTGTGGCGCATCAGTGGTTCAAATTAGCTAGGGATAACGTGCCGAGTAAATACTTTGCCTTTAATCCCGAATGGCAATTGGGCGTGTTATATGACATCAATTCCAAACTGAGCGCAGAGCTGATGATAGACCGCATTGCTGGTTCGGCAGTTGGGGTGGCTGATGCCCGAAACCCAGCGAGTATGGGCATTATGCTTGGCTTAAACTGGCGCGTGTTGTCATAATGATTTGAAAATATGTGTGTTGGATTGTCTGTTCAGATGAATAGGTAATTTAAGTCAATTCATATGCAAGTTATTCGATGATTTTCGAGCTGTTGAGCTGTTGAGCTGTTGAGTGTGCCGGCGGTAGAATTATACTATTCTGTTGAGTAGATTGACTATCTCAAGGATGTGCCATGTCTCGCCGATCACCGTTTGTTTATTCTTTGTGCGCCAGCTCTGTTTTATTGTTGGCTCTAACTGCTAACACTGCGCAAGCTGCCAGGCACATGGATGGCTTGGAGCTGGGTGCGGGTATGGGTTATAGCATTATGCAGACAGGTCAGAAAAATGAACAGCATAATCGAAAAGACTTCTATAAAAATTACAATAATATGCAATGGGGTTTACACGCGGGTTATTGGTGGTCATTGGCAAGCAACTGGCAATGGGGTATGCAGTTAGGGTATCAGAATTTAGGAGGCTCTTATCATCGTAACAATGCTGATCTTAGGCCAGTACATGTTGCGCAGGTAGCAGATTATTTACTGGGACTGCGTTATTATGTGGCGCCAAATATTGCGCTACAAGGTAAGCTGGGCGTTGCACATCAGTGGTTGAAGCTAGCTCGAAATGATGAAGTCAGCAGACAATTTGCCTTTAATCCCGAATGGCAAATAGGTGTTTTGTATAAAATCAATTCTAAAGTGACGACAGAGTTGATGGTAGAGCGTATTACTGGTTCAGCAATAGGTGATAAGGATGCACGGAATCCGGCAAGTATGGCCATATTGGCTGGATTAAATTGGCGTATATGGACTCAAGACCACCATAAATGGCACCAGTGTCAGCACCTGACTGGCCTTGAGCTGGGTGGCAGTATGGGTTACAGCATTATGCAGACTGGGCAAAAAAACGCGCAAGATACAACGACCTATGTTTTAAGAGATTACAACAATTTCGCGTGGGGTTTACATGCTGGTTATTGGTGGCCATTGACGAGTCATTGGCAGTGGGGGATGCAACTAGGTTATCAGCACTTAGGTGATTCTTACCACTTGCACACTTCTACCACTACTACTACTTTTAGGCCAGTACATGCCGCACAGGTAGCAGATTACTTGCTGGGCCTGCGTTACTATGCAGCGCCGAATATTGCGCTACAAGGCAAGCTGGGTGTGGCACATCAGTGGTTAAGGCTGGGGAATAACAATGATCAAAGCAAGGTGTTTGCTTTAAATCCCGAATGGCAATTAGGTATTTTGTATGACATTAACCCTAAATTGAGTACAGAGCTGACCATAGATCGTATAGCAGGTACTTCAGTGGGGAGAGTTGATGCTCGTAACCCGGCAAGCATGGCTATTCTTGCTGGCTTGAATTGGCATCTATTAGCGCAAAAGCAGCATAGTTGGTGCCAGCACCCACATTGGGTAGGCTTTGAACTGGGTATGGGCGTGGGTTACAGTATTATGCAGACGGTACAAATCAATGAGCAGGATTCGAGTGACCATACTGTGAAAGATTACAATAGTTTACAATGGGGTTTACATGCAGGCTATTGGTGGTCATTAGCGCAGAATTGGCAGTGGGGCATGCAGCTGGGCTATCAACACCTGGGTGATGCTTATCATAGCGATGGTGCTGACGCCAGACCAGTGCATGCCGCACAGGTCGCCAATTACCTACTTGGCTTGCGTTACTATGTGGCGCCGAATATCGCGCTACACGGTCAGTTGGGGGTAGCACATCAATGGTTAAAATTAGGTTTAAGCAACATACAAAGTAAGTACTTTGCTTTCAATCTGGAATGGCAGTTAGGTGTTTTATATGACATCAACCCTAAATTGAGTGCAGAGCTCACGATAGATCGCATTATTGGTTCCGCCGTAGGGCATTGGGATGCCCGTAACCCAGGAAGTATGGCTATTTTAGCAGGTTTGAATTGGCGTGTGTTGACACACAAGCAGCGTGCATGGCACCGGCATAAACACAAAGCAGGTTTAGAGTTGGGTGCCGGTATGGGGTACAGTATCATGCAAACCGGCCAAAAGAATTCGCAGGAGCACCCTCACATTATACTCAAAGATTATGCGAATCTACAGTGGGGTGTTAACCTCGGTTATTGGTGGTCATTAGCCAACAATTGGCAGTGGGGTATGCAGCTTGGTTATCAGCATTTGGGGGATTCATATGCCGAAAAATCAAATCTGCGACGTCCAGTGCGTGCTGCACAAGTCGCAGATTATTTGCTGGGCCTACGCTACTACGCAGCGCCGAATATCGCACTACAGGGCAAACTGGGTGTAGCACATCAGTGGTTAAATCTCGGACTTACCAATGGCACAGAAAGCAAGGTTTTTGCTTTTAACCCAGAGTGGCAGCTAGGTATTTTATACGTCATTAATTCTAAACTGAGTGCAGAGTTTGTGACAACTCGTATTGCTGGTTCAGGTTTAGGGTTGAATGATGCACGCAACCCAGTGAGTACGGCTATTATGTTTGGCTTGAATTGGCGGGTATTGTCATAATGATTTGAAAATATGTGCGTTGGATTGTCTATTAATATGAATAGGCATCTTAAGTCAATTTATATACAAATAATTCGATAATTTTCGAGCTGTTGAGCTGTTGAGCTGTTGAGCTGTTGAGCTGTTGAGCTGTTGAGCTGTTGAGCTGTTGAGCTGTTGAGCTGTTGAGTGTGCCGGCGGTAGAATTATACTATTCTGTTGAGTAGATTGACTATCTCAAGGATGTGCCATGTCTCGCCGATCACCGTTTGTTTATTCTTTGTGCGCCAGCTCTGTTTTATTGTTGGCTCTAACTGCTAACACTGCGCAAGCTGCTAGGCACATGGATGGCTTGGAGCTGGGTGCCGGCATGGGTTACAGCATTATGCAGACAGGGCAGGAGAATGCGCAGTACTCATCAAATTACGTACTCAAGGATTATAATAATCTGCAGTGGGGTGTGCATGCTGGCTATTGGTGGTCATTGACGAGCAATTGGCAATGGGGTATGCAGCTTGGCTATCAGCATTTGGGTGATTCCTATCACCGCGACGATGGCGACCCCAGCGTCTTCAGGCCAGTACATGCCCTACAGGTAGTAGATTATCTACTCGGCCTACGTTACTATGTGGCGCCGAATATTGCGCTGCAAGGCAAGCTGGGTGTGGCACATCAGTGGTTAAAGTTAAGCGTGAATGGCGCAATGAGTAAGCAATTTTCTTTTAATCCCGAATGGCAATTGGGGGTGTTATATGACATCAATTCCAACCTGAGTGCAGAGCTGATGATAGACCGCATTGCTGGTTCAGCGGTAGGGAGTTTGGATGCCCGTAATCCAGCGAGCATGGCGATATTGGTAGGTTTGAATTGGCGCCTGCTGACTCAAAAACAGCATACATGGCATCAGTGCCAACATCTAGCAGGCCTAGAGCTGGGTGCAGGTATGGGTTACAGCATTATGCAGACAGGGCAGGCGAATGCGCAGTACTCATCAAATTACGTACTCAAGGATTATA
>JBDOIU010000029.1:0-32290 GCA_047404195.1 Coxiellaceae bacterium
GTTTGTGGTTAAATCAACATGTGAATATGGGTAAAGCATTGGCAGCAATGGCTATTGCCAATGCAGAAACGCGTTTACGAGTGAGTCGTAAGGTCACGCGTAAGAAAGTCACATCAGGTCCAGCCTTGCCTGGTAAACTCACTGATTGCTCCGAGCGAGAAGCGGCACAATGTGAAATTTTCTTGGTAGAGGGAGATTCTGCGGGTGGTTCAGCCAAGCAAGCGCGTGATCGTGTTTTTCAAGCGGTGATGCCATTACGAGGAAAGATCTTAAACACATGGGAAGTCTCCAGCGAGCGTGTGTTAGCGTCACAAGAAGTACATGATATTGCTGTAGCCATCGGTGTAGATCCTGGTGCTACTGACTTATCCGGTTTGCGCTATCATAAAATTTGTATTTTAGCGGATGCGGATTCCGATGGTAATCACATTGCGACATTGCTGTGTGGCTTATTTTTGCGGCACTTTCCTGCATTGGTTGCAGCGGGTCATATTTACGTGGCTATGCCACCACTGTTTCGTATTGACTGTGGTAAAGAGGTTTTTTATGCATTGGATGAGTCTGAAAAAAAAGGTGTTTTAGACCGCTTGAGCGCAGAAAAAAGGCGTGCTAAGCCGAACATTCAGCGCTTTAAAGGCTTGGGTGAGATGAACCCCTTGCAGTTGCGTGAAACCACCATGAACCCAGATACTCGCCGCTTAGTACAGTTATCCAATCCATCCGCTGAAGAAAGTCACGAAGTCATGGATAAGCTGCTGGCTAAAAAGCGAGCTAAAGACCGACGTGTGTGGCTAGAGGCATATGGTGATGAGGCAGAAGATTAAGCTTTCTCAATTCAGAGGTCAGTATGAGACATGATGAGGGTTTATGGTTTTTTTTCATCCTTTGGCAAATCACCTTATGGGTGATATTGGCAATTCATGATTGGTTACCACTTGGGCGGCTCAATGATGTGACTGCTTTACGTAAGCAGCAAAGTTTTTTTGCAACACTATGCGCCACTGTGATTAACCTTGGTGCCTGTACTTGGGCTTTACGGCTCACCTTATCTGCTGGTAGGCTGGGCGTCTCATTGCCTGTGGATGTTGTGCTGATTTATCTGCTCATGACAGTGGGCACACTGCTGGCGTGGTGGAAACCGTATTTTTTCGGTTCGTCTGCCGAAATGAAGCAGAAAATGCAACCCTACGTGAATACACATCATATGCTACCAGCACGTGGTGATAACATCCGGCCGAATACGTTACATCTTATTGTGCACGTATTTATTTGGCTAGCATTCATACTTTCATTGACATTAATATTGACTTGAATTAATGGGTTGATGATTTGCGGGGGCGCTTTTTTAAGATTAAGCGAGTGGCATCACGAAATGGCTTGGTATAAAGTGCGCTGACGCTAGAATAAGGGTTTGGGTGCTTTTTATTAAGGCCGAATCGTAAACATTCATATTGTTTTGGAATATAAAGTGACCGAAACAATCTATCCCAAATAGCAAATAGCAAATAGCAGGCCCATGTTTTTATTAAAATGTGATGGGTGACAAGAGTGATGGATTTGATGTTGAGCTGGCGATATAAGAATCTGGCTTAGTCACCGTGGATATTGCACCCACATATGTGAATGTCTCAGATTATAACCCAGGCAATAAAACAAAAAAGTAAAGATATTCAGTGAGTAAATTTTGAAGGTGACTGGTTGATGTTGCATTAGGGTGAGGAACAGTGAGTGTATGATTGCATGAAAAATCGTTGCGATATTCGTTGTAACAAATAGGTCAACAGGATGCATGCGATACAATGTAATGGGTGTCAGTACTTCAGCTGAGTGATGTACTTTGTGGAACTGCCACAAAAAGGGGATACGATGCATGCAATAGTGGGCAAGAAAAATGCCAAAGTCAATCATCATTAAGCTGGCTATTGTGTAAATCAATGCTATCTGCCAGGATAGGCTGAATACAGCATGCTGTAAGTGGCCAAAAAGAATCGTGTAACATTGCATGAATAGATGGTTAAGGAAATGGCTTGAGAGTAGTAGTTGTGAGGCGATGCTGCCATAAATAACTGCGTTAAGGAAAAAGTAAAGATAGTCTTGCTTCGCAGATGGGTGCTTCCAAACGCTGCTGCGTAATAACCATGACCAGAAGCTTTTTGGAGGGTGTGAATTCGCATCTTGACGAGACCGTATTTTGAGAAGCTGATATGCTAGAAAAGCCATGCACAGAGACCCAAGTAGATAAAAATAGTAAACACGTTGTGTGGGATCAAACAAAGCAAGCCAGTGCCAGAGTATGGATTTGATTTGCATGAATTCAGTTTGCTGCATGAGTAGGCACATCCGTATGAGCAATGTTGTGAGTTAAGGTCGCCACCAGCGTATCGGACGATGAAGCAGGGTTGTTCACATTTAATACGCACACGTATCTTGGTCAGTGTGTAGCGTCATTTACTATAGCAATATTATGATATTTCTACACGATAGTGCTCAGTGAAGCAGATAGACGTGTGATATCAGTCAGTTAGTGAAAATAGTGGTATGAAAGGTACAAATTTTAGCAATTTTGATGCCAGAGGGGTGCCTTTGTGCCCCAAAATGTGTTATTGATAGTGGCTAAAGGTTAGATGTCTGTAGTGGATTGTTGATTGCTGGTGAGCAGTTATGCGGGCCATCAGTATAAGTAAGGAATGTTAAGTATTGATAGATTAAGATAGATTGGGAGATTACTTTAAATGCAAATATCTGTAACAGTAGGAAAAGAGACGGTATGTTTCAGCAATAAGGATACAATGATTGCCTCGATGAGATCGTTAGCAAGCTTCAAGCAATTATTTCCATCATGCACCGTCAGTGTTCATCCGGAGGTGTTGATTCATGATTTTCAGGGTACTTTGTTTGAGATGGCATTGAGATATTCGCTCAATGGTTTATTAGAGGATGTTCTGAGAGCGAATCCTGCATTTTTAAGCCAAGCTTTTGGGGAGCATATGGTCCCAGCATTGGTGATTGCGACACGTTATGAAAATAGTGATGCATGCAAGATACTCATAAACTGTGGGGCGAATCCAGACGCACAGGATAGGCATGGCAATACGGCACTACACTGGGCAGTATATGGGAATCTTGATGGTATCGCCTCACTTCTAATCGCGCACGGAGCTAATATAGATGTACAGGATAAACATGGCAATACAGCATTGCACTGGGCAGTGGTTGAGAAACGTGAGGCGACGATTCTATTATTAATAAAAAACAACGCCAATTGTGATATACAGGATAAACATGGGTATACAGCGCTACAATGTGCGATAAATAAAGGATGCTATAATGAGTTCAAGGTTTTCTTGGATCAACTGTACCTTAGCCGTGTTAGCAGAATCAGTGCTGTTATGGATAGATATATAAATAAAATGCTAGACACATTGTTGCAGCTGAAGTCATGGGAAGATGGTCACGAAAGAATACTCATGCGTCTTCTTGAAAATTATAGTGTACTGTGTCTATCTCAAGAAAAAAATGTGCCAGGAATTTTACAAAAGAGTAGCACACAACTTAAGACTTATCTCTTACTTGTTGTTCTGCAAAATTCAAGCTTGTTTTCAGATGCTAGACTATACGAGATATGTAGTATATTGTTGCAAGACGGTGCTGATCAAAATGGTGTGGATGCTGGTGGGAATACACCACTGCACTACGCGTCAGCTTTTGGATGTCATGGTGTAATTGAGTTGTTGGCACACTACAAAGCAGAGTACCTTCTCAATCAAGAGGGAGAAACGCCGTTGTGTCAAGCAATCATTCGTGGTCAGTATGAGGGGTTTGTATCAACCATAGGGTTTTTTAATGTTGCCGCAAGAGAAGTTGATGGGTTTTCGAGGACGCCTCTTCATCATCTATCACAAGTGGATTCATGGAGTGAGCAGCACACTAAAATGTTGCATTTTTGGGTGCAACGCAGGCGAGATCAAAATCAAGCGATCTATGATGGTGTAAAAGACGGTGATGGTAATACAGCACTTGCTCTTGCTTATGATGCTAAAAAAACCATGATGATTGACTTGGCTGAAGATGAAGAAATTTTCTTTGAAGACGCAATAAAATGGCATCTTGCAGCGTGTTGTGACAACGCGAGATTGCAGGCACTTTTGAAGGCATATTTACCGGTTGGATCTGGTCAGATCGATAGTCAGGACAGCACAGGCCTAACACCCTTGTTAGCGGCCGTGTGCGCAGATAAATTAGATAATGCTGAGACTCTCATATGTCATGGTGCAAACAAAATGGCGCAAGATCGCTGGGGTCGCACCTGTTTGATTCTTTGTTTAGAATACAATCAGCGTATCAATGCTTATTGGCAGCTGCGTCGTTTATTGGGGTCATACTTCAAGAGGATGGTCAATAAAGTTGATGGTTCTGGTTGTAAGCCGCTGCATTATGCAGCAAAGCATGGTAGGAGTGATATCATGCATGATTTAATAGCCAGTGGTGCCTCACCCAATGCAAGAGACTCGAATTCTAACACAGCACTACATTATGCGGCTTGTTATGGGCACTTGCAATGCGTTATTGATCTTTGTCAGCATGATAAGATTTTATTGAACACAATGTCGAAAGGTTTGCCTGTTGGTGGCGATATTGTAACAGGCACACCGCTTTATATTGCTTTAAGTCAAGAAAACTGCCGTATCAGTGAGGTGCTTTTTTTGCGTGGGGCATCTATTGTCAAAAGAGGGAAAAACCAGGGCTGTGTGCTATTTAATCTTGTGACAAATAAAGATCCTAGTGTGCCGTACGATAAGATCTTGACATCCTTAGTTAGCTTAATCATTGATGTTATCCTCTTGAAGAGAAAGTTTAGGAAAAAGGGTCGCCATCCAGAGGACAAAATACTGGAATTAATTTATCGTTCGCCAGGAAGTGGTCCGGTGAATGGTTTCATTAGGCATATGCGGAGTTGCAGTAGTGTGTCACGTTTCGGTTTGTATGAGAGCGCAGATATCAGTGAGCATTTGGTGAATTTTGTTGAAGGTGATAGCTCCTTTGGTAAAAGGGCGCTATCAGTTGAAGATGGCGATGTTGTGCATGAATTTAAGTGTGTGATGCACGGTATCAGTGTCTGCGTCAGTGAGTTTTCTGAGCGAAAAGAGTCTCGTGAGTGGTTTGCAAGGTTGATTGCACTTATTTGGCAGCTCGAAATGTTTCTCACAAAGGGTAATTCATATCACGATGGGCTAATGAAGCGTTTTGAGCGAGATAGCGAAAATGTAAAGACAAAAGCGTATATACTCACTCGCCACCATACTGCCGAACTGATGGCAACTATTTCCAAGTTTAATTATTTTTATCTGCAGAGGAAATTATATTATGCTCTTCGGTTCTGTTCTAGCCGTGATAAGTACGGTGTCACGAGATCAAGCAGTGCAGGCTTTAAAAAAGTGGCACATGCATCCTCAGATAATAACACGTTACGGGCCTTGAGGGCATTCTTTGTGCGTTATCCTGGTTTGGTTAGGATGGTTGGGTTTATGATTTCACGTTACGTCAATCTAACAGCAGGTTGTTCATATCACTCATTAGCAGGGCATCTTGTGGTAGAGGGCACAAAAAAATCGACCGAAGCAGATGCAGTGTCAGTCAGTGGCTTGACTCATTAAAACTTGCCTCAGTTGTGTTACCTGCGATGCTGTCATAGTGTGCTGACACGCTTCGCTGTGCCAATCAACATGATAGCCTTTTTTTTGTAGCGTATCTTTTGATAGCTCACCGTATTGATACTGAACCACATCATCATGGTGCCCATGATGCATGGTGATTGTGGGTGTATGCGCTTCTGCTGAGGGAGTAGCAGCCAGCAGAGGTAAATAGCCAGCAATGCTGATAATGTTCGCCAATGGTTTTGGATATCGGATACCTGTATACAGCGCCATGGCGCCACCCTGTGAAAAGCCGCCTAGTGTGATGCAGGAGGCGTCAAAGCCAGCTGCTATGGTTTGGTCGATCAGTGAACATAGCTGTTGGTGCGCTTGTTCAATACCGGCGGTATCTTCAGGTCCTGTTCGATCAAGAGAAATAATATCGTACCAGGCACGCATCGGCATCTGCATATTAATGCTGACGGGTCTGATGGGGGCATTGGGCAGAATCAATTGGCAGCCACCAGTGATATCCAGCGCGTGTATGAGATCTTTAAAGTCATGCATGTCAGCACCCAGGCCGTGACACCAGATAAGGCATTGCTGTGGTTGCTCGCTGTTTTTCAAAATACAGGTTTCCAGACCGCTTTGTTGCATCTTATTCTCCATTTATGCTACAAATGGCTAGCATAACAAACTGTTTGTGTCATGCAAGCTCTGCATGATTATTCGACTGTTCAGTGAGTGGAGGTGAGGCATGCGCCTAGTCGTGATTATGGTATTAGCATCGTTATTATGTGCATGTGGCCAGGTTGGCAGCATGCAGCACACAAATAAAAGCCAAGATAACGCTTGGGGAGTGCAGGGACTGGAGGCGCTATCATGAGCATTCGATTCACCAAAATGCAGGGCTTGGGTAACGATTTTGTGTTACTTGATCAGAGTCGACAGGCTGAGTCCATCAGTGTTGAGTGTGTGAGGAAAATGGCTGACCGCCGGCAGGGTGTTGGTTTTGATCAACTGCTGATTATTGAGCCAAGCACGCAAGCAGGTTGTGACTATTTTTTCCGCGTTTACAATGCCGATGGCTCTCAGGCGGAGCAATGTGGTAATGGCGTACGTTGTGCAGCACGTTATGCGGTTGAAGAGGGCCTGGTAGCCGGGTCGTCTGTAACATTCGCCACTGTGAATCGTGCAATATCTGCCAGTTGGGACGGACAGCTGGCAACTGTAGACATGGGTTGCCCTGATTTTACGCCAGCGTCCTTGCCATTTATTGCCCCCAGCTCGCAGTCTGCGCCATATCAGCTCAGTGTCGCTGGCCATGAAGTGGCTTGTCATGTTGTGTCTGTTGGGAACCCGCATTGTGTGCTGTGGGTGGATGAAGAGGATGTGGGTCTGGTCGATGACATTGGTGCCATGTTGAGTCAGCATGCCGCCTTTCCTCAGGGTGTGAATGTTGGTTTTATGTGCTTTCACAGTTCACAACAGCTGAGTTTGCAGGTATATGAGCGTGGTGCAGGTCAAACACCTGCCTGCGGAAGCGGTGCCTGTGCTGCCATGGTCATTGGTCGAGCCAGTGGGCGCTGTGATGCGCGGGTGCAGGTGCAACAACCTGGTGGTCGACTGGCAATCGAGTGGACAGGCCCTGGACAGCCTATTTTGATGCAGGGGGCGGCAGAACGTGTCTTTGATGGACTATACTGTATTTAATATGGCAGCTCATTCTGCTTAATGGCATACAATGAGTACATTATATTGCCATTTGTGGTTTAAAATTGCGCAGAACATGTCGCTGCGTTTGAAAATTCTCTAGATAATAGATGAATGGGGGATAGCTCACAGCTTAAATGAAGAATGATGTCTTTTTTGGGGTATTAGGTGTCGGTACACTTAGGCCCTGAATGAAACAAGGGAGGTATCATTCATGCAACAGAACAGAATCAGACATTCATCGGTATATACCGGTGTGCTAAGGAGGGCATATATGTCAGAACTGCATAGTAAACCTGGTGCTGAGGCGCCAACGGTACTACAACCGTACGAGATATCGTCAGATGAAGAGTATATGTGCGATGCGCAGCTCAAACATTTTGAAGATATCTTAACGCGCTGGAAGCAAGCGCTGATGATTGAGGTAGATCAAACTGTGGGTCACATGCAGTCTGATGTTGAAAATCATGCGGACCCTGTTGATCGAGCCAGTGTTGAAGAAGGCTTTAGTTTGGAGCTGAGAACACGTGATCGTGAGCGTAAACTATTGCGTAAAATTGACAAATCGCTGGACGAGATTGTCAATAAAGAGTATGGCTTCTGTGAAGATTGTGGGATTGAAATTGGCATTCGTCGTTTAGAGGCGCGTCCAACAGCAACAAAATGCATAGACTGCAAAACATTTCAAGAGATCAAAGAAAAGCAGGGTCAGTAATCATATGCTGGTATGCGCTTGCTTTTTTAAGTGGGCGCAGTATCCTATACGGATTCATTAATTTGGAGCAGTTGTGGATACAGTCTATTTACATGGTTTTCGGCCACTGGCCTCTATTGGCTTATTAGAGGTTGAGAAAAATAACCAGCAACGATTGGTCATTGATATTGATGTCGAGATTGATGCAATTCACGCAGTAGTCAGTAGTCAGGAGCTGAGTCATGGTATTGACTACGCAGTGTTACGTCAACTGATTTTACATGTGATTGAGCAACAGCATTATGAGCTGATTGAAACGTTGATCGATACAATCTGCACTGAAGTATTTGCAAAATTTCCTGCAGCACAGAATATTGCTTTGTCTATTGCCAAGCCAGATATTTTTGATGATGTGGCAGAGGCGGGTATTCGTGTTCGGCGTGCTAGAGCACAATAGTATATTTTCAGCAGTGCGACATGCTTGCACGCATGCTGATTTAGGTGAGCATCATTCAAGCCAGGCGGGTGATTGTATGATGGATCAGTTTGGCGAAGAGTAACAGTTTTATTGTAGAATGCCTTAATATATTTTTAAGAAAATCAGTGGTTAATTGTTTTTTAATATCTGAAAAAAAAGAAAAGAGCCAACATCAATACCTTAGGGTCATTCTCTAGAGAAGAAGTGGTGTTCATGCTGCCCCAACATGCCTTATAATACCATTGTGACAAGAGGTCAGTATACATGAGAGGCAATGACTTATTTATATCGATAATGAAGATGGTGTTTTTTGTGTTTATGTCAGTGAAGAATGATAACAGTCAATGAATATACCCAATGAGGAGCGAACAATGAGATCACCACAAAACCATGTCAATAGAGATGTTAACACCCCTGGGCGTCCAGATATCTTACCTGTTCATGTACAGAACTGCCAATTTATACGACGCGCGTTGTTTCCAGCAAACCGGGGACAATTTGTGGCAGCGAGATTGCAACGTAATGCAATGCAAAGACAGCAGCGTGCTGCAGCACTGATTCCTGCTCAGCAGCCTAGAAATAATCCACAAGAAAATGTGCACAACAACCCTTTTGCAACACCATAATATCAAATTATTATAATGCTGATGAAGGTCCTGCTAGCAGGACCTTTTTTGTATAAAGCCGTGCTGATAAACATATTCAGCCATATTGTTTATTGAAGGTGTAGTGTGACTGATCATTGAGCGTTTGGAGGGTGCTATGATCATGCTCAGCCAATTCAATTCAAAACGGGCTTACCAAGCATGATGCATCATATTTCTTTAATCTTTTTCGGCATAAATAAGTCAATTAAAGTACAAATAAGTTCCAAATTGGGCTTCCCATTGTTGTTTCTATGCTATATAGTTATTCCCTTGAGTATGGATGGTTGGGGTCAGGCTAGGACTTCTTTGTTGAGTAATGGTTTGTAGGTATCAGGGAGAGTGGGTAAGTAATTATTCTGTCGCAATTCAATTGCTGATAGATATAGAATAGAGAGAAGATTTTGATGAGTAAGCGTAAACGAGAGTGTGCTCAATACGATGGTAATCCTGTGAATCAGCGTCCTAGAGATGATAACCATTTCATATTGAACCGGCCGGTAGTTCACATTAATTGGCAGCAAAGAAGAGCGCGTGCACATGCAGTCCGCCAGCGGAGAGCTGCTGCACTTGACCCGAATCAGCGTCAAGGCCTGAGTTTTTATATGGATATTGAGGAATCTCGCTTGGTTCAACTTTATACGCAGTATGTTGTTGCCAGGGGTGGGTTGAGCGTAGATTGGAAAATGTTTTATATGTTGCGTGCATTTTCCAAAAGAAATATGATGCGTCTTTTGCCTCTTAGACATATTCGACATTACCGTGACTTGCAGCGCATGATGCGTGCAGAAAGGCGGTATAATATGTTGATGCCTTCACGTGGTGCTTTGTTTGCAGCTAGGCAGCCAGTTGAGCCAAGGTGCCATGCTGAAGCTGCTTGTGCTGAATAGGCCTTCAGTACTCAGTTTAAACCCTGCATGCAGGGTTTTTTTTTGCCTGATATATCCCCCTTGGTATTTCAGATATACTTTGAAGGGTGAAATGTCTTAATTTTGGTTTATTTAATCGTTAGCTAATAAAAATAGACTGTTAATTAATCTAAAGATGCGCTAGAGTAATTCTTATGACAGGTAGTCTTAGTGCTCCATAAAGGGTTTGTAAGCAATTTAAATGACCATTTTGACGGTGCAAATATCATTGATGATGAGTAAATATAGAGTAGCAATTGGAGAAAACAATGCCACAGAAACGAAAAAGAACGGATGCCAATCAACAGGCGCTCGCAAACCTACAAACACCACCCCGACATCGAGTACGCGCTAACCCAGTGCATATTCCTGCGGTGCGTACACCTGACTTTCAGGCTGTGTCACATAGCTGTGTAGAAAGGCATAGTGACCAGTTGCAAGCACAACGTGCTAATAGAGCGCGTATACATCGTTTACGTCGTATAGGCGTTGGCTTTTTTAATAGGCTGCATCAGCCAGCTGCTAGGCGCGCATTAAATCTTCCTGCTGCCATTGATGCAAATGTTGACCCTACGTCAGTGATTGAGATACCAACTGCCTAGTGATTGATTGTGTTTAAGAATGCGAATCACTCATGCTACATGATGGTTATCAATGAGGCGGTATAGTGTCACACGCGACCGTTCATGCCCTGCTTGCAGGGCATTTTTTTTGCCTTTTCCTAGAAACCAGTCAATGTGCTTTTTACCTTTGATTGCACTGCCAATATCTTCAGCCAGCATAAGTTGTGGGTATTTTTCTTGGGTCAGTATCAGTGAGCCCATTGGATAAGCAGTCTTATCTGTTGCGATGCTGATGCGTGGCGTGAGTGCGTGGCCATAAGCGCCGATACTATTGTTGTGCACTTGCCAGCGAAAAAAAATAAAGGAAGCATTCAGGTTCATGATATCAGCAGCTTGCTTTGTATGTTGCCTGAGGTATTGTTTCAGTGATTGCATGCTGATTTGTTTTTTCGGCATGAGTTTATTTTTAATGAACCAGCGGCCAATCGCCGTGTAAGGTAAGCCATTGCGCCCACCATATGATAAGCAGCGGATCGTATTATTTGCAAAGCGTAAGCATCCACTGCCCTGAATTTGTAGAAAAAAACGATCGATACGTGTTGTCCAAGCAAGCACCTTGAATTTGGAGGAGCAGGCATGTTCATTAATCTGCTGACGACTACAGTGTGTCGCTTTGGTTAATGCAAGTAGCGGTGTATGCATGCGTGCTGTTGGTTGTAGGCTGGCAGCAATCGTCGGTGAGTAATAAGCAGTGCGTAATACATTTAGAACAGCAGGTGATAAATGAAAGTGTTGCACTATGAATTTTTTTGCATCCTCGGTTGAGCTAGGCGTGTGATACTGGTAATCACGACAAGCTTGCTTGTGTGTAGACTGAGTTAGCTTTTGCCAGTTTGTACAGTAAGTCGCCCAGCGCTTTAAGACCCGTTGCGCGTTGTTGGGTAGTTGTATTGCTGAAGCAGTTTGACAGAATAAGCAACTGATTAATGCGCAGTATAAACCAGCACGGCTTGCTTTGATCATGGTTTTTCTGGATAAAATAGATGACGTCGGCAATCATCCAGTACGCGCATTTTTTTGCGTATATCATGCGCTTCAGTCATGTCAATGCGTGTCGTCAGGTGCATCTCTTCCACCTGTCCACCTTGAATCAACAAGTTTCCCCAAGGATCGTAAGCGGCTGAGTGGCCACAGTAATCCACAACGCGGCCATCGGGTTTGATTTCTTGTCCGACCTGGTTGGGGGAAACGATAAACAATTGATTTTCGATGGCGCGTGCACGCAGTAGCACATCTCGGTGCATCTGACGTGGATGTGGGAAGCCGGTAGGCACAAGAATCAGTGTTGCACCTTGTAGTGCGTAGTGTCGGAATAGCTCAGGGTAGCGAATATCATAGCAAATACTCAGGCCCACTTTACCCCAGGGTGTTTCAGCGCAGGTTGGTGCATCGCCAGCGATGACATGTTTGTTTTCCCCCACGCCACTGAAAAGATGAATTTTGTCATAGCGTGCCGCCACCTCTCCAGCATCATTGATTAGAAATGCGCTATTGGTAGGTTGATTTTGACCATCATGAAATAAAATAGAGCCTGTTAGCCAAATATTGTACTGTTTTGCCATTTTACAAAGGGCGTCAAGTGTTGTTTGTTGTGAGCCTGCAATTTTTTTGTTCAGCTGAAAGTTGAAGCCAGTCGTCCACATTTCAGGGAAGACAATGAGGTCTGAGCCACCTTTGGCTGCAGCTTGCACGTAACGCTCTGTTTTGACGATATTTTTCTCAACATCTCCGCTGTTAACAGCCATCTGAATGATAGAGATATGAATGGTGGACATAGTTTGTGCCTGTGTTGATAAGCTTAGTAACAAATATAGATTAAATAGTGATTTTTGTGTGTTTTGTGGATTTATTTTTAACCACCCGTGTCATTTGTAATGTTCAGTTTGCTCTCAGCAAGAAGCATGCTATGATACCTATAAATCACTGCTTTTCTGCAGTAAAAAAGCACAAATACGGATCATAAATTGTATGAAATTATGGGTTTTCGGTATCAGTCACCAAGAGTTGTCATTATCGGCGCGTGAGCGCTGGGTTTTGCCAATTGCACAGCTGCCAAGGTTGATGTTGTGTTTACGCGCTCTGCCTTGCGTGCAAGAGTGCTTGTTGCTATCTACCTGTAATCGCTCGGAATGTATTGTTGTGACAGACAATCAGCTGGCTGTTCAGCAGTGGTTTTGTGAGTACTGTGGACAAGCTGTATCGATTGAGCAATGGCCTGGTTATGCGCATCATGGTCTTGCTGCAGTAACACATTTAATGCGTTTAGCGAGCGGGATGTTATCGGCTGTTATTGGAGAAACACAAATTCTTGGTCAGCTCAAGCAAGCGTATGCTACTGCCAGTGAAAGCGGTGTCGTTGGCCCGATGTTATGCAGCCTCATGCCAGCTGTATTTCACAGCGCAAAACATATTCGCAGTAACACCGTCATTGGCGAGAAAAATGTTTCACTGGCACAGGCAGTGATTGGTTTAGCAAAGCGTTTTTTCACGCCCATAGCCAAGGTACGTGTTTTGGTGATTGCTTGTGGTGATATGGCACAGATGATGCTTGAACAGCTGTGTAAAGCAGGTGTTACTGACATTACAGTGGTGGCGCGAGACTTGTCAAAAGCTGTTTTATGTGCTCAGCAATACGGTGTGCAAGCGGCTGCATGGGCAACGATGCCAGAGCATTTGACGCGTGTTGATTGGGTAATTGGTGCCAGTGCTGCCATGCGGCCAGTTGTGGATGAGCAGGCAATTATATCTGCTTTTTCTGAGCGCGCACATGCGCCATTATTAATGACAGACTTAGCCATGCCACGTGATTTTGCACCTGCTTGTGATTCTTGTCCAGACGTTTATTTATATGATCTTGATATGTTGCAAAAAATGGTGAATGATAATCGCTCAGCAAGGTTACATGCTTCTCACCAAGCAGAAGCGTTAATAGAAGAGGCGGCACAGTCATTTTGGGAAACACAGCGCATACGTGTAGCCAGTGCGGCAGTATCGCGTTGTCGACAAGATGCTGCTGAGTTGCGTGATCAGGCATTACAAGATGCGCTATTTCGTTTGCGTGCTGGTAAACCTGCAGAGGCAGTGATTAAGCAGTTGGCACATGAGTTAACAAATAAGTTACTGCATGCGCCGACAGTGAAGTTGCGACAAGCGTTGAAAGCAGATCAACAAGCTACCATCAAGCAGCTTGAGCAGTTATTTGTGGTTGCTCCTGAGCGCACTGAAATATAAGGATAATATGACATGATCAAACAATCGATGCAGGATAAGTTGCTGGTATTGGCGCACCGTTACGCGGAGCTAGGTGGATTGCTGAGTGATGCAACAGTGATTAATGATCAGTCACGTTACCGCCAGCTGAGTCAGGAGTATGCTGAGTTAGAGCCCATTGCACAGTCATGGCAAGCCTATCAAGCTGCACAGCAAGCTCTGGTTGATGCGAAGTGTTTGCTAGAGGAAGATGACGCTGAAATGCAGGCACTTGCTAAAGATGAAATAGCCAGCAGCGAAGCGACACTAAATGACTTGTCAGATCAGCTGATGCGCTTATTGATTCCTAAAGATCCGCGCGATCAGGCAGATGTCTACTTAGAAGTCAGAGCTGGGACAGGTGGACAAGAAGCAGCTTTGTTTGCGGGTGATTTATTTCGTATGTATACGCGTTACGCTGAAAAGATGGGCTGGCGCTATCAATTAATGTCCTGTAGTGAGGGTGAGCAGGGTGGCTATAAAACAGTGACGTTACTAGTAACAGGGCAGGGTGTTTATTCTAAACTGAAATTTGAATCAGGTGCGCATCGCGTGCAGCGTGTTCCACAGACGGAATCACAAGGGCGCGTACACACATCAGCCTGTACGGTCGCCGTCATTGCAGCAGTAGAGGCGATTGATTCCGTTGATATCAACCCTTCTGATTTGCGTATTGATACATTTCGCGCATCGGGTGCTGGTGGACAGCACGTGAATAAAACGGATTCTGCGATTCGTATTACACACATTCCAACAGGTGTGGTTGTTGAATGTCAAGATGAGCGTTCACAACATAAAAATAAAGCACGCGCATTATCCATGCTACAGTCAAGAATTTTAGATCAGCAGCAACAAGAGCAGCAGGCGGAGCAAGCTGCATTGCGTAAAGATTTGGTTGGTAGCGGTGATCGCTCTGATCGTATCCGGACTTACAATTTCCCACAAGGGCGTGTGACGGATCATCGTATTAATTTAACCTTGTATCAGTTGGACAGTGTGATGGAAGGTGAGGTGTCCATGGTGATTGATCCTCTGACGCAAGAGTTGGAGGCTGCACAGTTAGCTGCCTTGGATGAGGTCAGTTAGTGTCTGTGCGAACAGTGAAAGAATGGCAGCAAGCTTGTCGTGCTATGCGCCCAGGAGGTGACTCGGCTATTATCGCGCTTGAAAGCGATTACTTTTTAGCGCATTGTTTGGGTGTGTCACGAGCTTGGTTATTAGCACATGCCGATGATGACATCACTACTGTACAAGAGCAGCTTATTCAATCTGCACTCGTGTCTTTTGCCTCTGATTCGCCACTGAGTTATGTGTTGCGTAGTGCGGCGTTCATGGGTTTGCCATTGTCGGTGACACCAGACACGCTGATTCCACGTGCTGATACCGAATGTATGGTTGACTGGTTATTGCAGCAATATTCTGTGTCGCAGCCACGATCAGTCATTGATTTGGGTACGGGCTCCGGTGCAATTGCCGTGAGTATCGCAGTGGCAAGACCGTCTTGGCAAGTCAGTATGAGTGATCAATCTGCTGCGGCCTTGGCTGTGGCCGCTCACAATGCTGAGCAGCATGCGGTGCCAGTTCAAGCTTATGTCGGCAGTTGGTGGGAACCACTGGCGGACAAGCGATTTGATATTGTTATCAGTAATCCACCCTATATTGCAGCAGATGACCCGGCGTTAGCTGAGTTAACGGCAGAGCCATCCTCCGCTTTGGTTTCGGGTGAAGAGGGGCTTGCTGATATCGTCTGTATTCTGTCGTCTATCGATGAGCATTTAGAGCCTGGTGGTTGTTGTCTTATTGAGCATGGTTACCAACAAGGATTGGCTGTGCGAGAGTTATTTTGCAATGCATCACTACAAGCTGTGATGACGCACAAAGATCTGGCTGGACGAGATCGATTTACTGCTGGATTTAAGGGGGAGAAGGTCAGTGACTAAAAGAGGTATTCTAGTGATGAATTTAGGCACGCCAGATGCACCAACGACAAAGGCGGTGCGTGCGTATTTAAAGGAGTTTTTGAGCGATCCATTGGTGATTGACGCGCCAGCACTGATTCGATATTTGTTGTTGCGTCTGATTATTTTGCCATTCCGCTCTAGCAAGTCAGCACATGCTTATCGTGAGGTGTGGACAGAAGCCGGTTCTCCATTGTTGGTGTTCAGTCAAGCGTATGCAAATTTGCTTGCAGAACAGCAAGGTGATCAGGACATGGTTGTATTGGCAATGCGCTATGGTCAACCCAATATCAAACAAGGATTACAGGCATTACAAGTAGCTGGTTGTGACAATATGGTTGTGTTTGCGCTGTATCCACAGTATGCGCGTGCAACCAGCTTATCCACTTTGCGCCGAGTGGCAGAAGTTGCCAAGGAATTACACATTCCTTTGGAGCGTATACAGGCAGTGCCGGAGCATTACGATCACCCTGCCTTTATTCGAGCTTGTGTGGCCGCAATAGAAGAGCAACATTCAACATATCAGCCAGATGTTTTGTTGATGAGTTATCATGGTTTACCGGAGCGGCAGCTTGCTGCGCCTGTCTGTTGTGAGGCCAGTTGTGATAGGCAAAGTCAAGCTTGTCCTTTGATACAGGCCAGCAATGCGCAATGTTATCGTGCGCAGTGTTTTGCAACCTCACGTGCGTTGGCAGCGGCGTTACAATTATCTGAAGCGCAATACAGCGTTGGATTTCAGTCGCGATTAGGTAAGTTGCCTTGGATTGGCCCAGATAGTGTATCCGTGCTCGATGATTTGTATGCTGCTGGTCACCGTCGCTTGGCAGTGATGGCGCCATCTTTTTCGGTAGACTGTTTGGAAACACTTGAAGAGCTGGGTATGCAGATGCAAGAAACATGGCTTGAAAAAGAAGGTACAGCATTTATGTTGTATCCCTGTGTCAATGCACACCCTGTTTGGGTCGCTGCAGCCCCAGCTTTGCTAGAGACAGCAAAACCGTTATCATACTTGCTGGCACAAGATGGAGGAACATCATGATTCGACAAAGAGGTATTAGTTTGCTGGAAGTATTGCTGTCTATCAGTATTATCTCAGTGATTATTGTGGGTGGGTTGCGTCTTTACCATGTTGTAGTAGAGCACAATCAGCAGCGGCAGGTGTTGCGTCAGCTGAAGGCATTGTTGCAGGCAAAAGACAGTTGGTTATTGTCACACCGTGATGCGGACGCGGCTGATTTAACCATGCAGCAGTTATTTGATTATATGGGCGTGCCTGTTACGCAGCGAGCCACACCATGGGGAGGGCAATATCAGCTGCTGTCATATTCACCCGATAAGCAGCGTTGGACGTTACAAATATCCGCGCTACCGATAGGCAGTTGTCGTCAGTTATTGCGTGCTTGGCAGCAAGTAGAGACACATGCGCATGCTGAATGTAATGAGGAGGATAAGACATGGCAAGGAGTGTTTTAAGTATGCAAGAATGTGTATTGGCAACAGGCAATGCTGGCAAGCGTGTAGAAATTTTGGCCTATTGTGTGGATTTGCCTCTGTCAATCCGACTACGCAGTGAGTTCACAGATGAATCGCCTGCAGAGCCAGCATCGACATTTGTTGAAAATGCGCTCATTAAGGCAAAACATGCTGCTAGTGTCAGTGGCTTGCCGGCCATAGCAGATGATTCTGGATTGGTTGTGCCCAGCTTAGGTGGTGCGCCTGGGGTAAAAAGTGCGCGTTATGCTGGTATAGACGCTACAACGGCACAATGTAACGCGTTGTTACTTGATAACATGCGTACGTTAGAAGGTGAGCAAAGACAGGCTTATTTCTGCTGTGCGTTGGTGTATGTGCATTCAGAAGATGACCCATGCCCAATCATTGCGCAGGGTTTTTGGCATGGCTTTATCAGTGACTCGCCAAAAGGAGATGCTGGTTTTGGCTACGACCCTGTTTTTTTTGATCCTAAAGAAGGTTGTGGTGCTGCTGAAATGTTGAGTGAGAGGAAAAATACGCTTAGCCATCGTGGGCAGGCCATGCAGCAGTTCTTGCCGTGTTTGGCGAGTATTTATGCGCATGGCGTATCACGCTGAGTGTTGTGCGTGATAGCGGATGCGGACATTTGTGTTTGGATCAGTGCGTCATCATCATGTATCATTAGTGATATATCATCGTTTTGGAGGTGCATATGCGCACATGTTTGACTTGGGTGGCAGCTGTTTCATTGACCGCAGCGGTATGTTCGACTTATGCGGGTGGTGTAGATGCACGTACTACGCGCTTGGTGAGTGTGAATAGTGTTTCTGCCAGTGGCCCTGTGGTTGTTTTTTTAAAGTACAAGCATTTGCGAAATGGTCGCATACATCTGTCCTCATCTGATAAAAAGTGGGTGACAACTCGCGTACATGGGCGTGTATTAGAAATAACCTCAATGCAACAGCCAGCAGGCACACCCAGTAAAGTGTTCGTGACCCTGCCGAAACCTTTGGTGGCATTATCAGCATCGGGTCGGGCGCAAGTGATTGGTAGAAAGATAGTCGGCAATGACCTTGCTGTCACAGCAGCAGATTTGTCTGAAATTGATGTGCAAGGCACATTGTCAGTATCAGCAATCACAGCAACTCAGCATAGCCAAGTGCGTTTAGACTGGGTGCGTGGCAGCACTGTGAATGTGAATGCCGATGATCAATCATCGGTATACGTCTCTGGTAGAGTGGGTCGATTAGCTTGTCGATTGGCTGGTCATGCAACCCTTTATGGCCAGTATTTACAGGCAGCCACTGCTTTTGCGGATGCGACTGGCAATGCCAACATTTATTTATCACCACGTCGAAACTTAAGGGCATTTGCGAAAGGGCATAGTGATATTATCTATTTCAGTCGCCCATTGGCTAAAACAGAACGTGCGAAGCAGCATGCCAATATTATGCATATGGGCTGGGATGACGCATGGGCAAATCCACAGCATGTTTTCGGTCGTGCTTCCTAAGAAAAAGGGTGGCCCCCATATAGTCGGGATCTAGTGGCTTCAAACCACTCTGTGACTTCATCAGCAGAGTACCAGTCTGTCGTAGGTGGTTTACTTGATCCTATGGGCGTCGCTGAAGCTTGTGATGTCTCGAAAGACACTGATCTAGATGAATTCCTCGCACCAGTGCAAGTAAATGGTGTATAAACATCCTCCTTTGTAATGAAAGGCCCATTGTTACTAAGTGCTGGTCTTGTTAAGACTAAAGTAGGAATGCTAGGGGGTGACAGTTGGTGTAGTGGTTCACGATGCTTTGTGGTTGTACGATGCTCTGTGGTCGAAGGTGATTGCGAAGATACCTTTGATTGTGTCTGACACACCTCTGCAAAGAATGAAAGTGCAGGTGATGCTGATTGATCAGAGTTGGCTGGGGGCTTGTCTGGAGCAGTCAGGGTGTTATCAGGTGTTATGGCTTTTTCCCGCATAATTTTTTGCCATGCTTGCATGGCGCTTTTGTCATGAGATTGCCAGTACTGCGCGTTAAAAATTGCAGCAGTGTTCGGAGGTCGTTTGTACCAGCAAATTTTTAAGTGTGCATTAGCTTTTTCATGAGTGCTGATCCAGGCATAGCGAGCCAGTAATTTATCTATGTTGTTCGCATCAAATTGTGAAGCATCATCAAGCGTGGGGAAAGTATGCAGTTCATGTTGCCATCGGCAATAATATTGAATGAAACCGATTAGCGATGTTCTACATATCTCGATCTGCTTTGTAGTGAGCACAGGTGTGTCAGAGCTTATGTTGCTGGCCAGTTTTTGTGTGAGCAGATCGATATAGGTGATAATGTCAGCATACAATGAATGTGCTGAAGGCTTAACCTGTTGCTTCTCGGTTTCTTGTAAACAGGTTAATGCCTTATTCGCTGTGGTAAGCCATCTTTCAAAATCAGTTTCGTACCATGTGCTGAGTACTGTTCTAACATTCTTACCCGCTATGAGTACTTTGTAAGAAGACACCTTACTGATTTCGAAGGCTTGGTGAGGCAGTCTGGGTTTTTTTTCTTGCCTTACTTTATGTGGTATTTTTCTTTTTTGAGGTTTTGGTCGTTTTGGTGTCGCTGCTTTTGGGGTTATACTGGTTGCTACAGTGCATGGCGATTTTTTATGTTGGTTATTTCCTTCTCCCTGCTTTGTATCAAGTCGCAATGGTGGTTTTTCTTCCGTGAGAGAGCTTGTTTTCTCTAGAAATGCAGCAGATACTCTTTGTTGGTTGGCTTCGTTCCAGTATGTGCCCAATTCTGCTGGTATGTTATGTGCATTGAGATTGCGGCTATCATGGCTTCTGATCGCAGTGAGATTTGCAAGGTGTCTTTCATGGAATAGTGCCCACCAAGATCGATGGATAATTTGCTCTGCTGTTATTGAAAGATAAGCGTTGAGCCGGATGAATTTCTCAAGTAAATCAGTGGCTTGTGCAATGTTTTGATTGTAGGAAGCCGATAAATTTTCTGAGGTTTTTGATGACGCAATGTGTCTGGATAGTGTTGTAATATAAGTTAGTTGGTTGACTATATATCCTGGTTGTTTGGTATATTGTCTATGACGTTCTGCTGGATTCAAAGCGGTTACTGTTGGTGTCTTTGCTGTTTCGTATGAGCGCGATGCAATGAGCAGCCACTGTTCAAAGTTAGACACATACATTTCTTGTAATTTGATCGCAATATCTCTTGGGTCTCGGGTGGTGGCATGCGATATATGTATGGCACCATTGTTCCCGTTTTCGAATGCTAAGCTTGCGAACCACCGACGGTTTTCCTGTTGCGTCTTAAGTTCTTGCAGGAGAATTTTTTCAATGATTCGAGATTGTCTTTGATCGGTGCGGCGGCGTGAAGGTTTTGTGTTGCGGTTTTTTCTCTGCTTTTTAGGTTTCGCTTGTGGTGTGTGGTATTGCTCTGATTTCAATTCAGAGAATGCCAGTAATGGCTGCCTTGCTCGAGTGCGGTCTAAGACAAGAGGCATAATGGCTTTATTGACTGTATCATCGTATCCACCCTCAAAAGACAGGATCAAGCGGACTTGTTTGGTTTTGCAGATATCTTGTATGTGATGCACGATACTGGTGATTTCTGCTTTTGTGAATATGAATCCCCACGTACTGTGAGTAACACTGTTGTGTACTGAATCGAGCCCTAGATTAAGAATCAGTTTGTCTCCCTTACTGATTTTATCCAGAAAGGTATCGATTCTTCTCGTAATGTGACTGATAGTTTTTTTACGGTCTTTATTCTTAAGATGAGTGGATGTGGTAACAAAGCATCTTTCGATGTTATCTGATTTTGGCTCGAGAAATGTGTAATCTTGAGCACGTCCTTCTTGGAGGGGGTAGATTGCTTTTTTCGGGTGACAGCCACAGAGATCAAATAGCTGAGCGCCATCATTGTAGTCTGCAAAATTAGCTTGTTCAGCATTGATGTCGAGATCGATAGAAAACACACTGTGGTTTCTGGCACCAGTTATCTCAAGCGCTCGATGTAGTGGTTCAAGGTTGACGACACAAAATCCTTGGGCGACTTGCTTGCTTGCGTGATGCTGTGGAGGAAGGATGTAATGTATATTGCAACCTTGATTGACCATTGTGAAGTGTATCAGCTCAATAACGTATAGTGCAGTGCTTTTTGTATAAATAAGGTCAGCATCTTTATCATGCACTTGCCGATGGCTGTTCAGAATCGTGCTTGAGATAAGTTTATTAGACATGCATGTTTGCATTGCTGTTACAATGGGGTTGTGCTCATGCGCTTTTATGAAGGTTTGGCAGTTGTCTTCGTCAGTGATTGTGCCAAGCGCCTCAACGACTGATCTGAGTTGTTCAGTGAGTTCTGTGGTTTCAGCTGAGGCCGCAGCGCGCTCTAAACCCAAGGCAGAGATTGTGGCTTCTAGTCGGTCTTTTTGAGACTGACCAAAGGCTACCCAGCTTGCCAGTTCCTCTTCTAAAAAAAGTTTGCTTGGTGTGACTATGAGCGATGTGTTTTTTTGATATATTTCTATCGTTTTGTACTGATACTTAGCCATGCTGTGTTCTCCGAAAAATAGCTGCTGTGCAAGATATTCTTAGGAGAATAAACAATCTTTCTTAAGGTTGTGTTAAAAAAGACCGAAAAAATAATATTAACTGTATGCTTGTAATCAGTAAGCCGCGTTGAAGCCTCAATTTACAATAATTTCTATGCGGCGGTTCTTATATTTTCCGAACATACTATGTGGATTTGAGGTTGGTCGGACGCGTCCTGGGTTAAATACCCGAAGATGTTTGGTGCTGATGCCATGATGCCACAAAAAGCTGGCTACCACTTGTGCTTGTTGATGCGCAAGGTGCTTGCTTTGACTTCTGCTTGGAATGTTGTCCGTATAACCTATGATGCGTATTGGGCTCGCATTGTCTGTATTGCTTGTGTATGTTGCTAGTATGTTACTGACTTTATTCAGTATTTCTGGTGCATCAGATGTGAGTTTGTTGTTTCCTGGGTGGAACAGTCGATCAGCTGGAATAATCAGTCGTAAGGACCAACCATATTGTTGCATGTTGATACCAAGGCTAGTGAAATAGTCTGACCAGTCATTGAGAACTGCCTGTGGCACACGCATCTCAGCTGCTGTTTGTGCTGGGCGTTGGCAGCCAGAGAGCAGTGCGATACAGGCAATGAGACTCGTGGTGAGAGCGAGAGACAGTTTTTTGATGATCATTTGGGCTCCTTAATATTCGCTGTGCGCTCAGTTGAGGCTGTTTACTCCGTCAGTCACGCTGTCAGAAGCACACTTTATTATAATGTACACGACATGCGTTAAAAAATCCTGGTGCGACCACTATTTGGCCAATATTTAACCTAACTATTTTCCTTGTAATTGATGTTTGACACCTGTTTGAAAGCTGGCTAGAATAAGCAAATTCAGCAATGCTGGAGCAGGTTGGGGTGTCGCCAAGTGGTAAGGCACGGGGTTTTGATCTCCGCATTCCCAGGTTCGAATCCTGGCACCCCAGCCAATTTTATTGTTGTCAGTCTCTTCAAGGTGGATAGTTTGACTAATCCTTTTGGCTCAATGGCCGTTATGCATGGTGGAGCAAACCCTGCTCTTGCGAAAGCAGTTGCCAGGCACTTAGGGGTGGACTGTGAGCCACTGCTTGTTGATCGTTTCAGTGACGGAGAAGTCCGTATTGAAATTGTGCAAAACGTGCGTGGAAGACATGTTTTTATCGTGCAACCTACCTGTTATCCAGTGAACGATAATTTAATGGAATTGCTTTTGATGGTTGACGCCTGTCGGCGTTCTTCGGCTGCGAGTATCACTGCGGTTGTGCCATATTTCGGATATGCCCGTCAAGACCGCCGTGTTCGTTCAGCACGCGTGCCTATTTCCGCCAAAGTCGTTGCTAGAACTTTAGAAGACGCTGGTATTAACCGTGTCATTACCGTCGATTTACATGCCGATCAAATTCAGGGTTTTTTCTCTGTGCCTGTGGATAATGTCTACGCAAGTTTGACCTTGTTTGCGCAAGATGATTTACCAACACGTGTCGAGCAACCATTGGTTGTTTCGCCAGATGTGGGTGGCGTGGTGCGAGCACGTGCCATTGCTAAGCGTTTGGATGACAGTGACTTGGCGATCATTGACAAACGTCGGCCCCAGCCCAATGAGGCTGAAGTGATGAATGTCATCGGTGATGTGCGTGGCCGAAATTGCGTCATTGTTGATGATATTGTAGACACTGCAGGCACTTTGTGTTTGGCTGCAGAAGCGCTAAAGGCGCAAGGGGCTAGCTCTGTATTGGCTTATTGTGTGCATCCAGTATTATCAGGTAAGGCGGTGCAGAGAGTAACAGATTCTGTTTTAGATGAGCTGATTGTCAGTGATACGATACCGCTGAGTGAGCCCGCCAGGGAGTGCCCAAAAATAAGACAGATATCCATTGGTGGTCTGTTGGCAGAGACAGTTAGACGCATTTATACCAGTGAATCTGTCAGTTCATTGTTCCAAGATGCAGCAGAAGCTTAAGAAACTCAATTTTTTATCAAAAAAGCATTGGTATTTTGTGTGAAATGTGGTTAGAATTGGCCTCTGGTGCGAATTTATTGCTTTGGCACAACTTTAGACAGTCATGTTTTTCACTAACATGATCGGTAAATGAGGAAACACAATGAACAATCAAATTACACTATCTGCCCATAACCGAGTAGAATTGGGTAAAGCTGATGTAAGACGCTTACGACGTTTAGATTCAATGGTACCTGCAGTGGTTTATGGTGGAAAAAATGAGCCACAGCCAATCAAGCTTGCCTTGAATGATGTATTGCGTATTTTTCAGCATGAGTCTTCTTTTTCGCAGATTATTGACTTGGACATTGATGGCCAAGTAGAGCCGGTTATCGTGAAAGATGCCTTGGCGCATCCGTATAAGCCATTGTTGATGCATATTGACTTTCAGAGGGTCGATCGAACTGCCAAAATTACTGTTAAAGTGCCATTGCACTACACCAACGAAGAAGCTGCAGTTGGTATCAAGGCTGGCGGTATTGCTTCTAAGATTTTGACAGAGGTAGAGGTATCTTGCCTGCCTGCAGATTTAGTGGATCATATTGACATCGATGTGTCTGCTGTTGAAGTGGGTCAAACATTGCACTTATCTGATATTGCTTTACCGAACG
This sequence comes from Coxiellaceae bacterium, assembly GCA_047404195.1. GTDB lineage: Bacteria > Pseudomonadota > Gammaproteobacteria > JAJRRL01 > JAJRRL01 > JAJRRL01. The sequence goes on from JBDOIU010000029.1 coordinate 24,567, forward strand.
GCGTATCATTGGCAACATTACTTGACGATGAGCATAACCAAGCTATTTACAATATTCATACAGCAGCTGCTCAGTCATCTGAAGCACAGGCTAAAAAAGGTTTTGCAGAAGACGCTGAGGAAGCAGAAGCAGCCGATAAATAATAGCTGCTCAGTTTGGCATTCTTTAGATAGCGATAGGTTCTCTCTTTGTGCCATGGTTGCACTTGTCAATTTCTGCTGCTTATCTATTGATGTGAGGGTGTCTTTTCATGATTAAACTAATGGTCGGATTAGGTAATCCGGGTCAGCGCTACGAAAACACTCGCCATAACGCCGGTGTATGGTTGATTCAGGCTTGTTTGGATCGCTTTGGAGGCAGCTTACGAGAGCAAAGTAAGTTACAAGCCAGGTTGGGCGACTGTCAGCTGGGGCAGCAGCAAGTTCGATTGATGTGTCCAACAACATACATGAATCACAGTGGGTTGTCCGTGTCTGCTGTGGCAAAATTTTATAAGATTGCACCTGAAGAAATATGTGTCGTACATGACGAGTTGGACTTTCTGCCTGGTGAGGTGCGATTAAAGCAGGCAGGTGGTCATGGTGGGCATAATGGTTTGCGTGATATTATGTCAGCGCTATCCAGTGATAAATTTTATCGAATCAGAATAGGTATCGGCCATCCAGGTGAAGCGCGTGAGGTGAGTGATTATGTCTTACGCTCTCCTTCTAAAACCGATCAGGATGCGATTCTGCGTGCAATAGATGATGTGGTGCATCAGGTATCGTCACTGGTATCTGGTGACTGGTCAGCGGTACAAAAGCAATTGCATTCGAAATAATACATGGTATTCACTTTTTCTCGGAGGTTGTATGGGTTTTAAATGTGGTTTTGTCGGGCTACCAAACGTTGGCAAGTCAACGTTGTTTAACGCGCTCACTGCTGCAGACATTCCGGCTGAGAATTATCCGTTCTGCACGATTGAGCCGAATGTAGGTACGGTGATGGTGCCAGACCAGCGCTTAAAGGCCCTTGCAGACATTGTATCGCCTGCACGTACTGTGCCGGCTGTGGTGCAAATGGTTGATATTGCTGGCTTGGTTGCTGGTGCATCTAAAGGTGAGGGCTTGGGTAACAAGTTCTTAGCGCATATTCGTGAAACGCAGGCCATCATTCATGTGGTGCGTTGTTTTGAGGATCCAGATGTCACGCATGTGAGTGGGCGTATTGATCCACTGGCAGATGTTGCTGTGATCGAGACGGAGTTGGTTTTGGCTGACTTAGAGGTGGCAGAGCGTGCGCTGACAAAGGCAAAGCGTGATGCAAAAAGCCAAGGTAAAGCAGCCCAGCAGGCAATTGCGATTTGGGAGCGTGTGGTAGCGCATCTTGATCAGGGTCTGTTGTTGCGTGGTTTGGATTTATCGGAAGATGAGCAAGATATGTTGCAAGTCTATCAGATGCTCACGCTCAAGCCGCTGATGTATGTAGCAAATATTGCTGAATCGAGTGATGTCTCTACGCAGCATTTACTGGCGCTGGAAAAGCATGCGGCTTCTGTTTCAGCGCAAGTCGTGCCTGTGATCGCTGCGTTAGAAGCTGAGATAGTTCAATTAGATGAAGAAGAGCGTAGTGAGTTTTTAGAGAGTGCGGGTTTAGAAGAGCCGGGTTTAAACCGAGTGATCCGCGCCGGTTATGCTTTATTGGGTTTGCAAACTTATTTCACGGCAGGACCCAAAGAATTACGTGCTTGGACTATTCCTTGTGGTGCCAGTGCGCCACAAGCTGCGGGTGTGATACATACCGATTTTGAGAAAGGCTTTATTCGTGCGGAAGTTATTGCTTATGCTGATTATATTGCTGCTGGTGGAGAGCAAGGAGCAAAAACAGCTGGTCAGTGGCGTTTAGAAGGTAAAGATTATATTGTTGCAGATGGTGATGTTATTTTATTTCGTTTTAATGTGTAGCTGTTATCTGCTAGCCGAGGTAAATATCAAATCGGGCTGCGCTACCACGTAGAACGCTACTGGGTTTCATGTTAGCGAGAGGCTCGGCATTTTTGGGTCGTTTGACTACGACGCGTTTTGCACCTTTGCATGCGATTGACAAGCATCGGCTGGCATCATCGTCATGTCCGATTAAATGGCGTAGTTGTTGCATGCGTTTTTTGGGTAGTGCGGACTTGCTGCTGTGTGGATACATGGGGTCGATGGTGATGGCATCACAATCGTTGGCAAGGGTTGGAATGATATCACACGCATCACCAAAAATGAGTTGCATGCGCAGCGCTGCAGGGCATTGTGCCTGCTGTGCGCGTTCGATGGCATAGTCAAGCATGGCTGCCATCACAGGTGATCGCTCTATGAGTGTGACGGTTGCACCAAGGCTGGCGAGTAGGAAGGCATCCTGGCCATAGCCAGCGGTTGCATCAATGATTGTCGGTGTTGGATTATGTTTAAAGCCGACAGCGCGTGCCAATAATTCCTGTCGCCAGCCTTGCTGTTTGAGTCGATGTTGATACTGAGGGTCATTAAAGTCGATGCTTGTTTGATGTGCCTTTTCAGCAGTGTTGTCTTGTAGAATCAGCTGATCTTGGGTCATAATCAGAGAGAATGCATATTGAGATTTTTCTGACGCGCGCATAGGTAGTGAAAAACGCTCTGCTAACAGCAATGTTTTCTGTTGCAATGCTGGTGTTGTGCAAGTGATATCGCACTGTTGTGTTTTAGATGACATAAATGCTTCCTGGTGGCGTTTCTGCATCAAATGATAGTTTAAATATACTCATTGTGGTTGAAAATGCGAACCCGATTTTGCATATTGTTTGTTTTGTGGTCGTGTTTTGGCCAGACAGGTTTAACATATGGTGTGATTTCTGTGCTTGATCATTAAAAGTTGTGTCTTGAGCTTTGATAGTTTTCTTCGTCAGTTTATGTTTAACAGAGTTAATATGATATTATTAGACTTGAAAAGTCTTAAAGGTGGATTTTAAAAATGAGATTACTCAGGCGACTTTTTACTGTCAGGTCAACAACGAATGCAAAACTGATTTCAGCGGCCAAGAGTGGCGATACTGAGGCCGTACAAAAGCTGCTTGGAGCAGGTGCGTATACGGAAGTGACCGAACGGTGTGGAAGCACCCCTTTGGTATTGGCTGCATCGAATGGTCACACTGAAATTGTAACACTACTGCTTAATTATGTTGCAAATATCAAAGCTGCTGATAGTGAGGGAAGCACTGCTTTGATGTATGCTGCTCAAAAGGGGCACAGTGGGATTGTGCAACTGCTGCTTGATGGTGGTGCAAAAATTGATGCTGTTAATCAATATGGAAACACTGCATTGATCTTTGCTGCATTCTATGGCTATAGCAAGACTGTGCAACTGCTACTTGATCGTAGTGCGAACATTGAGTCTGCCAATCAATGGGGAATCACTGTTTTCAGGACGCTGTATATGGGGGCCACAGTGCGACTGTGGAACTGCTACTTGATCGTGGTGCAAACATTGAGGCTGTCGATCAACGTAGACGCACAGCTTTAATCTATGCTGCTGCCACGTGTCACAGTGGGATTGTGCAACTGCTGCTTGATCGTGGTGCAAACATTGAGGCTGTCGATCAATATAGACGCACAGCTTTGATCCAAGCTGCTGGTAGTGGCCATAGTGAGACTGTGCAACTACTGCTTGATCGCGGTGCAAATATTGAGGCTGCCAATCAATGGGGAAACACTGCTTTGATCTCTGCTGCTCATGGGGGCTACAGAAAAACTTTCCGGTTGCTTGCTTCATATGGTGCAAACGCCCCTGTAGCTAATGTATTCTGTTGGAAGATAAGAGTCTCGTTGTCTATGATAAAAAAGCTTCGTGATAGGGTTGAGCGGTATTGCAAGGTAATCAATTGTGAATTTTCATTAAATAACTTCTTTGTTGCCATTGAATTCCTTCATCTGCTGAATATGAGACACAATCAGATGACGGCACAGATCTGCGAAAAAATATGTTTTAGACTGCAGCTCATGCATGGAATACCATCACAAAACACACAAGTATGTTTGAGTGCAATGGAAAATCAGTCGGCATGGATGTTGGCATTGATTTTCTCAGGAAAAAACAAATGTATCGCAAAAAAACCAACACTTTCTGGTATAATGAACTTTACAAATATACGTAGGTGTTTTATTCAGTTTTGTGGTATCCCTATCTTTGATCGTGATAAGCACAAGCAAGTTCGTGCGCCTCAGAAAGTACCATCGCTTTCCATCTTGTGTGGTGCTGCTATTGATTCCCAGAGAATGGTTAAAAGGCTGCATAAAAAACAAATCATCGCTGCAGTCACGCCAACTTTAGTGGCGGCTTCTATTGCTGCTTGTCTCTTTGCAGCAATACCACATCTAGGCATCATTGCTATTTTACCTGCTGTACTGGTATTAATTACTGGTATAGCGACAAGTATAACGGCACTACTAGTCATGAAGTGCGCTCACATGCAGCAACAGGCAGCCTTGCTTGGTCATGCCAATGTGGTTAAGAGTGATGTGGGTCTATACTTTGGTAAGGCATCACCTCCCGACTCAGCACAGTATTAAAGGATCATTGTATTGTTTGAATGATGGTGGATTGTGGTTCGTTGACGTATTAAATCTCAATGTGCATTTTGGTGCATGGAAAAAATTTCTATTTGAGTTGTTTGATGGTTATGTCGACTATAAAAATAATGTTAGAATATGATGTTTTTACACGGCGAGCGCGGGTGATAAAGGCAATATTTCAGCGTGCCAAGTATATAGGCTAGATATATTTGTAAATAGAAAAAGGTTTTGGTATGATGCTCGTATATTCTATTTGTTGGATGGTTTTAGAAGATGCGAAATCTCAATGATGAATTCACTAGAGCGATTGCTGTAGGTGATTTTGATGCTGTGCAAGGGCTACTCGATAGTGGTGTAGGAATTGGGGCTATCTATAGTGCGCCTATCGGATTCCAGTATGATGCTTGCTCGAATAGTGATGTTTTTGACTGTAGGTGTACCGCTCTTGCTCTTGCGGCAGAAAAAGGTCATAGCAAGATTTTACAATTACTGCTCACTCGTGGTGCGAACATTGAAGCTATCCATGCTCATGGCTGCACAGCTTTGATACGAGCTGCTAGTGGTGGCCATAATCAGTCTGTGCAGCAGTTACTTGATTGTAGTGCGAATATTGAGGCTATCAATGCCATGTCGGTGATATATAATTATGATCAAGATTGTAATCGTAAGAGTATTGATTATGGTCAATGTACTGCTTTGCTCTGTGCTATTAAGAATGGATATATTAATACTGTACAGCTACTGTTTGATCGTGGTGCAAACATTAGAGTCACTGATGGTGGTGGATTCATTGCTTTGACCTTGGCTGTTAAGGCAGGCTATAGCAAGATTGTACAGTTCTTGGTTCAGTGTGGTTTGCAGATTGATGTGGATTGCAAATATGTCATTTCACACATGAGCAAGCACGACAAAGAATCTGTTGACATGATCACGAATTTGCGCAATAAAAGTATTGCTTACTGCAAACAAATCAACTCTCAATTCTTACAAACGAACTTTGTTGTGTCTATGCAATACCTTAAGCAGCTACAGTGGTTGAATGATGCGCAAAGTCCATCATCAGCTCAGGTTCTTGTAAATATCTGTTTTAGATTTCAGCTCATGCTAGAGATTCCACGAACATTACATGTTGCCGAGCATTATTATCGTGTATTGAAAACTAAATCTGCATTAAAAATGCTTGCCTCTCATAGGAGTGGTAATGGATTTATTGTGTTATGGAGAAACAATGCAATTATTCAGCGTTTTATTCTTATGTTGTGTGGTGATTTACCGAATGACTTCGATAGAATTAGAGAGATTCCTGAGGGTAAGCAAGTGCCAGGTTCTATCGCTACTCTGAGTAAGGATTTGTTTGAGATGCAAAGAGAAGATGCTAAGTCGCATGAGCCTACCATACCCCATAATCAGTCATCACAGTAGCTGTTTCTGTTTGGATTATTGAATTGTCAGTTATGTCGATAAAAAGTAGTGTGGCCAGTCGGTGATTTTAAAGTGTTTCTCTTAAATGTCATGAAAATTTTGTTGTGCTGGTTGTAAGTTACTGTTATCATTGCCTGGAATTATCTTTCTTGGAGGTTTAAGTAATGCGAGAAGGTCATGCTGAGGGTGATCCCGATATCAGGCTACAACATCTCAACAGCTCTGCTATACAGCTGTTGAGTCGTGTACTTAATGGTGGCGCACCTATTGAAGACCGTGATGATGATGGAAACACGGCCTTGATCAGCGCTATTTCTATAGGTCACACTCCGCTTGTGCTACACTTACTTGATCTTGGTGCAGATATCCATACTAGAGATAGAAATGGAATGGGTGCTCTCGTCCTGGCTGCTATAAGTGGCTATATTGAGATTGGTATGCTGCTACTTGCTCGTTTCACAGATGATGATAAAAACACGGCTTTGATCACCGCTGTTTCTATAGGTGACACTCGACTTTTGCAACTGATGCTTGCTGGTGGTGCAGATATCCATGCTAGAGATAGAAATGGAAAGAGTGCTATCGTCCTGGCTGCTGGAAATGGCCATATTGAGAGTGTTCAGCTGCTACTTGCTCGTTTCATGTTTTTTCCCAGAAGTGCTGTGATTGCAGCTGCTCGCAACGGTCACAGTGGGGTTGTAGAGGTGTTACTTGATCATTCAGCTTATGATACTGATAGTGATGATAGCGGCCATGATAGTGATGTGAGTGACCCGTTCAGTTCTACATTGCGACACTCTTTAACCTTAGCTGCGGCTGCTTTTGGTGGACACATTGCCACTGTGCGACTGTTGCTTGATCGCGGCATGAATACTAATTCTAGGTATAAACCTACTGCTTTGATGATGGCCGTTTGTGGGGGTCATAGCATGGTCGTAAAACTGTTGCTTGATCACGGTGCAGAGATTGACCTTAGACGTAAAAACCGCACAGCTTTGATGCTAGCTGTTGATAAGGGCGATAGCGAGATTGTAAAACTCTTGCTTGATCACGGTGCAAAGGTTGACACTGCTGATGATACCAGCACGACTGCTCTGCACCTGGCTACTGAGAAGGGCGATAGCGAGATTGTGAAACTCTTGCTTGATCGTGGTGCAAACATCGAGGCTGCTGATTGTTTTGAAAATACTGCTTTAATCCTAGCTGCTAGTAGTGGTCATAGTGAGGTAGTGAAGCTGTTAATTGGTAAAGGTGCAAAGGGTATAAACACTGTACTGCTTCATGCTGCTGGTGGTGGCCATAGTAAGACTGTGCAACTGCTACTTCATAAAGGTGCGAAGGGTATAAACATTGCACTGCTTCATGCTGCTGGTGGTGGCCATAGTAAGACTGTGCAACTGCTACTTCATAAAGGTGCGAAGGGTATAAACATTGCACTGCTTCATGCTGCTGGTGGGGGTCACAGCGAGACTGTGCAACTGCTACTTGATCGTGGTGCTAATGTTAAGGCTGTTGGAAAGGATGATAACACTGCTTTGCTGCTGGCTGCAAAAGGGGGCCACAGTGAAACTGTGCAACTGCTTCTTGAGCGCAAAGCAAGTATTGACGCTACTAATCAAGCTGGTTTGTCATCTCTAATTTTTGCTGTTCGTGGGGGCCATAGCGAGATAGTGAAGCTGTTACTTGATAGTGGTGCAAACGTTGAATTTGCCGACCAACATGGCTTCACTGCTT
>JBDOIU010000030.1:0-2677 GCA_047404195.1 Coxiellaceae bacterium
CTATTGTACCGCTATTGTTTCTGCGAAAGCGCTCGGCTTAGTTCTCAAGATGCATCGTTCGCCAATGATGCTTGAGAGTCATTTTCTGGTTGAGTGTATGGATTAGGCTGGCTTGCTAGGCTGCCTATCGGTATCACGCTCGTCGCCAAGTATGTGGTTAGTCTGGTCTTAGCGATTTTATGAAGGTATCGCTGATGATGTGCGTAATATTTGTCGTCTACCCAGCACATACTCTTCAAGCGCCTGCAACAGAGGCTGCTGATCATCGGAGGCGTCAGCCTTTAATTGCTTTATTTCCTGTAGAATAGTATGTGCAATGCGGCGAGTTTTGCCACTGCTGTCTTGTGCATGACTGTCTTCAGCAAGCCAGATGCTTTGCAGATATTCCATGTAGTAAGCCTGACTTTCTGCATCAAGCATTTCAAGATTAAAACGTCCAATTAAGCGTCGCGCAATATTGGCATAGGGTGCTTCAGTCATCTGCGACAACATGTCACCTTTTTTCTCCCAAGCGGCATGGACAAAGCGCTTATTTTGTTGTGTTTGATCTGGGCTAGCAAAGCCGCATGTATATAGGCTTGCTTGTTCGTCACAAAAAGGGATGTCTGGATAGCATTGGTCAAGTGACTGTGCAGCCGCTGTTAAAAACGCTGTTAGGTGTGTATTCAGCGACGCACTGTTTTTTTGCATTTGCTCCCGCTCGACTGCGGATAGTGCTTGAAGGTATTTATCGCTGGGTGGCAAAACTAGAGGTGCTTCGCCTGCTTTCTTACGAATAACATGTTGGAAGTGAAAGCCTTCATCAGTCACACCCTCTTCAAAAAGCTTGGGGTGATCCAGCGTTATCCATAACGTTTGATTTTTGTAATGCCTATGGCTACCGATACAGACGGCAGGTCTCATAAAGTTTTTCTTATGGCCAAATTTGCCATCAACCATGAGGCCCCATTTCAGCATGTGTTCGCCACAGGCTTTAAGACATGGCAGCGCCTGCATACGTTGCGCATCTGTTTTTTTGTTAAAGTACGCCATGGCATATTGCCACATTGGCTGATTACTTTTGAGTCGCCGTGCTAGCGCTAATGTGGCCTCGACATCAACCATTGCATCATGTGCGGGGCCACTGGCAAGTTGATTTTCTCGGCTGAGATTTTCGAGTTTGAGGCTGATTTTATCATCAATAATTGGCCAGGATAAGGACTCTTTTGAAAAGATGGCATACAAAGCTGTTATGGGGAATATATCAGCACGCCAACAGCCGTTTGCAAACTGGTGCGTGTAGGGTGGTAGGCAGTTTCTAAAAAATGACAAACGTAGAAACTCATCATCAAAGCCCAATGTATTATAGCCAAGCGAGCAGGTATTGGGTGTGTTCAAAAGGGCATGAATTTTTTTAATGCCCTCATGCTCATTCTCCCCAAGCAGCATGGCATCGATACCGATGCCATGCACCAGTATTGCAGCGGGATCTGGCACAACGTCATTATTGAGCGCAATTTTAATTTCATGCCGCTCCAACTCATTGAGCTCCAGATCTGTGCGAATGGCTGCGAATTGTAAAACTTGTGAAAAGCTGGGCGACAATCCTGTTGTCTCAATATCATAAAATAGATATGATGGTGCTGCCATTACTGACTCCTGCTATGAATGTAAAAGCTGACTTTTCCGACTCGTAACACGCCTTGCAAGCAGTTGCGATAGGATGCTTCTTCTATCCCAGTTAGTGCTGGGCCTGCAAAGTAAAGGTCAATATGACACTCACAGTCCAGATAGTGAAGCTGCATACGTATCAGGTCTTTGTATCTGGGTAAATCGTCATGTGCTGCCTGTAAGGTGCTGTCAAGCAGTTGGCGTGTTGGTGATTTTGCATTTTCCTCGGGCGTGTCGTGCTCATCATCTTCAGCATCAATGTGAATGGTAATATCAAGAATATTATCGAAATGGGAAAATAGAGACTGATAAACCAGGTCTCCAATATAGTGCCCCTCAGATACAGTGATATCACTGCTGACTTGAATATGTGCGTCTAGCAGTATTTTATTGCCATGTAAGCGTGTTCTTAGGTCGTGTATATCAACCACACCGGCTGTCTCTCTGACCAACTTTTCAATTTTATTCTGTGTTTCACTGTCGGCTGCTGTATCGATCAGCTCCTTGATGCAGCTCCAAATCATTTTACCACCCATTTTCATGATGAGTAGCGCGATCAGTACCGCGGCTGCTGTATCAACATGCTGCACCCCAAAGGCATTTAATGCCGCACTCACCAGTACCATCAAGGAAACAAAAGCATCACTGCGGTTATGCCAAGCATTGGCCTCAAGCATGGGTGAGTGAACCTGCTTACCGACTTTGCGTAGAAAGTGAAAGAGTACCTCATTGCCGATGACTGATAAGCTGGCTGCCAGTATAACCCAGTGACTGTGTTTGGTGATCACTGTCATGCCGTGATGCATAAAGTTATGGACTGCATTCATCAGGATGCCTGTTCCGATTGTCATGATCAGCAAGGCAATGATGATGGTTCCAAGTGTTTCTATCCTATGGTAGCCATAGGGGCGGTTAGCATCGGCTTTTTGATAGCCCAGCTTTGCGCTAATTATGACCAGAATATCTGCCATCAGGTCTGAAAATGAATGGATCCCGTCAGCAATCAGGGCCTGAGATTGTGCAAAAT
>JBDOIU010000031.1:0-24022 GCA_047404195.1 Coxiellaceae bacterium
CTCGGCTTGTTTTTCATTGCTATTATTTGCATTTTTACTCATATTATCCTCCACGCTTACAATAAGGCATATAAAGGGTTCAGACCCTACAATCTAAATATAGCAGGATGTTTTATATTTATCCTGTCTTTGTTCTTGAGTGAAATGCTAGCCCTGCAAAAGAAATATCAGGCACAGGGCATGCAGATGCCAAAAAATGTTGCTACCATTTTCAGCCAACTATAATCACACTGACTCTTTTAATCAGTTACCAGACAAATATACATCCTTTGATAAATCATTTGGCATTTTACAAGAAAATGATGGATACCAAGCAGATTACTTCAAGGCGATGAAAGAGGTTTTGGAGAAAGATCCACAATATGCATCCTTAACAAGCAAAATGGTTATGGTTCCTGTCCCTACCATCAGTCGTCAACATGGTGCGATGAGCCCAAAGCAGCAGCAATCAGCCCTTTATAATTTACGTCAAGCTCAACGTGATAACCCAGGTGCACTCATCGCTGTTAATTTAGACGCAGCAAAACCACATTCAACCGCATCAAGTACAATAGGCGGTGCTTATATGGGTACATTTGGTAGCTATATTGGTAACATACGGCAACAGTTTAATCAGTGTATGGCGAATGGTCCAGCGAACCGTGCTCAACAATCGCCGCTGGTTCAGCAGCCAATGCCTGCACAGCCAGCTGTGCCTCCAGCGCCTCGTTCTAGTGAGAAGATATCAGAGTTATATGATAGTGCTGAAGGTCTTTCAGCTGATATATCCGGCAATAATTTTGTAATCAAACTAAATAGCAGTGATGAAGCAGCTAGGTTTATATCTCTGATGAACCAAACAGAGAAGGCTCAACAATACCCAGGTGCCATAGGTTTCTTTTGCAATCAACAAGGTAATCGTGTTGCTATTAACATGTCAAACATTAGAACTCATGATAACTTAGATATCTTAACAACAGCTATATCCTCTGTCAATCAGGCACATATTTTTCATGCACAAGCCTCTTCAGCAAGTCAGATGAGAGGTGTTCAGCCAGTTCCACAACAGGCTGCTGCAGGCCGGGGATTGTTTGCGGATCCTGCTGAGCAGCAGGCAAAACATCAGTTAATGGGGATGTCTCATGGGCTCCAACCAGACCCAGCTAAAACTGCTGGAGGGGGTCAATTTATTTCAAGAGTTGTAGGATCCATCTTAAAACATAAAATGATAAAGTATACTATTATCAAAGAAAGTGGCAGTGAATATCGTATTCGCTTCGAGGATCAGCCAGATATTTCGATTCGCAGTTTTGGAGACTTACAAAAATTGTCACAAAATCCGCCGCAATTCTCAGCATCGCCCGGTCCCGCCTGGAAGCATTCAGCTGGGCCGGTAGGGGCTAGGCCATTTGAAGATGGTAACGTTAAGACTCATTCAAACGCACCTTCTAGTCCGCCAACTGTATTTGGTGATGAGACAGGACGTGGAGCCCCATTTAGTGACGACCTGCACAAGCCACCTCCACAGTCAAGATACACCCCTCCCCCTCGTTCTGATAAAACTGACCCTGACCCTGACTTTAGTCCCAATTGAATGAAGCCTAGCGCAGTAGTGCGTCGCGATATCTGGTTCGTGCCAGGCCACTAATAGGTGGATTATTCAGCATAGGTATCGAAGCAGAGCTGCATGGGATGAAGTGTCGACGGCTTGCCATTAATCACAAGCGATAAGTCTTTCCATGCAAACAAGGGGTATCGTTCTAAATCATCTAATAGTTGGTCATTGCCTAAGGTTTCTGTTTCTAACCAATGATGCTCATTTGTCGTCTGTATGTCTGTCTGTAGTGTTGAGCCACGTGCTTTTAGCGCCACTTGATCTGTCTCTGTGAGAACTGGGTTGCTATTTTTTTTGTAAAGACAAAAGCACAGAGTGTGTTGAGTCTGACTGAGTAAGCGTATGCAGGAGTAGCCTTGTTTATAAAAGCAAAAGTCCACCAATGCGTGTTGTGACTCTGTGTTGTTACCACGCTGCAGTGATCGGATAATGGGCTGTAAGACGCGGTGTACGGATTCTGGGGCATAGCGGGTTTTTGCATGTACCAACTGATTAATGGGTGACAAAGCCGGGATCATGAGTAGCCTGTCTTCATTGATGCGATAGGCCGCCTGTATAATCTCGCTGCTTGAGCGCTGACTTCGGGCGGAAAGTTGCGTGTGCAGTTGGTCATAGTCCTGAATGAATTGAATTGCTTGTTGCTGGCAATCCGCCAGTTGATCCTGGTCATGGATAATATCGTCTTTGAACCAGGCACTGACCTCAGGATAAAGTTTATCACAATGACTGCGTGGCTCTTCTGTGCCTGTGGGTATGAACTGATGACCTGATAAAAAGTGCAGGCCGTTCTTGCTGTTGAATGCTTGGTAGTGTTTTAACAAAGGGTATGCACGAAAAAAACGCGAAAAGTTAAAGGCATGATTGGTCAGCGACTGTGGAAAGACAGCTGCATAGCCATCGACATTTAAAGCTGTTTTTTTTGCTAATTGGTAAAATGACTTGGCCAGTTTGTTGATGGCGGCTTGTTGCTTTTTACTCAGCCTCAAGCCATCTTCGAGGCCCATGAGGCGGCATAAACCACGTGCAATGGTGGTATGCATATTGTCTAGCATACTTTGTTGACACATCTCTGCGCTGATGTTGCTGTCTGCCGCTTGTAAGTGATCACACAGTGACTCCAAAATCAGTTGTTGCCCCATGTATTCGTAAGGAAAGTAGTTGGCCTGATAGCCATTCACGGCGCTGAACTGTGGACTGCGTGCATGCAGTCCACAAACAGACTGTAAGTCAATTAAATCGCCTTCTGGGGAGATGTTACCAGCAGACCAGCAGCCATGCACAATGCGCTCTATGAACTTGTTACCTTCAAGGCGACCAAACCCGCGAGCAACAGCATTGATACTGTCATGAGATAAGGGCTTTTTCTCTTGGAACAAATGCGTCACGCGACGCAGCGAACATGACTCAGTGATGCGAATGATTTGCGCTCGTTGGACCTGGATGGGCTCATTACCCAGAAAGCTATCGCACCACTCATCTTCAAACAACATGATTGCTAAGACAGGTGATACATTGATATCACTTTGTGAAGATAACATATTCGCAACGATGGTTTCCCAGATGGCTTCGCGTATTTCAAACTTACCGTCAGAGTGAAATGGTCGATCTGATACGGCCAGGGGTGTTTTTTCACCTTTAATGTTAAGGCATTTACCCATATAAAATGCGCGGCCAGATCCCATGTTACCAGACAGTGACATATCCAATGGATCAGCTTGTTTGTCTACAAAGGCCCAGGCAACTTGCTCGTTGCCTTGATCCTCAGAGAGCGTCACTGAAAAGTGCCGTCCCAAGAAGTCAGCCATACTAAGCCAGTCATTGGGTTGCTCTGTAAAAATACTTTGGAACAGTTCGCTATTGATATAGGCGGGCAATAGCTTCTGTTGTCGTTGATAAACCGGCACTTTCAGCAGTGTGTCTTCAGACAGTTGCTCGCAAATAATGGGTTTGGCCGACCAGGCCAAAAAAGTATCGTCATTCATTATTCATCACCAGCCAGTGCGGATGCTCACTGATCGGTGAAACACCCAATGCATGTTGTATCTCTGCAAGCAAGGCTTGCGCATACTGATCAGCATACACTAAAAATGGGTATTCATGTTGGTGTTGCTGATAAAAACCACTGTCATATGCGCTGATAATGGCACAGCGACAGCGTGAGAGTAGTGTCAGCCATTGTGTTTTAGTTGCTTGCATGGCTTGTTGTCTGAGTTTGGGCTGGTTGTGGATGGACTGCCATTGCGCATTGGCCAGCTGTGCACCAGCGTCAGCATCATAGTCTTTGCCTTGTTGTGAGGCGAAGGGGGCTGCATCAAGACAGGCTCTGAGTATGAAGTCATCCAATGGGTGATTACTCAATACCACATCAAAGCTGTGTTGTGTGGCTTGGTTCGCTAGAAATGAGTCAAGAGACTGGCACTTAGAGAAGACCCTCGCATTGGGTAGCAATTGTTGCACTTTTTCAGCGGTGACAGCAAGTGCTTGTGCATCAACGTCTAGCAGCGTGATTTGGCCACAAAAACCCATTTCAGCCAAGCCATAAGCAACTTTAGCTCTGCTACCCGGTGCGACTTCTAGAACATGGGCAGTCGGTAGCACTTTCAGTTTTGATAACCAGCGTGCGTAGTGCTGCCCAATGTGTTGGTCCCAGGCGCTCTTCTTACACAAGGAATTTTATCCCTCCGAATGTGAAAGCTCTGTGTAGTCTGACTGCTCTTGTTTGAGCTTGGCCGCGCCAAAGGCTGTTGCAATACCGCCGCCCACTGCAGCCACACCACCACCAGCTAAACCGGCGATGATACCTGGCATAGCGAAAGTAGCTGCTAAACCAATGAGGGGGAGCACGACATGCGCTAGTGGTAATGTCAGGGCAACAACCGCGGCAATGATCCCAAGAGCAAGGATAGTCGCGCCAGTGAATGTGAGCTTAACGCCGTGCTTTTGGGGGGGGGGCATATACAGCGGCAGGTGCGTTGGGGTATTGATAGAAAGCGGCGGCCGTAGGATCTGAAGCTATTGTAGTGCCGGAAAATGGTGCGGCAAAGCCGGGTGTAGATACACCAGATTTGCTGTCATAGTACGGTACACGATATCTACCAAAAAAATTGCGTTGATCAAAGTAGATGCGATCGCTTTGTTTCGGAAAAAGATTGAAAATACTGCGTGCTGACGAATCGATGGTTGTCGCATTTTGAGCCCATCTACCTCCGAGCGATTCTTGGGGTTGAGATAGGGTGACACTGAAATATTTGAGAAAGCGCGCCCGAACAGCCTTGTCACCAAAGCAGGTAGCAAACTCCTCGTTTTGAGCCTTGTAGCCATGTAGGTAAACGCGTATAGCGAATTTATCATGGCGTGGATCATTAGCCGTGTAAAAATGTTCAAACGTATTGAAGACATACCGCTGGAGATTTTGATCTTTCTGCTCGTTATCCACATGCTTGTAAGCTTGGTTATTTGCAGCGATTGTTGGTCGCGATCCATCTCGATTTTCCATTTGTGTTAAAAAATCATCACGAGCTGCTTGATCATTGAATTTTATACACAGCTCTCCTTTGCGCGTTCGGTAGAAGTGGTGTGATTGTGTGGGGATGGAAGTGATATCAGCTATGGCCTCAATGGCCTCAGGAGTCACTATGCTCTGCAATGTATTAGGGCAACCATTTTGTCGGGTACTTCGCAGCACAGCATTCGCCGCATCTTTCAAGTAAGTATCAGTTGGGTTTGTATTTATGACCCGCTGTGCTAGACCCAGTAGCTGTGAAAAGTGATCACGGACATACCCAGCAAGGTTATGATTATAGTTGTCATGTTGTGGCAGGTTAACATATGCTGAGCCTTGACTAAGTGCGTGCAGGGCTAGGCTCATGTCAGCAAGCACTAGTTGTTCAGCATCCAAAATGGGAACGCCTTCCGAGCCCATTCCAATCAGGTCAACAACTTTGTTTGCCAGCTGACCATAAAAATCTCGAGTAGCTTGATTACTTGGTGCGAGCGCAGGTGCAGGTACAGGTGCATCTCTCCGTTCAGGTGGTTGGGCGCTGGTATAGCGCCAACTATTTTCGTCACGATTTCGATTAACCGTATTAAGCACAGCCAGCGCTATTTCGCGAATTTGTAGATTTTCTGAGGCATCTGTAATTGCATTTCGCCAGGACTGAGCTTGGAAGCTTTCTTCTTGTTGTATCTTTTTCAGAGCAAATATGCCAGCGAAACCGCTGTAGACTAGTTCGTGTAAGACGGTTCTTTGTTTGTTATTCAGGTTGTCCCACTGAGCCTGTGTGTACCTAGCGACAGCACCACTGTAACGAAATTCGTAGAGAGTCATCTGGGAAGCATATGATGGTGGCGCGTATTCGACTCTTCTGACATTCCATAGCGTGATATTATTGTCTAATTGGATCATAATTTTTCTCCTAGGTTGTATCAGTGCACAAGCGCAAATAAATTCGACAATTTAATATATTATCGTCTTTTTGCGCATATAGCAAACACTTTTTGGTTTTTTATTGCAAGCACTTGTTTTATCCGTCTAGAGCGAGCAAATCACCGGGTTGGCAGTCAAGGTAGTGGCAAATGGCATTCAGGGTGCTCAGGCGGATGCCCAGTGCCTTGCCGCGTCGCAGTAGAGAGAGATTTTGTTCACTGATATCAATGGCTTGCGCCATTTCTTTGGCGGTAATTTTCTTTGCTTGCAGTACTCGATTGAGGGTGACGCGGATGTGGGGTTCGGTGGTCATATAATTTGCCGCTGCTCTTCTTGCATGTCACTGGCTTTTTTCATGATATGCGCCATTAGCATCAATATCACCGCCAATACCACCGAATTCACGCCAGACAGCCCCAGTTCAAATCGTAAGATTCGGTGTCCAACACCATTTTGCCAAGTCAAAATAACTGTTTTGGCTGCTCTTAGAAATGGGCTGGCGCATTGTGTGAGTAGCAGCGTTAAGCCACAGTAGCCCATTACCCTGGCATTGTGGCAACTAAAAAGCTCATTGTTGCTGTATTGTTTGAAAAGTTGCCGTTCCCACTCCAGTGCGACCACATAGCCACAGGCAATTGGCATATCATCAGCAAAAGCCAGGCTCGGCTGTGCGCTACTTAATATTGACCAAATGGTGTTGGAATGCTATCGGCTGTGGCTTCAGGAGTAGTCATCTGTCTCAGCTCAAGAGGGCAATTCTCGCGTTCAGTACTTTGCAGTATACTGTTCGCCGCTTGTAGTAAATAGGAGTCAGTTGGGTTTGCAGTTTGGACCCGCTGTGCTAGACCCAATAGCTGTAAAAAGTGATCACTGACATACTGACGCAGATTGTGATTATACGAGGTATGTTGTGGCAGGGTAACATGTTCTGAGCCTTGGCTAAGTGCGTGCAGGGCTTTAGCCATGTCAGCAAGCATTAGATGTTCAGCACCGGTAATGGCAACGCCTTCCATGCCCATATCCATCAGCACGACAACATGCGCTGCCAGATCACGACAAAATTGTCGATTGGCTTGGGCGCTATCAACTTGTGGTGCTTGTACCTCAAGGCTGCCATGACTTGGGGCAGAGCCTGGGTTGTAATGCTGAAGTAAACTGGCCGCATCTGCGCAGTCGTTGAAATGCGTTCTCCAACCTTCCTGATCACGTATGTTTCGAAGAGCTGTTAGTCCAGGAAAACCACTGGAAACCAGCACGTGTCGCAGCGTTCTTTGATCGTCATTCATTTCACCCCACTGAGCACTTGTGTATCGAACAGTACAGCCACTGTAATTAAAGTTATAGTCAACTGAAAGTGGCCCGCTCTGCATCCGGGATACGTTTGGTAGTAATGCACCATTATTTAAATGGATACCTCTCTGGAATGAATGATTGGCTTGGGCGCTATCAGCTTGTGGTGCTTGCACCTCAAGGCTGCCATGACTTGGGGCAGAGCCTGGGTTGTAATGCTGAAGTAAACTGGCCACATCTGCGCAGTCGTTGAAATGCGTTCTCCAACCTTCCTGATCACGTATGTTTCGAAGAGCTGTTAGTCCAGGAAAACCACTGGAAACCAGCTCGTGTAGCAGCGTTCTTTGATCGTCATTCATTTCACCCCACTGAGCACTTGTGTATCGAACAGTACAGCCACTGTAATTAAAGTTATAGTCAACTGAAAGTGGCCCACTCTGCATCCGGGATACGTTCAATAATATGGTACCGTTACTTAATTTAATCATAATTTTTTCCCCTATCTGATCCAGCATGGGCGTATAGATACAAGTCATTTTGCTTTCTAATTGGGATGTTAATATTTATTTGTATATTTAGCAAGCACTTTTTGGCTTTTTTATTGCAAGTGCTTGTTTTAGACGTCTAGAGCGAGCAAATCACCGGGTTGGCAGTCAAGGTAGTGGCAAATGGCATTCAGGGTGCTCAGGCGGATGCCCAGTGCCTTGCCGCGTCGCAGTAGAGAGAGATTTTGTTCACTGATATCAATGGCTTGCGCCATTTCTTTGGCGGTAATTTTCTTTGCTTGCAGTACTCGATTGAGGGTGACGCGGATGTGGGGTTCGGTGGTCATATGATTTGCCGCTGCTCTTCTTGCATGTCACTGGCTTTTTTCATGATATGCGCCATTAGCATCAATATCACCGCCAATACCACCGAATTCACGTCAGATAGTCCCAGATCAAATCGTAAAACACGGTGCCCAGCACCATTGTGCCAGCTTAAAATAACTGTTTTGGCTGCTCTTAGAAATGGGCTGGCACATTGCGTGAGTAGCAGCGTTAAGCCACAGTAGCCCATCACCTTGGCATTGTGGCGGCTAAAAAACTCATTGTTGCTGTATTGTTTGAAAAGTTGCCGCCCCCACTCCAGTGCGACCACATAGCCACAGGCAATCAGCATATCAGCAGCAAAGGCAAGCACTCTCTGTGTGCTACTTAAGGATAACCAATAGGATATTTCACCCCAGAAGAGGAATGGTGGTTGGCTAGCAAGGTGGTAATTGGCTAACCAAACGGGAAAAACGTACCACAAAATGAGAGGACACAATGCTGCGATTAAGCTGCCACAGCGAAAAAGGTGGGCTAAATTACGGCTGGTTCTATGAATGGAAAGCATATTCAATTTCTCAGATAATATTTAATAAAAATCGGACTACCGAAGTAGCCCGACGCTGTTTACACAACTAAGAGAGGAGGGTTCTTTTAGTGATCTGATATCTTTTGCTCACTGCTTTAAGTCATCAGATAATTTGATATTGCCATAAAAGTTAAAGTTAGTCAATAACAAATTGCGAAAAAAGTTGCATTAGCGTGGCGAGGCATGCTGATTGCTCAGGATGCTTGGTTTATGTGCACTCTCCTGGTATAATCTGCGCCATAATGAGACAAATCAGGAGTTGATATGCAGCAATATCGAGCAGATGTCATTGTTGTGGGTGGTGGACATGCTGGGGTGGAGGCCGCAGCTGCTGCTGCGCGCATGGGCGCTGAGACATTATTGATTACTCACAATCTAGATACTATTGGTCAAATGTCATGCAATCCAGCCATTGGTGGCATTGGTAAGTCGCATCTGGTCAAAGAAGTTGATGCACTGGATGGCATTATGGCGCGGGCCATAGACCGTGCAGCCATCCATGTGCGTGTTTTGAATGCCAGTAAGGGTCCGGCTGTACGGGCAACACGCATGCAAGCAGATCGCACATCATATAAAGAAGCAGTGCGGCAATTATTGGATCAACAAGAAAATCTGCAGTTATTTCAACAACCTGTTGATGATATTCTCCTAGAAAATGGTCGTATTGCCGGTGTTAAAACAACTTTAGGTGTGTGTTTTTATGCCCCTGTGGTGGTCTTGACGGTTGGCACATTTCTGGCTGGAAAAATTCATGTTGGTGACCGCACACAAGCTGGTGGCCGCGCTGGTGATCCAGCAGCCATGGGGCTGAGTGAGCGTTTGCGAGCCCTAGAGCTGCCAGTTGGCCGTCTTAAAACTGGCACACCACCTCGATTAGATGCGCGCAGTATCGACTTTAGCGTTTGTGAAGTGCAACCCAGTGAGTTTCATACCCAACGCATGGCTTATTTTGATGCGCAGCCAGTGACCCGCTTACCTGAGCGACATTGTTTTATCACTCATACCAATCCTGAAACACACCAAATCATTGTGGATAACATTGCCTCATCGGCCATGTATTCCGGTAATATCGAGGGAGTAGGGCCGCGTTATTGTCCTTCCATAGAAGATAAAGTGAAGCGCTTTGCAGAAAGAGACCGACACCAGATTTTTTTGGAACCTGAAGGCCTCAATAGCCGAGAGATTTACCCAAATGGTATTTCAACCAGCTTACCTTTTGATGTACAGGTTGCGTTTTTGCGTACGATTCGCGGCTTGCAGAATGTGCGTGTGACTCGTCCTGGTTACGCCATCGAGTATGATTATTTTGACCCGCGCGCATTGAACACCAACTTGTCGGTGCCTGCAGTCCCCGGGTTGTTTTTTGCAGGGCAAATAAACGGGACCACAGGCTACGAAGAGGCAGCTGCACAAGGCGTATTAGCTGGGATCAACGCAGCGCTCACTGTGCGTGGCGACACAGCTTGGGTGCCGCGCAGGGATGAAGCCTATCTGGGTGTGCTTGTGGATGACTTAACCACACACGGCACCAAGGAGCCATACCGAATGTTTACCTCACGCGCTGAATATCGTTTGCAGTTGCGACAGGACAATGCGCATTGGCGCCTGACTGAGCAAGGCCATCGCTTGGGTTGTGTCAGTGATGCGCGTTTAGCACATTTGCAGGCAGAGCAACAGGCTGTTGCTGCAGCGCAAACCATGTTAAAAAGCCAACATATGCAGCCGAATACAGCTGCCGCAGCGCAGTTTGCAAATTTTTCTACGCCAATCAAGGAAGCGACACCGTTAGAAAAGCTATTGGCGCGACCCGAAGTGGATTATCGAGCGCTCATGGCCTGCGATACAGATTGGCAGGCACAGGCCTTGACAGATGCGGATGCCATCTTGCAGTGCGAAGCACAAAACCAGTATGCCGGTTATGTGAAGCGACAGCAGCAAAGCATCGATAAGTTGAAGCGTTATACAGATTTAGCCATTCCTGCGCAGTTTGATTACAGTGATGTCACGGGCTTATCGAATGAAATCTGTGAAAAACTGCAGGCTGCGCGACCACAGACATTGGGTCAAGCTAGCCGTATACCCGGCGTGACGCCAGCTGCACTTGGTATTCTATTGGTGGTTTTAAAAAGGCCGGAAGTTGCCGCATAGTGTGTGGGCATCGCAGGTGGGTTGTGATACACTGGGGGTTTTTACTGCCATAAGGCGCCGCTGAAATATCGGATCATGCCATGACGCTTTTGCCATTTTCTCCAACCCTGCGTGAGCAACTGCAGCAGCAATTATCTGCGGGTCTCAAAGCCATGCAATTGACGCTGAGTGCTGAGCAGTGTGCCACCCTCATACAATATTTGGAAACGCTGTGTGTCTGGAATCAGCGCATGAATTTAACAGGTCATACTGATCCACAGCAGATGGTGTCTAGTCATTTGCTGGATAGCTTGTCTGTGATGCCATTTTTACGTGGTAACCGAGTATTAGATGTGGGCAGTGGTGCAGGCTTACCTGGCATACCACTGGCAATTGCTTGCCCTGAAAAATCGCTTTACTTACTGGACTCGCGCTTGAAAAGAACACAGTTTATGCGGCATGTGTGTGCGCAATGTCGGTTAAGTAATACAGAAGTGATCATGGCGCGCATGGAAGTGTTCAAAAGTGAGCAAGGATTTGATACGATTGTGGCAAGAGCAGTAGCCAAAGTGGCTGACTTGCTGCGCAACACAAATGCGTTGTTGTCACCTGGTGGGCAATGGGCGTTATTGAAAGCGCAGCTGAGTGAGCAGGAAGCTGTAGCCATTACTTATTCATACACTGCCACCCCGGTTTTGGTGCCAGGAATTGAGCAGGTTCGACAAATAGTATGTGTTCAGCCGCCGGCTGAACAGGATTAACGGGGGAAATTGTGGCAAAGATCATCGCGTGTGCTAACCAAAAGGGTGGTGTGGGTAAAACAACCACTGCCATCAATGTAGCAGCGGGTTTGGCGGCGAGTGGGCAGCGTGTTTTATTGATGGACCTGGATCCACAAGGTAATGCGACTGTTGGAAGTGGCTTACCTGGACGAACTTTGAAATACACTGCCAAGCATGTGCTATTGGCAGAGAAACCCATTAAAAAAGTCATTCAAAAAACCGAGTGGCAATACGATGTCTTGCCCGGCAATGCCGATTTGACGGTGGCAGAACTCAGTTTATTGCAAATGCCAGATAGGGAGCAATGTTTGAAAAAAGCCTTGGCGCCTGTGATGACACAATACGACATGATAATTATTGATTGCCCACCATCACTGAATATGTTGACCATGAATGCTTTGGTAGTCGCAAATAGTGTACTGGTACCGATTCAATGTGAATATTATGCGCTCGAGGGTTTGAGCAGTTTGCTGTCGACCATTGAGCAAATTAAGGCTGCTGCAAATCCAAGCTTGGAAATAGAGGGTTTGGTTCGCACTATGTATGATGCACGTAATCGGCTGGCGCGCGATGTGTCTGATCAATTATTGCAGTATTTTCCTGGGAAGGTATATCAGACAGCTATACCAAGAAATGTGCGTGTAGCAGAATCACCCAGCCATGGTGCACCCGTAGTGACCTATGATCGAAGCTCAATGGGCGCAAGATCATATTTGGCATTGGTGCAAGAAATTTTGAGTCGTCAGCCGAGCACACAAACAAAACGACGACGTGTTAAAAAGCAAGCCATAGGAGAGCCCGCATGAGTCAGCGTAAAGGTGGATTAGGAGATATGTCAGCGGTCGATGCATTGCTGGGTGGTTTTCAAGCGGCTGCGCCAGCTACTGTAGCGGAGAAACCTGCGCCAAAAGCAAAGAAAAAAGCAGCACGGCCAAAAGCTAAAAAGGCTGTCGCAAAGAAAAAAGTTGTGCAGCCGAAAAAAACAGCGCCGTCAACTACTAAAAAAGCTGCTGCAGTGAAAAAAGTGGTTAAGCAGAAAACAGTTGTTAGCAGGCAGCAAGCACAGAAAAAAAGCAGCCAGGCTGCTAAGGTGAAGCCAAGAAAAAATACCACGTCACGTGCGAAAGCCACTCCAGGAAAATCTGCATCGACTAAAGCACCTGCAGTTAAAAAAGCGGTTGCCCCGCTAAAGCCAGCCACCAGCGTGAAAGCGGAACCAACAGGTGATTCTCTGCAACAAGTGAAAGTGATTGACTGTGTGCCGGGGCCTTATCAGCCACGTCGAGATATGGACAGTGAAGCACTGTCTGAGCTGGCGCAATCTATTCGTTCACAGGGTGTGATTCAACCGATTGTGGTGCGTCAAGTTAACGGACAGTACGAGATCATTGCTGGTGAGCGTCGTTGGCGCGCAGCACAGCTTGCTGGTTTGAAAACAGTGCCGGTGGTATTGAAAGATATCCCTGATGAATCAGTCATGGCGATGGCATTGATTGAAAATATCCAAAGACAAGATTTGAATGTGGTTGAAACGTCGCGTGCGTTGCAGCGTTTGATCGAAGAGATTGGTATGACACATCAAGCCGTAGCACAAGTGGTTGGAAAATCACGAGCCGCTGTGAGTAACTTGCTGCGCTTATTGAAAAGTCATCCGGCTGTTTTAACTGCGCTTGAAAAAGGTCAGTTGGAAATGGGTCATGCACGGGCATTGCTATCATTGCCAGCAGCAAAGCAGCCCGCTGTTGCTAAAGTAGTACAAGGTCGTGGCTTGTCAGTACGT
Source organism: Coxiellaceae bacterium (assembly GCA_047404195.1). Taxonomy (GTDB): domain Bacteria; phylum Pseudomonadota; class Gammaproteobacteria; order JAJRRL01; family JAJRRL01; genus JAJRRL01. The sequence goes on from JBDOIU010000031.1 coordinate 13,398, forward strand.
CAAACAGAAATGCTCATTCAAAAACATTTACATCCAGAATCATCACGTGCAGCACAAAAGACAACACGTGATCCGAATATCATTGTTTTAGAAAGGAAGCTGTCTGAAACCCTGGGTGCGGCTGTGAAAATTTCACAGGCAAACGATCAAAAAGGTCGTCTAGAAATTACTTATCATAGTCATGCTGAACTAGAAGGCATTTTAGCGCGTATTCACTAAAAAAAATCAAGGAGAATCCCATGAGTATTCAAACAGATACTACACAAGCCAGTATCACAGATGCGGATATTCAGCAAGCACAGACCGAATGGGCTGCGGGTATTGTTGAGATCGGCCGTGTTTATCAGGAAGGCGGCAGTGTGAAGCACGTTGCGCAAAGCTTTCTTGATCGTTATTACGCATTTGATGCCGGAGATTTACCGTTTAAACCAACCATGGCAGTAGATGTACCTTTTCGACCTGATGCAGCATCTGCACTATCATATTTTGTTGGCGGCTTGATTGAAGAAGATAAAGGTTTTGCAATTAAACCATGGCAAGCAGTTCGTTTTGATACAAGATTCATTCGCCACGTTGGTGGCGTCAGTTTGTCAATGGGCCACTATTACTTTATGCCGGTTGGTGATAGCGTAGAGCAAAAAGTAGAGTTCACGTTCGTGTACCAAAGGGATGACTCTGGGCAGGTTAAAATACGATTACATCACTCTTCATTGCCAGCACAGAGTTTAGGCTAGCCCTGGAGTGGGAAGTTACCTTGGAGTGGGGTGGTACCCTGTTGTGTGGGTGCATGATGTGTTGTTGGTTGCATGTGTCCTTTAAAGCGACTTATTTGCGCCTTTAAGAGTAGTCGATTCGCCGCATTAGAAGCGACACTCTTTTTTACGATTTCATCAGCGGCCTCTTGATCTGGATAAGCCGCTACAACTTCTGAGCGAAAAAATTCTGTACGGTGTTTGTGACGCATCGTACTTTGCATATGATCTAAGAGTGTTTTAACTGAGACAGTGCTCTCAGCACTGTGCGTTTGAAGTGTGCCAGTACAATCCGGGCAGACATGTTGGGTGAGGCTTGAAATGGCATTGGTCATAAAATAGGGTATTCTGCCAATATGATGAAATTGTTTAAAGTGTTCGCTAGTGACCATGCCAAGTGACAGGGTGAGTAGTGAGACAGTATATTGTGCGACCTCAGGCAGCTTTGGGCTCTCTCCAAAGATGCTGACTGGTAAATGCTGGGTATTTTGAAAGTCTCGAAGAGTGTCAAAGACGTATTCTATATTCATTCGCATGTGTTAGCTCCAGGGGTTTGGTGTGTTTATGTGATAGAATGCAAGAGATTCGAGAGATGCAAGAGATGCAATAAATAATTAATACGTTAAACAGTATGTGCTATGAAAAACATCCTTTCAACAAGGAATGTGAAATTAACGGGCAAATTCAGTGGTTTTATCTAAAAGAAAGTTATACCAGTGAAAAAATTTCAATGCGACGACTCCAAGGTAAGGATTTGTAGGACAGTGGCGATACTTCAACATTCAGCATAACATGATGGCGCATTGCAAGTAGTGATATAGGCAGTAGAAAGTTTAATGAGGCATGAACGAGTCTAGCAACCCAAAACCATTAGATTTAATGAAGAAAGAACATTCAGACTGATAGAGAAAAGTCACGTAGTAATATCCAGAAAATGTGTTTTAAGTTTATCAATGTCTGTTTCTCCACAGCATGCAAGTGTATGAAAAAACGAGAGATAAAAAAATAGGAATGGGAGTTTCAATGGCTTAGCTGTGGGAGCGCATTCTCAGCACGGTTTTTTTGGTCAGTATCAACTATAATATAATTGTAGGGGGCGGTGTATGAGAAAGAAGTGTTCGTACCAAAGAGATGAAAAAAACAAGTGTTTATATGATACTGAAGGAAAAGTGGAAGTCATCAGGCATTGTGTGCGCGTTCAAGAGACTTATTCTGACAGCCTGAAGGACATACTATTAGTAATACGTGATAGGTTGGGTGTGTTCTTCAAGGAAAATGAAATAATTTATCCAGAATCGTGGTCAAAGATGAGGGGTGGATTTCTTAATGATGAGGATTTTAAGCGCTTTCTTGCTACACCAGGCGATGATATCTCAAAAAGAGAGTTGGCAACGCGACTATTCTCATTAATTTGTGCTTTTCAATATTGTTTGGTGACAAACAAAAAGAAGCATGTGAGAAGTGTCACGCAGGCAGCTCATAAATGTTTTGATTCTGCATCGTGGAAAAAATATATAGCAAAAGATGGTGCGGTAGTAGTAGCACAAATGAATGGCTATGGTTTGCCAAACAAGGGTGCCGTAGAGAGATTTCAGGTTTTTCCTGTTGAATCTCCTAAACCGTTTGAATCTGCGCCTGCAGCCTTAAAAAGGGGCAAGACAAGTGCGAGGCGGCTTAAAAAATGATGCTTGGCTTGCCAGTGCAATGCGGCATGATGTGATGATTCTCAACGGTGTCTCAACATCCTCCGTTTTTATGCCAATAGCCGTTATGAATTTACTATTAAGCTCTGAGATTGAGTGCACTGATGAAGTGTTGCATGCTTTGGCGGGTCTTGCTGTGACACACAACCTATTAGGGTCGTACCATAGTCCCGCAGAAACGATGGCGGGCATGTCAATAGGGTTGCGCGCAATGAGGCTCGAGGACTATTATACTACACTGTCGCCGGTGGAGGCAGATGAGCGTGCCTATGTCTGTATGCAAAGGGCACGCCAGTTTGTGTATCACTCTCCTGATAGTAAACCACGTTGTACTATTTCATAGCAGACGTTTGCAACTTGCAAGCGCTGGGTTTGCAGTCACAATGTATTACTCAGATAATGCGAGAGAAGGTGCTAAGCCAAGATAGTCTTCGGGCTTCAGCGTTAATAGCTGCTGCTTACACTCATCAGGTATAGGCTGTTGCTGAATCAGGTCTTGCAGCGTTTGCTGTGTGAGTTGTTTTCCGCGACTGACTTTTTTGAGTTGCTCATAGGCATCGCTGATACCGTAGCGGCGCATGACCGTTTGTACTGCCTCTGCCAATACTTCCCAGCGATGAGCTAAATCTTGTTGAATGACTGCCTCGTTTGCTGAGAGCTTTGCAAGGCCTTTAGACAAAGAGCGGTAGGCCAAGTTGCTGTGGCCAGCAATGACGCCAATATTTCGTAACACCGTTGAATCAGATAAATCTCTTTGTAAGCGAGAGATAGGTAGTTTAGCCGCACAATGTCCAGCGAGTGCATTGGCAATACCAAGATTGCCTTCGGCATTTTCAAAGTCGATGGGATTGACTTTATGTGGCATGGTGGAAGAGCCAACTTGTTCAGCATTGCTACTTTGCACAAAGTAGCCCATGCTGATGTATTGCCAGAGATCGCGACTGGCATCAATGAGAATGGTATTTACCCGCATCAAAGCATGGCACCAGCTAGCTAAATGGTCATGCGATTCAATTTGGGTGCTATACGGCATCCAGTTTAAACCCAGCTTGCGCACAAACTGCTCTGAAAGTTGTGGCCAATTGATGGTCGGATATGCGATGCAGTGCGCATTATAGTTGCCGACTGCGCCATTACATTTGCCAGTGATTTTTTGTTGAGACAGTTGTTGAATGGCGAGCGATAAGCGGTGCTGTATATTACGCATCTCTTTACCCAGTGTGGTTGGTGTTGCCGTTTGGCCATGTGTGCGTGCCAGCATAGCCAGGGAGGCATATTTTGTGGCCATGTCAGCCAATTTTTGCCCAACACCTTGCTGCGCTTTGTGTAATAGAGCTTGGCAATCAACGAGCATCAGTGCGTAAGCAAGATTATTGATGTCTTCAGAGGTGCACGCAAAATGTATAAAAGGAATGTATTCGGATAGGGCGTTGGCCTCAAGTTGATCAGCAATCCAGTACTCAACAGCCTTAACATCGTGGTTGGTGCGTTGTTCTATTTTTTTGATACCAGCGGCATCTGACTCCGCAAAGCGCTGCATGATTTTATCGCAAAGCGCTTTTAGGGTAGCTGATGGAGGACATTCTTTGAGCTCAGTGCAATCAGAGAGCTGTAACAACCAGCTCAATTCAACTCTGACCCTGTTCCTTATCAGGCCAAATTCACTGACCAATGGCTGTAATGCCGACAATTGGTTCTCGTAGCGACCGTCAAGTGGTGAAATAGCGAGTAAAGTGGATGTTGCCATAATTCGACCTCGTGGCAAATGAGTACAGCTGCAGTATATATAAGTGTGATCGCGGCGTCTATGCGCAATGGTATCAGTTGTGCGGTGTATTTTGGCGCCGGATGGGCGCAGTGCCGCATTCATTTTATTTTTATGCTTGCAAAGCGCCATGTCTACCTATATACTCCGTCCCGAGTTAAGTCTGGCAATAGTCCGGAGGAGGCCGTTTGGCGGAGTCAATCAAAAAGCAGGGTGTCACTAGACACTGTCGAGGTGCAGCATTGGGCTTGATAGCTGTTCAATCAGCATTGTTCATGCTTGGTAGCTTATTTGCACTGTTTATTGGTCGTTTTTCATACTTCTCAACCCTCTTAGGTGGTTTTTGTGTACTTTTTCCTGCCGCTCTTTTTGCTTGTGTGCTGTTTCGCGCGACCAGTGCTGCACAAGCCAAGAAAATAGTATTGACATTGTACGGTGGTGAGTTGGGTAAATTGTTGTCAAGTGCTGCGCTGGCGCTGATTGTGACAGTTGTATTCAAGCCATCACTGATCGCACTTTGGTGCGGTTTTATGGGCGCACACGCCAGCTTGTGGCTAGCACCTGTATTTGCTAACACAGACGGATTAGTTGGGAGACCTGTGGTATGAGCCAGCAAGCGATGACAACGGCACAGTATATTGGCCACCATATGGAGCATTTGACGCTCAATCTGCAAACCATGTCTTTGGGTGCAGATGCTGGTTTTTGGACACTGAATTTGGATACAGCCATCATTTCACTGCTATTGGGTGGTGCCTTCTTGCTGTTATTTTTCCTGGTGGCTAGGCGCGCGCAGGCCGGCATTCCCGCAAAATGGCAAAACTTTGTCGAGCTCGCAGTCGAGAAAGTGGATGGTGCTGTTGCTGAGTCTTTTCATGGTGATCGGCGCTTACTGGCCCCGCTGGCCTTGACCATTTTTATCTGGGTTTTCCTGATGAACTTTATGGATTTGATACCTGTTGATTTGGTGCCTCGTGCCATGCACTACGCTGGAGTTCCATACTTTAAGCTTGTGCCAACAGCGGATGTTAATTTGACATTTGCCATGTCATTGACAGTCTTTATTCTAACCATCTTTTACAACTTTAAGGTGAAAGGTGCTGGTGGGTTCCTCAAAGAGTCACTTTCGAGTCCGTTTGGCTGGTGGTTGATGCCAGTTAACGTGATTTTTAGATTGATTGACGAGTGCGTTAAGCCAATGTCGCTTGCATTGCGACTGTACGGTAACTTATTCGCGGGAGAAATGATCTTCATTTTGATTGCGTTACTGCCTTGGTGGATGGAAGTTCCGCTGGGTTTGGGTTGGACGTTGTTTCACGTTCTGATCAACTCAATTCAAGCGTTCATATTCATGATGTTGACCATAGTTTACATCAGTATGGCGCATGAAGATCACTAATTTTTTAATCACAAAGGGGAAAACTCATGATTAGTAATATTGCACAATTGGTCGCAAACGTTCAGGGCTTAACAGCAATCGCAGTTGGTTTATTGATTGGTTTAGCAGCAATGGGAACGGCCATTGGTTTCGGTATGTTGGGTGGTAAATTCTTGGAAGGCGTTGCAAGACAGCCTGAACTGACACCAATGTTGATGGGCCGAATGTTTTTGATGGCTGGTTTGGTTGATGCGTTTGCAGCTATTTCATTAGCGATGGGTTTAGTATTGTTGTTTGCAAACAACCCGCTGTTGGGGCGCTGTCATGAAGTATGCTAAACACGTTGCTGGGTAACTCCTGGTAAAGCCACCAATATCACAAAGAGGGCAACTCAATGGATATTAACATTACTCTTTTCTTCCAAATGCTTGTATTTGTTATCTTTATTGGCATAACAATGAAATACATTTGGCCGAGTGTGACACAAGCCTTGGATACACGTCAAAAAAAACCATCGCCGATGGTTTGGCTGCTGCAGAGAAAGGTCAGCGTAGTTTAGAAGACGCTAAGGTGCAGAGTCAGGTTTTTGTTGACGAAGCGAAAGCGGAGGCTGCAAGAATCATCGATCAAGCGCACCAACGCGGACAAAAGCTGATTGCGGATGCTAAACAAAAAGCATCAGAGCAGGCTCAGGGTCAGCTGAATGCTGCTCAAGTTGAAATACAGCAGCAGCGTCAGCAAGTGAAGCAAGGCTTGATGGATGAATTGTCTGGTCTTGTGATCAGTTGCTCTGAAGCTGTTTTGGGTCGCAAAATTGATAAAGCTGACAACGATAGGCTGATTGCACAGCTTGTTGGTGCTGAAACTGAAGCAGTAGGAGACGCGTAATCATGGCTTCTTACTCTAGCATTGCTAGACCATATGCCAATGCCCTTTTCACTTTGGGTAGCGAAGCAGGATGTTTACCAGCACTGCAAACATTATTGCAGGTGTTGAGTCAGGCTGTGAGTCATGACTGGGTTCAGAAACACTTAACGGACCCGGTGATGACCACAGAAGTATGGCAACAGCATTTGATGGCAATCTGTCAAAGCATTGCACCAAATGCATTTCAGGCAGCAGCAGAGACATTTACTCACTTTCTGCAGTTAACTGTGTGTTCAAACCGCCTCGCGGTTTTGCCTGACATTGCAAAAGCATTTTCGCAAATGTGCGCTACTGCGCTCGGTTCTGTCAGCCTGACGATGACGACGGCGACAGCGTTGACTGCAGATGAGCAATCAGCTATTCAGGCTACATTGTCGCAACGTGCAGGGAGACATGCTGAGGTCACATTCGAGGTGGATGCTGGGATTTTAGGCGGCGCAATTTTGCGACGTGGTGATTGGGTTGTAACTGATGGCTCTGTCATGGGTCGATTGAAACGGGTGGCATCAGCACTGCTGAATGGCACAACTATAGGGGGATAATGATGGGAGTAGAACAGCTTAAGGCTTCCGAGATCAGCGAGCTATTAGAGAAGCAGATTCGTGGCTTGTCTGATATGCAGGCACAAGTGCGAACTGAAGGCACCATTGTTAGTTTGAAAGATGGTATTGTGCGGATATATGGCTTGGATGATGTCATGTCCGGTGAAATGATTGCATTTCCAGGTGGATCGTACGGATTGGCGCTGAACTTAGAGCGAGACTCAGTCGGTGCGGTGGTATTAGGACCATACGAGCACTTAAAAGAAGGCATGACAGTTCATTGTACTGGCAAGATCTTAGAAGTACCTGTTGGTGAAGCATTATTGGGTCGTGTTGTAGATGCGCTCGGTCAGCCTATCGATGGCCATGGACCCATTGATACAGAACTGTCTGCTCCAATCGAAAAAGTTGCGCCCGGTGTGATTGAGCGCCAGTCTGTGGATCAGCCACTACAAACAGGTTTGAAATCTATTGATGCCATGGTGCCAATTGGACAAGGTCAGCGTGAATTGATTATTGGTGACCGTCAGACAGGTAAAACGGCCATCGCAATTGATGCGATCATCAACCAGAAAGGTACCGGTGTAAAATGTATTTACGTTGCGATAGGCCAGAAAGCCTCATCTGTTGCCGCGGTTGTGCGTAAGCTTGAAGAGCACGGTGCAATGCCCCATACGATTGTGGTTTCTGCATCAGCTGCTGATGCGGCATCATTGCAATTCCTGGCTCCCTATACGGGTTGTAGTATGGGTGAGTACTTCCGTGATAACGGTGAAGATGCATTGATCATTTATGATGATTTGACTAAGCAAGCATGGGCATACCGCCAGATTTCATTGCTCTTACGACGACCACCAGGTCGTGAAGCGTATCCAGGTGATGTTTTTTACTTGCACTCACGTTTGTTAGAAAGAGCCTCTCGTGTTAATGCTGACTATGTTGAGAAGTTTACCGAAGGCCGAGTGAAAGGTAAGACGGGCTCATTGACTGCCTTACCAATCATTGAAACGCAAGCTGGTGACGTATCAGCGTTTATTCCAACCAACGTGATTTCTATTACGGATGGGCAAATCTTCTTGGATGTTGATTTGTTTAACTCAGGTATTCGTCCAGCGATTAATGCTGGTTTGTCAGTCTCCCGTGTGGGTGGCGCTGCGCAAACAAAGCTGATTAAAAAATTGGTTGGCGGTATTCGTATTGCGTTGTCACAGTATCGTGAACTAGAAGCTTTTGCGCAATTTGCATCTGACTTAGACGCAGCCACACGTAAACAGCTTGAAACAGGTGAGCGTGTGACTGAGTTGTTGAAGCAACCACAATACGACCCCTTATCCGTTGCTGAAATGGCGGTGGTTTGGTTTGCGGCGATTAAAGGTTACTTGGACGATGTGGACATTGCAAAAGTCGTTGACTTTGAGCGTGCATTGCTGAGTTTCGTGCGTGAAGCAAAAGCCGATACACTGGCTGAGCTGAATGCTAATCCAACGTATAACGATGATATCGAAGCGACTTTGCGCGGTATTATTGAAGAATTCAAAGCAACTCAGGCTTACTAGGCGAGGCGTTCATGTCACAAGCGCGTGAGATCAAAACCAAGATTCGCAACATCGAAAATACGCAGAAGATCACGTCTGCGATGGAGATGGTTGCTGCGAGTAAAATGCGTAAATTACAGGATCGCATGTTGAAGGCACAACCGTATGCTGACAAGATGAAGGAAGTGATTGCGCACGTGGCTGCTAGCCACAGTGAGTCCAGGCATCCATACTTGCAAAAGCGTGAAAGCTTGCAGCGAGTTGGCTATATCATTGTCAGCACAGACCGTGGTTTGTGTGGCGGCTTAAACGTCAACTTGTATCGTCAGATGTTGACAGAGATAAAGGCGCAGCAAGATAAGGGTATCGAGGTAGATGTTTGTGTTATCGGGCGTAAGGCAGCAGCTTATTTTGCACGACTCGATCTGAATATAGTGGCTGTCACCGAAGGTATCGGCGATACACCCTCAATTGATGACTTGATTGGTGTTGTTAAGGTCATGATCGATGCATATGATGCAGAGAAGATTGATCGGCTTTATATCGCAAGTAACAAGTTCGTCAACACCATGTTGCAACAGCCAACAACTCAGCAATTGTTACCGTTAACACCATCAGAGTCAGATACGCAAAGCGGTCATTGGGATTACATCTACGAGCCTGATGATGCCATGGTATTGCTCACCCAGGTGATGCAACGTTACATTGAGTCGCAGGTTTATCGACGCGTCATTGAAAACATTGCTTGTGAGCAAGCTGCGCGGATGGTGGCGATGAAGAGTGCAAGTGACAATGCTGGGCAGATTATTGAGGATCTGCAATTGATCTACAACAAAGCCAGACAAGCCAGTATTACGCAAGAAATTGCAGAAATTGTGGCAGGTGCAGACGCACTTGGGGATTAACATTAATCGGTGTTAAACACACCAAAGAAACCAACGAGGATTCATTATGCAAGGTTCAGAAACAACTGCAGTAGAACAAGGCCAAGAGGTACATGGGAAAATTGAGCAAATCATCGGTGCGGTGGTTGATATTTCATTTCCACGTGGTGCCGTTCCCAACGTATATGATGCGCTTGAGGTAGACGGTCTGGTGCTAGAAGTACAGCAGCAATTAGGTGATGGCATGGTACGTGCGATTGCCATGGGTAGTACAGACGGTTTGCAGCGTCAAAAGCCAGTTAAAAACACCGGCGCTCCTATTCAAGTGCCGGTTGGTAAAGAAACACTAGGCCGCATCATGAATGTTTTGGGTGAGCCAATCGACCAAGCAGGTGACGTTGGTGCCAAAAAAAAATGATGCCTATCCACCGTAAGCCACCTGAGTATACAGAGTTATCACAGGGTGAAGAGCTATTGGTAACCGGTATTAAGGTCATCGACTTGATTTGTCCCATCGCTAAAGGTGGTAAAGTCGGTCTATTCGGTGGTGCCGGTGTGGGTAAAACTGTTAACATGATGGAGCTGATCCGAAACATCGCGATTGAGCACAGCGGTTACTCAGTATTTGCGGGTGTTGGTGAGCGTACTCGAGAAGGTAATGACTTCTATCATGAAATGAAAGACTCAAACGTTTTAGACAAAGTGTCATTGGTATACGGGCAGATGAATGAGCCACCAGGTAACCGTTTACGTGTGGCATTGACTGGTTTGACCATTGCGGAAGATTTCCGTGACGAAGGGCGTGACGTTCTGCTCTTTGTGGATAACATTTACCGATATACACTTGCGGGTGTGGAAGTATCAGCGTTGTTGGGGCGTATGCCATCAGCTGTGGGCTATCAGCCAACATTGGCTGAAGAGATGGGTCAACTGCAAGAGCGCATTACGTCGACTAAAAATGGTTCTATTACATCAGTGCAGGCGGTATACGTGCCAGCTGATGACTTGACGGATCCATCACCGGCGACAACATTCTCACACTTGGATGCGACTGTGGTGTTATCACGTGCCATTGTGGACCAAGGTATCTATCCTGCGATTGACCCACTTGATTCAACCAGTCGTCAGCTAGATCCGCT
>JBDOIU010000032.1:0-28213 GCA_047404195.1 Coxiellaceae bacterium
CCGCCAGCACCCCCGCCCCATTTACCAGAGAATAGAGGCACTTTAAATGTGTCTACTAACGCCTCTCTGCAACAATATTACACACATTTACCGACATATTAATAAAAACTTAATCTCTTCCTGTTATAATTTGAAAAGAGACACATTAAGTGTCTAATATATAAGGAGGATCAGAGGCCGACCCCTGATCGTAACTGTACCTGCTGTACGGCTTGAGCTGAATACTTTTTAAGAGGAACCACCATGTCTAAACTACTTAAACGAATTATTACCAGCCTCTACTTATTCATCCTCACATGCCCAGCACTAACCTGGGCGCAAATCGATGCATTTGATGCGGGTGCTGTAAACAACCGCACAGACGCATCTGTCAACTATCTTAGTCAAATTTTTGGTAATGTTGGACATGTACTGAGCTCTACCTCTGGTCAATTTTTAGGTGCGATGTTCAAGGTATTCAACACTGGTATCTTAGCGGTATCCGGAGTCTGGGTTTTGTACTCTGTGTTTAATACACTCATCAAAATATCCAGCAAGAATGCTGAACAACATACCGCAGGCTTGGCAATGAAGTTTCTCAAAATTGTTGTCGGCATCATACTGGTAGTTCCAAGCCCTGTCACTGGCTACTCCCTCATTCAAGATATTGTCATGAAGGTTGTGGTAGAAGGCATCAAACTCGCTGACACTACCTGGTCAGCTGCACTAGACTACTTGGGTGATGGCGGAACGTTACTGGATACTTCAGCAGGAAGTGGTAGCGGCCAAAAAGGTGATAGCCTGGAAACCATATCAAAACAACAAGGTTACTTTGGTGGACCAAATGACCCGACACCATTTGCTGGTAATATCATGGAGGTTTTTGCTGCTGAAGTAAATGCCATTAAGCGCTCAGGATCTAAAAAGAACCTGCAGACATATGAAGTCGGCGGCTACAATGGTACAACATGTATGAAGATAGGTGATGCCCCAAGTGATGGCAAACCATGTATTATATTTACGACTGGAGAACACAATAGCGGCAGCATTTCAACCGAACTGAAAATAAATAAAAAACCAGCCGATGATAATGGGGATACTCTTACTGCTTTAGCTGATGATTTGCAGCCAGCAGCGAATTATTATGCTTGTGTACTCAGTTCACCAACTGATAATGGGAACTGGAAAGACTACTGTGCAATGATAGGCCTTAAAACAACAACGCTGAATAACGAGACCATTGCGACCTCATCACAATTTTACACCTATCTTTCAAATGCCTTTATTGCATACTATGGGCGCATATTACCGCTAGCCAGAAAACTAGCAATGGGTGGCGACACGAAAGTAGGTGGTAATTATGGTATTGGAGTACTCGCTGGAGACAAAGCTGGACATAACGATGGTAAGACTGTTGCAAACACAGAAAAAGATGTCATTCAAGTCATGAAGCAAAGTGGCTGGATTAATGCTGGGGCATACTATTGGGCAACGGCTGAATGGCTACAGAATAACAGTCAATTTGGCTCTATTGATGGCACCAGTAATGTAGAAGAGAAAGCACTGTCCTACGCCAAAGGTGCTACGATAGCTCAGACATCTGCCATGCGTAACATTAGCGATGATAGTGAAAAATCAGAGCTGGCTACAGGTATTCAGAAGAAACTGTACCCCATACTAGCCAGCTATAGTAAAGCACTTGGATTAAAAGATCATGGCGATGGCACCAAGATGCAAAACAGCTGTACCGGGTCAGCATCCTGTGACAATGTCATTGTCGGAATGATATTACATATCATACTGCCGATATACGACACCATGCTGAGTAGCTTGAGTGATTTAGGACATGGCCTTCACTCTGCAGACCCAATTGTCATCATGGCTACGGTTGGACACAACCTAATCAAGGTTGCTACAAGTATGCTGATTGGTGGTCTTACATTGTTTTCCGTAGCGGCAGCAGCAGCAATGGCTGTAGGTAATATCATGCCTGTTGGTATGGGGGGATCCATCGTTGTCAATAACTTTATCATGCCCATAGCCAAACTCATATTCTCACTATTACAAAGCTTGGCGATGTACTTTATTTTAGTTGGGGGTACAGCATCGATCTTCCTACCACTTTATCCATGGGTACTATGGACGTTTGCAGTGCTCGGCTGGTTTATTGCTGTTATTGAGACAATGTGTGCTGCACCACTGATCTGCTTGGGGCTAACAAAACCAAAAGGGCAAGAGTTTGCTACAGATATTGAACAAGCTATCATGCTGCTACTCAGTGTATTCTTGCGACCAGCACTGATGGTTCTAGGGCTTTGTGCTGCAATCCTATTAACGCGCGTGGCCATTACATACCTAACACATGGCCTGGCAATACTGGCATACAATATGTACGTAGATCCAAAAGACGCAGCTGGTAGCATTGCAAAACTTGGCAATGATGGTCAAAGTATTGACTATATCAATGCCCTACTGCTGTTGGCCACAAACTTCTCAACAGGCGGAAATGCTCAGGGGATAAACTCGGCGGATGCAATATCGGACATTGTTTTCGTCTTAATTGCGATTCCAACCATTTATGGTATCATCGCTTACATTTCATATAATATCGTAACTCAAACATACTCTCTTGTTTTCCACTTACCACAATATGTGATGAGATGGATAGGAGGAGGAGCAGCAGGTGATACCCAAGGCATGATTGGTAAAGTTGAAGGAGCGAAAGGTGGCGCACAGGCTGGGCTGAAAGGAGCACAAGCTGGAACAGCAGGTCTGAGCTCACTTGGCGCTGGATTTACTAAAGGGAGCGGTAGCCTTTCTAAGATAGCCAGTGGTGGCGAAGATAGTGAATCAGAGGACAGTGAAAGCGGTGAAGGCGACTCTAGCGCTGGAAGCGCAGGGTAAACTGCACTCTCAGCAAAAAAAACACGGACAATTGTCCGTGTTTTTTTTGCAAACCAACAAGATAACGCTCTCTAAATAACCGCAGTTATGATGACGCTATAATAGCAACCTGACCACCCTCTTGAGTACAAGCAAAGGCTGAGCACCTAGCATATTTTAGTGAGTTATCGGCCTTACTGATTCAGTTGAAATATGAAAACGCTGCAAAATTCATGCTATTACAGTGATGTTGATGCGCTATCGTGACTATATTCAATCTTAGGGTTGTCAGTTTGCAGTGCATTGACATGGGCAGATACACAGAGTCACTTGACTTTAAAAACCTTCTCCGATATGGTAGCATTCACATGTTAACGTCATTATTTTAAGCAACTGGGGAGATCAATGAGCAAACAATCCAGCAATCATAATGAACAAACAAGCAACAACAATACAGATTCTATTGAGATGCTTGCTAGATTAGAAGCAATCGTTCTAGCGTTGAGAGCTCTTCCAAGTGAGACTGTTCAGTTTATTGGACAAACTGACACTGCAATCAATCTTCTCAATGCACTAAACTCTGTAGAATTGGATGACGAGAAACAACAAAATAGATCACCTAGTCCGAAATAAATAAAACCATTAAGCTGATAGGCTTTAAAGAATACTGGCCTGATATTGCTCTCTCGAGGATTCTCCACTGAGACCACAGTATAGCGACCAATAGAAAACAACAGCCGTCATCAAAGCAACTGCAAGGAAATCCCAGCCAAAACCTAACTCACCTGTTCCACCGCCAAAGGTGCCTACATGTGAAATATAACCCGTTGAAACCACATAAAAAACTAACCACAGTGACTTCAACCATGGTAATTGGTGCTTAAAACCGATGCGCAACTGGCTCAAGATAAACAGCAACCCATAACCAGAAGCAATCACGATCAGCATCTTGGAAATGATGTGCCAACCTGTCCAAAATACAATTAAATTGCAAATATAAAATGCCAGCAAGCATAGCAATCGATGGCAAGGTAATTTAAATGGGCGTGGCTGATCCGGTAGCTGCTTTCGCAACAAGACCAAAGCCAGTGGACCGATGGCATAGGCAAAAACAAGACACGACACCAAAAAACTCATCATATTTTGCCAAGTTGGAAAGGGTAAGAATAACAACATACCCAATATAAAGTTCAAACCCAATAAGCGAGTCGGGACGCTATGCTTATTCATGTGCAACAGCCACTTTGGAAAGTAACCATTCACGCCCATGGCATAACACATACGTGCGGTCGAGCCTGTATACAATAACCCTGTCCCGAATGGACTAATCGATGCATCAACTAACATCACCTTAGCAAAAATTGGCAACCCCAAAGCAATGACCAAACCTAGCAAAGGACCACTATCACCTGCAAATGATAAATGTTTCCAACCTCCGGCATAATCAGATGGACGCAGCACACCAATAAAGGCTGTCTGTAACGTGATATATAAAATGATACAAATACATAAGCCACCAATGATAGCGATCGGTACTGAGCGTTGTGGATTTTTGGCTTCACCAGCAAGCTGAATTGCTGGACTGTAACCTATGTATGAAAAAATGACCCCTGCAGATGGCAATGCTGCTAAAATACCGTGCCAACCATATGGTGCAAAACCTGACTGGGAAAAATTATTGACATGAAAACCACTACTGAACAAAACCATGATGGTTAATGCGGATACAACCAGCTTCAATAGCACCAAAAAATTATTGGTTTTCTCAAGCTTCTTTACGCCCATCGCATTAATCCAACACATGATGAATAAGATTATCGCTGAAAACATAATACCCTGTGTGGACAACACAAGGTGATCGTCGACATGTCGCATTAACATGGGAAATGGCTCTGCCAGATAATGTATGAGAGCCATGGTTTCTATGGGAGACACAGCAATACATGATATCCATGAGATCCAAGCCATCGTAAAACTGATAATCGAACCATGACTCAACTGCAGGAAGCGGATAGATCCACCACTAAAGGGGAATGTGCTGGCTAACTCAGCGAATGTCAGCGCAACCAAAACCATCAACAAACCACCAATCAACCAGGCCATGATTGCAGCAGGACCAGCTACTTGTGCAGCCAAAAATGGCCCAAACAAACGCCCAGACCCGACCATACCACCGACAGCCGCCATGAGCAGGCCCATGCCTGAAACAGATCGCTTAAAAGACATCGCCGCACATCCTTTTTTGACAAATGACTAGTCTATCACAGCTGCTACCAGTGGAAAAGACACTTATGTTGGCACTTGATATTGACAACAGAAAATGCCAATGCCTATCATCTGTAATGAATACACACGGAGCAAAGACCATGCACAACTCACACCTCATCTGGCTTGACTGCGAAATGACCGGACTCAATCCAGATACTGATCATCTGATCGAGCTGGCAATTGTGATCACAGATGCCAACCTAGAACCAATTGCAGAAGGACCCAACCTGGTGATTCATCAAAGTGATGACATATTGGCAGGGATGGATGAATGGAATACCAGGCATCATGGCAGATCAGGTCTAACAGGGGCAGTCAGGCAGAGCGCCATGAGTGTGAGCGAGGCCGAACAGTGTGCATTAGCGTTTGTGAAACAACATGTTAATGCGCAACAGTCGCCGATGTGTGGCAATACCATAGGGCAAGATCGACGATTCTTACGCAAGTATATGCCAACATTTGCAGATTATTTTCATTATCGCAACTTAGATGTGAGTAGCTTTAAAATCGCGACGCAACTCTGGTCTAAGGACAAATTACCCACTCAAGCCAAAACAGAGGCACACCGGGCTTTGGCTGACACCTACGAATCTATCGCTGAAATGCGGCATTATCGTGAACACTTCTTCTTAAAAGACAGCATTTAGTGTATGATGAAATGACCCTTTACATGCTGTATGTATATGGGTGTGCATCAATCTTAATGTTTAAAGGGACTGACATATGATTTTTCCTGCTTTGCTAATACTGGCTTATCTCATCGGCTCTTTATCCGCCAGCATTATTCTCGCCAAACTATGTGGTTTACCAGACCCTAGGGAATCAGGCTCAAAGAATGCTGGTGCAACTAATACACTACGCACGAATGGCAAAAAAAATGGCGCTATCGTGTTGGTTGCAGACCTATTTAAAGGCTCGCTGTGCGTTATTCTCGCTTATGCTTTTCGATTACAATCAGCTGAACTGGGTCTGGTTGCACTCTGCGCCGTCCTCGGCCACATCTTTCCTTGCTATTTTAACTTCAAAGGTGGAAAAGGCGTCGCAACAGCATTGGGTGCCCTACTCATCTGCTGCCCAAAAGCAGCTTTTATTGTAGTACTCACCTGGATAATCATTGCCCATTTCAGCCATTATGTTTCACTGGCTTCAATGTGTGCATGCCTAATCGCACCATTTTCAATGTTATTTATCGCAGGTGCATCAGAAAACTTTATTCCCTTCTTAATAATCAGCGGGTTAATCATATGGCGGCATAAAGATAACATACAGCGCCTGAAAGACAAAAAAGAAAGTAAAGTCAATCTGTTTGGCACGTGATGTGATGATACCAGTAAGTTAGTCACTTTCAACAGCTTCTTTCAAAGCTTTAACTTGCTTTTGATCCAACTCCAAGAAAGAGCCTAATCGAACAGATGCGGGTAACGACAAAGGCCCAAAGCGCACGCGTTTTAATCGACTGACTGTTACACCTTGAGATTCCCAAAGACGTCGCACCAGGCGATTACGACCCTGCATGACCACCACATGAAACCAGCGGTTCGCCGCCTCCGTTAATTCAGTAGACTCAACCACATCCTCAAAACGCGCCATACCATCATCTAGCTTCACACCGTTTGTAATGGCCTTTAACATGTCATTGGTGACCTTACCCAAAATACGAACTGCATACTCTCTAGCAAGACCACTGGATGGATGCATCAGTTTATGAGCAAGCTCACCATCGGTGGTAAATAATAATAATCCGGTTGTATTAATATCTAAACGACCGATACCGATCCAACGGCCATGCGTTAAAGGTGGCAATTTATCATAAACCGTTGGCCTACCCTCGGGGTCACGTACTGTACACACTAAACCAAGCGGTTTATTCAGCATCAATACGCGCATGGGTTGACCTGACTGTTTCGCGTAAAGCTTTAATAGGCGCCCGTCCAATGTGACACGGTCTTTGGATATGACTTTATCACCTAATTGCGCTACTTTTCCGTTGATACTCAGCCTGGCATCACGAATCCAGCCTTCAATTTCTCTTCTTGACCCCAAACCATGTGATGCTAAAAACTTTTGTAAGCGCTCTGGTTTTTCTGTTCTAGTTGACATGTCATCCTCTTAATTATTTACTAAAGCTGCATTTATGCAGTTTCGACAGCTGCAACTGCTGCAATGGTTTCATCCATATGCTGCTCTTCTTGCTGTATGTTATCAGACTCAGTCTGCTGCGCATCTGCCGCATCAGTTTCTGAGACATCTTCTTGCATCATCGCCTCAAAATGCGCGGGATCTGCAATATCAGGCAAAGCCTCTAATTCTCTTAAGGCTGCTGCGACTGGATCATCTTCAGATACATCTGTTGCTGCATCTTCTGTTAACGCAATGTCACTGCATGAGTCATCTTCGAGTGGTGCATCAGCATCACCCTCACTTAAAACACCCTCTACATTGAGAGATAACTGTTCATTTAAATCCGAACCAAGCGTATCTATATCAACAATCTCATCGAGAGGCGGCAAATCTGCCAGTGATTGCAAATTAAAATGATCTAACAATACTTTTGTTGAACCATATAGCGCAGGCTTACCTGGCGCTTCACGAACACCGACAACCTTAACCCAACCACGCTCCATCAAAGTTTTGATGATCTGGGTACTAACAGCAACACCACGCACAGCCTCAATTTCACCCCGGGTGATTGGCTGACGGTATGCTATCAAAGCCAAGGTTTCAAGCAGTGCGCGAGAAGCTTTTGGCGGCTTTTTGTTTTCAACTTTTGCAATACATTCAGCGTAAGATTGCCGAACCTGTAATCGATACCCACTAGCCACCTCTACTAGCTCGACTGGCCCTGCAGTACAATCCTCTTTGAGCGCTTCTATAGCGGTCAAAACATGATCACGCGCAGTCGATTGCACATCACACAAGCGCATCAAATATTCTAAACTCATTGGCTCACCTGCCGAGTGCAATACTGCAGCAACTTGGTCTTTAAATGCGAGATTGGTCATGAATCTTCTCCTGCTTTCGTACTGATGTATATTGGCGAAAATGCCTCATTCTGGCTGATATTGATCACAGATTCACGTGCCAACTCAAGAATAGCAATAAGTGTCACTACCACACCCACACGCCCCTCCTCCACATCAAACAAAGCGGTGAATGGCACAAAATCTTGCGCACTCAATGCTTGTATCACTCTTGTCATACGATCTTTCACAGTGAGCTTTTCAACGACAATCTTATGATGCCCACGCAATGCGGCACGCTTCATGACGGCAGCCAAAGCCTGCATCAATGCTTCCATAGTGACTTCTGCTTGCTGGGCTTGGAATGCAGATAAATCAGGAGCAGCCGCCTCAGCCTGAAAGAAGTCACGCTCTAGTCGTGGTAACTCGTCTAAACGCTCCGCAGCATTCTTAAAGCACTCGTAAGCCTGCAGTCGCTGAATAAGTTGCTCACGAGGATCAGGCCCATCCTCTTCAGCCCCAGACTCATCGCTTGAAAGCGGCAACAGGTAGCGCGATTTGATTTCTGTCAACATTGCTGCCATGAGCAGATACTCAGCAGCCAAAGAAATATTAATGGATTGCATCAGGTTGATATACTGCAAATATTGCTCTGTCACCTGCGCAACCGACAGTGACAAAATATCCATATCTTGTGTTTTGATCAGATACAGCAGCAAATCTAACGGCCCTTCAAATGCCTCGAGAAACACACGCAAAGCTTCTGGCGGAATATAGAGCCCTTCCGGTAGTTTTTGCAGCGCAACACCAGAAACAAGGGCCAATTCCTGAACAGATAAATTATTTTCCTGATCTTCAGACACAATAGGCTGTGACTGTTCAGCAACATGAGACATGAATAAGGTGTTCCTCTGTGATAATCAGTAGATCTGCTCTTTTTTTGTGTCATTATGGGTCCAAATCAACCGCATACGCACTTTATAAAGCGAAAAAAATAAGTATATAGCCTACAGAGTAAAACATCTATTGCTTCTCAGCTATACCACGTCGAGAGTCTACACCATGACAGCAATATGATCAATTTCTGGCTGCAACGCCACCAGTAATGCTCACATTTTGTGCTTCGTGCGCATCAGCTCGATACATGATAGAATGATCACATCTTTTTGTTGGAGTACCCAACCAATGCAAAATCAATCAAAAATCAACTGGCGAATCAGCTCGTTCTTTGTCGCAACACCTATAATCGCAATAGTTGGCACCATACTGCTGATGACATACAGCCATATCGCTCATCAAACATGGATGCTAGCTCTATTTATGCTGGTTATGTCTGGTTTGGCAATCACGACAGGTTATCATCGCTTGTATTCACACAAATCACTGAAAGCCGCCTGGCCAGCAAGGCTGTTGTTCGCCCTATTTGGTGCAGCCTGTTTTGAGGGCAGTATATTAGAGTGGTCAACAGATCACCGTATTCACCATCGCTATGTTGATACTGAAAAGGATCCTTACAACATCAACGCCGGCTTCTGGTTTGCACATATTATTTGGCTATTCAAGCTAGACCAATCCAAAAGAAATTTTGATAATGTCAGCGACTTAATGCAGGACCCTATTGTCCGCTTCCAACACCGCTTTTACTTATCCATTGCTACAACCATGAGCTTTATATTACCCACTGCTGTTGCAGCACTCTGGGGTGACGCACTGGGCGGACTCATGATTGCTGGCTTCTTGAGAATGGTGCTCAACCATCATGGCACATTCTGCATCAACTCTGTCTGCCATGTTTTTGGTAAAAGAATTTATAGTACCGAGCAAACAGCACGTGACAACTGGTTCACAGCATTATTCACCTGGGGTGAAGGCTTTCACAACTTCCACCACCAATTTGCACTTGACTATAGAAACGGAATTCGTTGGTTTCATTATGATCCAGGCAAATGGTTAATTTGGCTATTGAAAAGTGTTGGACTGGTACATGATTTAAAGCGCGTTGATGACGAAACAATCTTAAAATACAAGCTCAGAGCACAAGCCAAACAAATTAACATCAGTGATACTGCATTACCTGATACAACGCCCAGTAAACTGCAAACTAAATGTCAGGAAGCACATGATGTCATTTTAGAGAAGGTAGCTAACCTAAAAGCTCTCAAAAAAGAGCTTATTGACATCAAGGCCACCCAATTTAAAGCCAGACTCTCTCAAAGCCATGAACAACATAAACAGGCTGTGAAAGACTGTCGACAAAACATTAAGTCAGCACAGAAAGAAGTGAAAACACTCTTTGCCAACTGGCAATTGCTGGTGAAAGAAGCTGCTTTGTCTTCAGGCAAGACCAGCTGATTAATCGTCTATCATCTATCCGGCTTATCCAGCATCAAGCCGGTAGGATGATATCAGCGCAACCAAATCTGAAAACACCGCCGGAGCTTCTATTTCGCCCAGCACCATCTGCAGTAAAACAGGATCTGGCGTCTCCAACAAGCGCAGTAATGTCTCTTGCTCCGCATCCGATAGCGACTCAAGCTTATCATCACTAAAGCGTTGCAAAATAACATCCAGCTCTAACAACCCACGACGACAACGATATCGGCACTTTGCTAAATGACTCATTTAATATTACCTCTCTTCTGAAAAAATATAATCACGTGATAGACGACCTGATACACGCGTCAACAATGTATAGGATATGGTGTTAGCCTTATTGGCCAAGCCTGCAACGCATACAGTTGCCCCCCACACCTCCATCCAGTCACCAATATCAATATTAGGACAATCTGTCACATCAACTGTTAGATAATCCATTGAAACACGGCCCACTACCGCATAGGATTGACCGGCATAACCTAAGCTGGCTGTCTCACACTCACGTGGATAGCCATCACCATACCCAAATGCAACCACAGCCAGGCGGGTATCACGCTGTGCTTGCCAGGTAGCGCCATATCCAACAGTCGATCCTAATTTAATAGCCTGCATGGCAATGACTGGCGCCATGACACGCATCACTGGACGCAAATCCAAACCCAAATACTCACCCACACCATATAATGCGAGCCCCGGACGAATACAGTGTGGCAAATCTGAGTGATGATGAATCATCCCATCTGAATTGAACGCACTACAACACGCCCAGTCAAACGATGCAGCACAGTCGCGAAAATGCGCCAATTGCTTTTTGGTGACCTCCGACGTTGGATCCTCTGCGCAGGCCAAATGTGTCATTAAACACAATTCATTTTGTGGCACAGCAAGTTGCTGCAAGTAATCAACGACAGAAGAAATTGATTGCATCGATAAGCCCAACCGATGCATACCCGTATTGACTTTCAGCCATATTTTTGAAAACTGACGACAAAGCGTTTTTGAAAGCATGGATAATTGATGCTCGGAATGAATAACGCATTGACAGCCCAGTGCAGCCAAGCGTTGACAATCTTCAGGCCGGTTAAATCCACTCATCAGTAAAATACGATGGGGTGCAATGCCAGCATGAATGAGGTCTAAACACTCACTCATTCTGACAACAGCGATTGTATCAGATTCAGGGATGCAGCGCGCTACTTCAATAGCACCATGCCCATAAGCATTGCATTTTAACATCCAGATAATCGGCTGCGCCTGACTAAAAATCTGAATCGCACGAATATTATGCTGCAACGCTGATAAATTAACCTGTATAAATGCCTGCTCAATCGTATCAACCACCACCACTAACCAACCATGACTGTATCATTTGTAAAATCTTCGAAGCGAGTGAACTCACCCAAAAAGGTCAGCACAACACGACCAATGGGTCCATTACGCTGCTTTGCGATGATGATCTCTGCCTTACCCTTGTCAGGTGTATCAGGATTGTAAACTTCATCTCGGTAAATAAACGCAATCAAATCTGCATCCTGCTCAATCGCTCCTGACTCACGCAAGTCAGACATCATTGGCCGCTTATCAGTACGTGACTCTAAGCTACGGTTCAGCTGTGACAAAGCAATCACAGGAATACTCAACTCCTTCGCCAAAGCCTTCAGTGAGCGGGATATTTCTGAAATCTCAGAGGTACGATTTTCTTTGTTACTCGGCACTTGCATCAACTGCAAGTAGTCAACCACAATCATACCAAGCCCACCATTTTCCCGTGCAACTCGACGCGCACGTGATCGCATTTCTAATGGCGATAATGCTGGGGTATCATCAATAAACATGCGACTGGTAGACAGCATTTCAATGGCTGAAGTCAAACGAGGCCAATCATCGTCTTCCAACTGACCTGTTCGCACCTTGTGTTGATCAATGCGCCCAAGAGATGAGATCATACGCATAGCCAGTGATTCAGCTGGCATCTCCATACTAAACACCAATACTGGCTTACTCGATTTAATGGCTGCATGCTCAACCAGATTCATTGAAAATGCCGTTTTACCCATAGAAGGTCGACCCGCCACAATGACCAAGTCACCATCCTGAAAGCCTGATGTCATTTGATCAAGATCAACAAAGCCGGATGAAAGACCACTCAACTGACCTTTGTTTTGATATAGCTCATCAATACGATTGGTTGCTTTTGCTAGAATGGATGAAATATCTTGTGGTCCGGTCTGACGCTGACGTTGCTCTGAAATGGTGTACACCTGGCGTTCAGCAGCATCAAGCAATTCGGAAATATTAACACCGTCTGCAGAAAATGCGCGTTCTGTGATATCTGTACCTGTGGCGATGAGTAACCTTAACACAGCGCGCTCACGCACAATATCAGCATAAGCTGCAACATTGGCAGCTGATGGTGTGTCTTTTGCTAACTCATACAGGTAGGCTTCATCCTCAGGCTTTCGTATGTGTTCTCGACTTCGCATCAGCTCAGTAACAGTCAACACATCAATGGGCTGATGGCGCTCTGCCAGCGTAGCCATGGCGTGGAAAATATCCTTGTGTAACTGCACATAGAAGTCATCCAGCGACACGCGATCACATACTTGATCCCAAGCGCGCTTGTCTAACATCAACGCACCCAATACAGATCGCTCAGCCTCTTGTGAGTGAGGGGGTACCTTCGCTGAAGGCAAAGGCGCTTGTGGCATTTGTTCAATCATTTTTTACCCTGGGGTGGTCTGGTTATCACGCCAATATACCACACTCAGACAAAAGGTGTCATACAGAGCCTAAACTAGACGGATTCTGCTAGGTTTGCAGGCAGTAATGCATGCCTAGGACAATGAGTGACAGACCGCCAATGCGCGCTATAAACATACAAAAAACCGTTGCTATGTGGAATCAGGCCTCACAACTTGCTGCGCACAGGTAATGAGCAAACGTCAGATAAAAAAAACGCCTGAAATGGCGAACCACATCAGACGTATCGTCGCAGCAGCGAGATCACTCCTGCTTGGCATCTGCCAATAAATCCGCATATGGATCAACTGCAGTTGCTAAATCAACTTCAAGCGATGAATCAGCCTCACTGTCTTCTGCGGGTACTTCCACTGTGTCTGATTTAACTGTGATCTCAAAAGGAATCACACAATCAATGTGCAAGTGAAGCTTGACTTCGTGCTCACCTAGGTCTCGAATGGGGCCAGACATGATCACTTCTTTCTTCTCAAGTGCCACACCTTGCTTTTCAAACTCAGCAACGATGTCTGCAGGACCAACAGAACCATATAATCTGCCTTCCTCACTACATCGCATTTCAATGACAATGGTTTTGTCTTTGAATGACTCTGAGCGTTTGACAGCTTCTGCCAATACTGCGGCTTCTTTTGCTTCAATCTCTGAGCGCTTGGATTCTAGTAAAGCAACATTATCTTTAGTTGCAACCAAGGCCATACCATATGGAATCAAGTAATTCCGAGCATAACCGCGAGCAACAGAAACAATGTCACCTACTCGACCAAGCTGAGCCACTCTTTGTTGTAAAATGATTTTCATTAAAAAACCTCTCTATTTTGATGACGGCAATGGCATATTAGCCTTTGCGGTGAGTATCACAGTACGGCAACAATGCTAAATAACGCGCAATCTTAATAGATTTGGTTATTTGGCGTTGATATTTGGCTGATGTACCAGAAATTCTGCTTGGTACAATCTTAGAACCAGCCCCTTCTGTGATATGCGCCTTCAGGCGATCCACGTTTTTGTATGAAACTTCAATGTCAGGATTAACACGGTACTGACAAGACTTTTTTCGTTTGGATGACATATGTACTCCTTAAAAAACTTTGCTTGGAACAAAAAAATTATCGACGTCTACGGTCTTTTTCTTTGTCTTTATTTTTCATCATGATTGATTCACCAACAGGTGCAGTCTTCTCACGTAACGTTAAATGACGGATAACGGCATCGTTGAAACGAAAACCCTCTTCCAGTTTGTCCAGCACTGACTGATTACATTCGATGTTAAACGCAATGTAATGTGCTTTGAGTAACTTCATGATTGGATAAGCTAAATGTCTTCTCCCCCAGTCTTCTACACGGTGCACTGCACCGCCACCGGCCTCAATGCTCTTTTTGTATCGTGCGATCGTATCAGGTACTTGCGCACTGCGATCTGGGTGAATCAGTAAAACTATTTCATAGTGACGACCATCGGTCATATTGTTCTCCTATGGGTGATGCCCCCCACGTTAAGCTGGTGGAGCAGAAGTAATAAAAGAAGCATTATATCGTTCTGTACAAAAAAAACAAGCTTTAATTACCAACTACATATAGCCAACGAAGGATAACGACGCTATAATAGACACTACTTGTTCACTTATGAGGCAGATGTGTCCCTAAACGAAGACAGCCTACATCCTTATATCATTACCTCGTATATACCTGGATGCATCACTACGCGTGATAAAACCTTTGATAGCAGTATCGTGATATTTAATAACCAAGTTCTCGAGGCCTGGCCACCACAGCAATTTGCGGATATCTGCGACGAACACATTATTAAGTTAATCGATCAGAAACCGGATGTCATCATCATTGGCACAGGGTCAAATCATCACCCAGGACAGGCAGATTGGATCCGTACTGCACACCAAAAGCACATTGGCATTGAATTCATGAGCACCGATGCAGCCTGTCGCACGAGTATCGCGCTTCACAGCGAGGGTCGCCATGTCTTATCTGCCTACTTAATTGTATAAATGGTTTCATATTATGAGTACATCCATCGCCATCACACTGTTACAAATAAACCCAACTGTCGGTGATATTGAAGCCAATACACAAGCCATTATCCAGCATATGCAGTCACACCCTGATATAGATCTGTTTGTGACGCCAGAGCTGGCTCTTATCGGCTACCCACCTGAAGACTTACTCTTCCATCCACAATGTCAAGCACGCATTGATAAGGCACTGATTTTATTACAACAATCACTATCGGGGCAAGGCTTGATCGTTGGCTACCCCGCCATTGAGAATGGTCAGCGCTATAACCGCTTAGCGCTCATTGAGCGGGATGGCATCCAGTTCGTCTATGATAAAAAACAATTGCCAAATTATGCAACATTTGATGAACAGCGATATTTCACTGCCGGCGTAAAAGACGGCATCCTTCACTGGCGGGGCAAACGACTACTGCTGCTCATTTGCGAAGATGCCTGGCACCCTGATCAGCTGGCCATTAATCAATCAATTGATGCTTGTATTATCATTAATGCTTCTCCTTATACCTTGGATAAATACCAGCAGCGCGTATCTATTCTGGAGGTGGCAAGCAAACGTCTACAAGCACCCTGCTACTACTGCAACATGGTCGGTGGACAAGACGAACTGGTTTTTGATGGCTATAGCATGATGACTAACGCAGCTGGCGAATGCATCAGTCAAGCACCCGGTTGGCAAGAGTACGCCTTGCACAATACGTTACCTGCCGCCAGACATACACCTACTCGACAGCCCTCTCCTTCTAAGGATCTTTACCAGGCACTGGTCACTGGTGTACGAGATTATGTGACTAAAAACAAATCAAGTGGTGTGGTTATTGGCCTGTCTGGTGGCATTGACTCAGCTGTTTGTGCCTGCATTGCAGTAGATGCATTCGGTGCTGAGAACGTTGACTGCATCATGATGCCAACACAATTTACCAGCATCGAGAGCTTACAAGACGCGCGGCAATGCGCACTCCAACTGGGCGTATCATACAATGTCATTGATATTGAGGGTCTTTATCAGAGCTTCAGACAAGTATTACATCAAAATGCTTGTCCAGCCACGCGCGCAATTACACAACAAAATTTACAGGCACGTATACGAGGCGACATTCTCATGGCGCGCTCGAATGATACAGGCAAGTTGGTACTTTGCACCAGCAACAAAAGTGAACTGGCTGTGGGTTATAGCACGCTTTATGGTGATAGTGTTGGGGCTTTTGCACCACTCAAAGATGTCTATAAAACAACACTTTATCAATTGTGCCAACTTAACCCATCATTACAAGCCGGCATTCCAGCACGCATAATCAGTAAAGCACCCAGTGCAGAATTGGCTGAAGGACAAAAAGATGAAGACTCACTGCCGCCATACAGCACACTTGACCGCATTTTAAAATCATTGATTCACCACAAAAACAATGATGCTGATCTCATTGCCTCAGGTGTAGGGCAAAAAATGATCAATGATATCGCTCGATTAGTGCAGCGCGCCGAGTTTAAACGTCGGCAATCGCCTCCAGGCCTGCGAATCAGTCAACATGGGTTTGGCAGAGATAGACGATACCCTATTACCTGCCGCTTCATTCCATAAGACCATGAAAACAAGGCAAATTCCTTAGGAATATATTAATATCATTTTTTTTTGATTTTTTTGTAAAATTTAAGAAACCGTTAATACTAGCACATTAATCTACAACTACTCGCCAGTAAATACAGATAGACACCGGCATGTACATAAACGTTATTAGATGGGCTTAATATCAGATGACAGAGAGTTTTGTTGAGAGTAGAGGGCTAAATGTAGGTAGTGCTGCTGGCGAGTTATCTGGCAGCACACCGAAATACTATTGCATAGAAAATATCTTTCGCCAGAATATCTTACTTAAAAATGTACCTAAAGCCCCCTTTCAAAAAAGAGAGGATAGAGAACACTGCATACTTTTACTCAAAAGTGAAATCAATATCATTAACAGTGCAGAGGATATAGCAGAAGATGAGTGGAACAAAAAGAAAAGGCGAATTGATTATCAGTGCCAATGCATTCTCAATGACCTAACGTTCAATACTCAACGTGCAATTAGTCAAAAATCTGAAGAATTGAAGATCGCAGTAGAATCAATACAGGCAACCGAATATAAGTCAGTCGTACCCAGTCTTCCTAAATCCCCACTCATACCATATGATATTCAAAGATTCTGGGGGCGCGCATATAAAATTGTTACTGGACCCATTTTTTGTGCCACAGCCACCATACGGCAACTGTCATTAAGTAAAGCCGATGGCGGCATTGATCTGTTTCACTCGCAGTGGTGGCAATCAATTCAAGACCATAACCCTCATTTTCAAAGTGAATGGAGCTGGCTAACCAAGTATGGGAAGTATATTTCTCTCGGCGTCGAAATAGCACTCTTTTCTTTCATGCTGATCGCAACGATGATATCCGTATTTAAAAAGAAAAATACAGACAAGAAAAATGCTTCTCGTATAGACCAAATCAAGGCGAAGCTTTACGAAAATGGCAGAGTACTCGCATGCATATACTTTCCACTCATCATTACACTAATCGTAGTGCAGCAAACCCTTCTCAGCACGGCATTCTTAAACGCTTATGGTAACCTAGTACATCATCAATTTAACTTTCTACTAAAAAATCATACCTATATTGCGCTGGGCATTAAAGTATTCACTAAAATTCTATTTTGCATTATTGTGTCAGCAGAAATAACAAGAAAGATTAAACGTGAAAAAACATTGCTAAGACAGCTCAAAAGACAATCTCAAAAAACAAATCAAGAAAATAATACATTAGAAAAATCTTTTTATACAGAACATGAATTACAAAGCATTTACAATAAGCTGGGAGGAGACAGGCCTGACTGGAAATCATTCATCCCTGGTGAACAGCAGAACTTAAAAGCATCAATCAACAAGAAAGTGAATGCACGGTTTATCAAAATTCGTAACGCATGCATGAAGGTTGGGTTTGTTGGGATACTCATTACATCGGCCATCATCGCAAACCACCATGAAATATCAAGTGCCGTGCCATGGCTAGTGCCCCTACTCAACATCACATATGCTATTTGCCATATTGCCTATGAGTGCTACCGAGTCTACGACAAACGAGAAAAGGCAGCAAGAATGTTCAAATCAGGTGGAGACAAGCTATTGAGCCTATTCAAAAATGATCTGACGAAAGAGCATGTATCACCAGCAGCCATCACTCTAACCAGATCTATTATGGAAGCAGTGCCGGTTGCGGAAAAAGTGCCTTTACCCATTGAATTCACTGCAAAGACACCAATCAAGCCAGCTGAGCAGAACATCTCAAATGATCCGCTCACTACACCACCTTCTTCACCGACACGTGGTATCAATACTCAAGATGAGACGCCAGATCGCCCACCCAAACTAATCAGCACAGTGACCACACCGAACTCAATTATATTCCCAGAAACAAATAGACGCTTAAGCTTTGGTAACGGGCCTTTTCTACCACCAACACTCATCAGAACACCTATTACAAAAAACAATGTGTTTCCGGAAACTAGTAGCCATCAAACAATCGAGTACTCACAGTTATAACTTGGGAAGCCATTGCAAGCAAAACAGGCATTATTACAAATCAAAGTAAGTTAATGCAGATTGCCTATCTGCTTCAATTTGAGCGACTAAGTGATCAACTGATTCAAAAGCTTTAACGCCACGCAACTGTTGCAAGAACACAACACGACACTGCTTGTGATACAAATCACCCTCAAAATTCAAGCAATGCACCTCTAGGCGTGTTTTGGTGCCACCGAAGGTAGGTTGTGGTCCACAATTCGCAACAGCAGGATACACTTCACCGGTCTGCAAAATTAACTGAACAACATATACACCCGCCAATGGCAAGCAATCTGGTGGACACCAAACATTCGCTGTGGGAAAACCAATTTGACGCCCACGCCCATCACCATATCGGACAATACCAGTTTGACTATATGGCCTGCCCAGCATTGCTGCTACGGATGCAAAATCTCCAGCCAAAAGATGCTCTCTAACGCGTGAACTGCTGATGCGCTTACCCTGAAATAAAACGGGTTGACACACCTCAACATGAATACCATGAAACTGCGCTATGTCTCTTAGCTCATCCACACCTGCAGAACGTTTATGACCAAAACGAAAATCCTCACCCACTACAATAGCAACGGCATTCAGCCTGCTCTGCAAAATATCCTGCACAAACTGCTCGGGAGATAGCGCTGCTAGGGATGCATTGAAACGACATGGAAACATAACATCAACACCAAAAGACGATAGATGCTGGAAACGATCACGCAATCTCTGTAGACGTGGCAATAAAGGCTTTTCATGGCAGCGCGCAAAGTAGTGATGCGGGTAAGGCTCGAACGTAAAACAAACACTCTGCGCAGCGTATTGCTTTGCCAATTGCTTGCTTGTTTCAATCAAAGCTTGATGCCCCAAATGCAACGCATCAAAACATCCGATACAAACAACTGTTTTCTGCCCAACATGTGCTGAAGGCATATCACGAACACATAACATCACAGCTACCCCGCTGGCTTTAACTGCTTAAAACGCAAGCCTAATAAACGTAACACTAAAAAATACAATCCCATACCAGCAAAGATCAGAGAAAACAAATAAACAATTCGAATCTTCAATGAATAGGCCAGCCAATGCTCAAGTGATTGACAACAAAAGACAATGAATACAACCATACAACTGCCAGCAATAAAAATCCTAAACAATGAGATGAGTTGTTGTCTCTCGAGCCTGAAAACCCCATACTTGATGGCACTGAACAACAACATCAGTGCATTACACCAGGCAGCAATACTGCTGGCAAGCGCTAAACCAGCATGCTGCATGCTTGTCACGAGTAGAATATTCAAACCGACATTCACAACCAAACTGACGGCCGCTAATACTGCTGGGCGCGCCATATTTTGTCGCGAATAAAAAGCGCTGGCCAGCACCTTAATCAGCATAAATGCGGGTAAGCCCATAGCGTATGTGATTAAACTACGCTGTGTCATGAGCACATCATGAACGCCAAACGCACCCCGGTATATCAGCGTCACCAAAATGGGCCCAGACAAGAAGATCAAACCCAACGCTGCTGGTACACCCAACAATAAGGCAAGTTGACATGCCCATGACAATGTACGCTGATAGGTTGTCGTATCTGACTGAGCATGTTGCTGCGAAAGATGTGGCAACACCACTGTAGAGATAGCAACGCCAAGCACTCCCAGCGGCAAAAAGGTCAGGCGTGAGGTATAGTATAGCCACGAGATACTGCCTTCAGCTAAATACGAAGCAAACCAGTTATCGATGAATATACCCAATTGAAAAACAGACACCCCAAGCATGGCCGGCAGCATCAGTGCAATCACACGTCGCATTGCTGTATTCTGCCAATCCCAGCGCGGCCACTGCATTAAACCCAATCGCTGCCAAAACGGCATCATCCAACACAGCTGAAAAATACCAGCCAACAATACAGCTAAAGCACACCACTGCATAGGTTGTGCTGAGTCCTGTGCAATCAATGTGACGACCAAAATAAACACGATATTCAATATGATGGGCGCAAAGGCTGGCGCAAAAAAACGCTTGTGCACATGCAACACGGCCGCAATCAGTGCGACCATAGAAATAAAGATCAAATAAGGAAAAGTCAGTCGCAGTAGGTGTGCTGCCAGAGACAGTTGCCCAGCTGTTTGTTGGAAACCAGGTGCCATGAGCTGAATAACCTGTGGTGCAATACATTCAACAATCAGCACAAGTAGCAGCAGAACTAACAACAACAAACCACTGACAGCAGCAATAAACCGCTTCAACTGTGCCGCATCACCCTGCTCTTTTTGTGCCGCCAGTGCAGGCACAAATGCTTGTGAAAAAGCACCTTCAGCAAACAGTGAACGAAACAAATTCGGCAAACGGAAGGCCACCAAAAAGGCATCAAAAGCAGCAGATGCACCAAAGGCATTAGCAAAAATCAGGTCTCGCACGAAACCAAACAGCCTAGACAGCATGGTGAGCAGTGACACAGTGCTGAGCTGCTTCCAAATACGACGCAAATCAGTCATGTTGCTCCCCTTGAAAAATCATTATCTTAGCTTAAAAGGCAGCAAAGCCCAAGCAACTTGAGCGCTGCACTCATAAAATAGCATGATTCGGCTTGGTAACACTTGACAAACTGCGCCAGAAAAGGCATATTGCTTCTTCATTTAACACTTTCTGCACATTAGGAGTCTATTGTGGCCAATTCACCTCAAGCTAGAAAACGCGTCCGCATTGCCGAAAAACGCCGTCAGCTGATCAGCCCAATGCGTGCACATGCTCGTACTGTGGTCAAAAACATGATTAAATCATTAGATAACAAGGATTTAGCTGCAGCTAAGACAAATTTTGTCACTGTATGTAGCACGCTAGATCGTCTATCTAGGAAAAATATTATCCACAAAAATCGCGTAGCGCGCATTAAGAGTCGTCTTAACAAACGCCTGAAAGCACTCGCGACTGCCTAGAATAATTTCTAGAGCGGATGATGCCACCCCTGAGGTGGCATTTTTTATGCCACCTGATCTTTTGCAGCCACATGGCGCATGATATGTGCACACATGTCTTGCAAGCCAATGTTTGCAGCAGCCGAGATTATAAACGCTGGTGCCTGCCAATCTAGCGCTGCAAGTACCTCAGTATAGAGAGAGGCTTGCTCATCCGCTAACAGCTGATCCGCCTTTGTCAGCACTAACCACCGTGGCTTATCAAGCAAAGAAGCATCAAAATTTTGCAGCTCCGCCTCAATAGTGCGCACCGCTTGCGCAATCTCATCTGCATCAGCCCATGTGATCTCTACCATGTGTAACAATAGAGCACTACGTGAGACATGCCTCAAAAATTGATGCCCTAGACCCTGCCCTTCACTGGCACCAGCAATCAAACCAGGTATATCAGCGATAACAAACTGTTCTGTTGGTGACAAATCAACCACCCCCAATGAAGGCTCCAGTGTTGTAAATGGATAATCTGCCACACGCGGACGCGCATTACTTAATGTTGAGACCAATGTTGATTTCCCTGCATTTGGATAGCCTAATAGACCAACATCTGCCAATAAACGCATTTCAAGTCGCAAACTGCGTGCCTCTCCTTTGGAGCCCTTAGTAGTTTGTCTGGGTGAGCGGTTGATGGAACTTTTGAATCGTGCATTGCCTAGGCCGTGGTAACCACGTTCAGCAACTTTGAGCCTATCTTGAATTTGTGTCGTATCTGCGATCAGCTCGCCCGTCTCATCGTCGTAGATCAACGTACCAGGTGGAACGGCTATAACACAATCCTCGCCACTTTTACCGCGGCATAGCTTACCGCTGCCCTGACGCCCATTATCGGCCTTGTAGTGCTTGGTATAGCGGAATGCAGACAAAGTATTAATCGCAGGATCAACTTGGATATAAACAGCACCGCCATCGCCACCATCACCACCATCGGGGCCACCCCTTGGGATATATTTCTCACGTCGGAAACTCAAACAACCCGCACCGCCATCGCCGGCTTTGACCGTAATAATTGCTTCATCTATAAATGCCATGAGATGTCTCCACAAAAAAAACCCCGCAAGCGGGGTTTGGGCTTTAAATCAAACAAGATGTCTGATTAAGAACCAGCATAACTGGTGTGCAATTACGCAACAGGAAGGATATTGATACGGCGTGCTCGCTTATCAAAATCAACTGTTCCGCCTTGCTTAGCATGGATTGTGTAATCCTTGCCCATGTAAGCGCCATTGCCTGGATGCCATTCTGATCCACGCTGACGTACGATGATGGTTCCAGGTGCAACGAGTTGGCCGCCAAATCGCTTGACGCCCAGTCGTTTGGATTCCGAATCGCGACCGTTTTTGGTACTACCACCGGCTTTCTTATGTGCCATAGTTTTCTCCTATGTGATTGACATTACTTCGCGTCGATGGACTCAACTTTAACAAAAGTATGATCCTGACGATGTCCAGCACGCTTCATGTGGTGCTTACGACGCTTAAACTTAAGAATAAAAATCTTTTTATCACGACCTTGAGAGACAATACTCACGCGTACTTTTGCGCCAGCTACAACTGGTTGACCTATGGTGACATTCTCACCATCGCCAAGCATAAGCACTTGATCCAACTCAACAATATCTCGCTCTTCACCAGCAATGCGGCCGAGCTTAAGGACTTGCCCTGGCGTGACGCGGTATTGTAAACCACCGCTTTTTATGACTGCAAACATATGACCTGCCTTAAAACAGTAAACATCAAGAGCAATATATTACACCACCCAAACACGGCTGACAAGCGTTTTGACGCAGAAATATTGGGAACTTGTAAACTGTCCTGGGTAAGAACATCGTGAAGAAGACAGTATTTAACCAAGAGGCAACGAAGATGATTTCTAAAAGGAGTTATGATGGGTATTTGGAAGGGAGCTTGAGCCAGAGTGAGGCAGCCGATGAGCACATGGGCGCTGAAAGGGCAAGTAATGATCAAAACAGCGTGAGTGGTGACGTAAAGCTAAAACAAAATAGATTACACACAGATGAAAGATATCACAGTACATACCTAAGGAGTTACCGCCCCATCAAGTCATAGGGTGATAACAACATACTGATAAGGGCCTCTCTAACCACCGAGACACATTAACTACTTGTGGCTGATTTTGGCTCTGATAAAAATTCAGAAGGGGAAACTGCTTGCTCACTCCAGAGTGTAGCTTCTAACGTGCCACTGTCCTTCGCTGTTTTTGCCTCCAAGTGCATGGATCGTAACTCTTCTGTAACCACTGCCATTTCAGGCCTATTTTTCTCAACTTGATCCCAGCAACGTGCGATCAATGTGCTAATGGGTTTAGGGGTGTTCTTTGGGATATCGTTACGTTCGCCTTTTTCAAGCCAACGTATAATCATGGCATCCTTTGCTACCTCTTCATCGGACCAAGGTATTTTGCGCGCAGACAATTCCCACAGTATGACAGCAAGAGCAAACACATCACTGGCTCGCGTGTGTTTACCTTTTCTCCTAAAGAGTTCAGGCGCCATCCAGGAAATCGTACCGACTGAGCTTGCTGCCGTTTTAGTCTGAGCCATTGACGCATGCGTCTCAGTTTTTACTTTGGATAAACCAAAATCAGCTATGACTGGGCTATCTGTTGCGTCCAGCAAAACATTGAGGCTCTTTAGATCTCTGTGAAGAATACTTTGTGTATGTAAATACTTAATTCCCTCGGAAATACCGAGAGATATCTGCAAACGAGTAGGCCAGTCAAGTACTCTAGTTGGGTCATTTATCATATTGAACAAACTGCCATTGGGCAAGTATTTAAATACCAAGCTGGTATGCCCAGGGTCCACACAAATGCCATAAAGCGGCATGACATTAGGATGATTTAAACGGCGCATAATCGCCGCTTCCTGCCGCATTGCACACCCTGTTTCTAATGATAGCCCTTGTTGTAGGATCAATTTTTTAATCGCTACTTCCGCACTTTTCCAGCGACCTTTATAAACTTGAGCAAAGCTACCTGAACCAATACAGTCTTCTGTCCTATACGTCAGGTCCCTATGATGGATAGTATATTGTATCGCTTCAGAGATAGGCTCAGGTAAAACTTTTGCATATGGTAAGCCTTGTTTTTGATGAAGAAACGTTGCAGAGATATCTTCGTCTGATACCTTTTTTCTTTGCAAAGGAGCTGGCTCCACACCTTGTGCTGCCACCTCAGAAAATTCTGCTGCATACTCTGCTTTAAAAAGTGCTTGGCGTCCTAATAAAACTTGAGGCATCTCTCGCAAGTTTCTTCCCGCATGAAAAGCCAGTAAATTTTCCGTTCCACGACGCACAAAAAACTGGATCAAAACTTCTCGAGCCAAGTTCGTAAACATCATTATGGTTTCTAAAAATTCTTGTTTCACAAAAGCAGGTAGGTTATCGACTGCTATAGTATGGTAGTCGTTAGATGACATAGACACTCTAACTTCTCTAAGACCGACTTTCAGCTCAGGGTCAGTGTTAAACGCTGAACTTGCATTAATCTTAATGCAATTAATTTGCTGACCTGAAATTTGGCAGACAAAGTTTTTCGCCAAATCACCCAGTATATCTGGATCATCAATGATTTTAGCAACAGCCAGCATCCGGCCAAAATTAACCACTTTCAACACATTTTCCTGTCCAGGCAACTGCAAATAAAAATGTTCTCCTCCTTCAAATTTAGGCACGGTGCTTACAGCATGAAAGCCTGCGAGAATTTCAGACATTAAGTACACTGTATGAGTACGATCATCACTGATTTCTGGTAGGCTTTTCGCACTGCACCCTTTTGGAAAAATAATTGGTAATCTAGCCAAAGTGGTCTCTGGTACGGGCACGCCAAAGTAGGCATAGATATCCAGTGCGATTTTCTCAGCACAGGCATACGCTTCAGCGCTGTCTTCCGTAAAGATATGATTACTTTTTCCTACATAGAGTTGGCCATCCCGACGTTTAAACACGCCACTACAGAAAAAAGAATCTCTTACATGATGCGCTTGAGTGTCTGTAAATTCTGCTTCACTAAACTTTATGATCTCACCCAAAGATTCTTTTAATGTCGCTTTTCTGTTACGCTGTTGTATAGCCCTTATACCAGAGCGTGGTGACCCAACTGCATGTGGTAACTGAGAAATTTTGAGATTTATTATCGAATCTGAAATAAAATCTGCTAACTCACGATTACCTACCAAACAGGCAACTTCATCAGGTTTTTTCCCCTTCAAATTGTGTGCAACACCACTGACCCCTTGTTCCAGTAAATAAGCAACCATCTTTTGTTCATGCATGCCATTACCAGCACTGGCTATTAGATGCAGTGCATTTTCTCTTTGCTTATTCGAAACATTGATCTTGGCACCACGCTCAACCATCATTTGAATAAGATCAAGGCGCTTAGCAATCACAGCACGCAATAAAGCCGTATTACCCAAGTCATCTGTACTTTCTAAATGAACGCCTGCCTGAATCAGTGTGGGAACTAAGTCAATATGGCCAAGCGAGAAGGCAAGGTGTAAAGCAGTTTGGTTATTAGCGTCCTTCGCCTCAAGATTCAAGTCGGGCTTGAAACGCAGTAACTGTGTGAGTAACTTAAGATTATTTTTACGTACCGCATGTAAAAGTGCCGTGTCCTGATTGTTAGAGGTCACAGACTCAAGGTCCGCACCTTTTTTAAGCAGAGCAGCCAGCTGCTCTGCTTGTTTCAGTTCGATGGCTAGGTGTAAAGCATTCAGACCTGCAGCGTCTTGTGCCGTTATATCTGCAGGGTTTTCTTGACGACTTAGTAACAGGGTAAAAGCGGCTGGGTGGTTGATACGCATCACTTGAAGTAGTGCGGTATCTTTTGTGACTGGATGAGGCTTTTCTAGGTCAACACCGGCTTGCACTAGAAGTTGCAATAGAGCAAAGTGTCCATCACTCTCTAACTGGTTAAGTGCAAGATGCAGTGGACTTAAATGATCTACACCACATAGGTCCAGGAACGGGTCTCTTCCTTTGTCTTTATCAGCAGATTCTGTCTTGACTAAAACAGAAACCATTGCGATTTTTTTGGTCATCACAGCAAGGTGCAAAGCGCTATGACCTGCCGCATTCAAGGCCGCTCTATCCGCACCTCTCTCAACCAGGAGTTGCGCTAGGCGGCTATCACCTCGTGTGACAGCTAAATGTAGCGGTCTAGAACCGTCTGTATCTGCTGATTCAATGTTTGCACCCAGATCAAGACAGGCACGGACAACCGCTAAGTCATTTTGAATTCCATAAGCAAATTGTTCTTGAACTTCGGTCTCTCCCC
Organism: Coxiellaceae bacterium; assembly: GCA_047404195.1. GTDB lineage: Bacteria > Pseudomonadota > Gammaproteobacteria > JAJRRL01 > JAJRRL01 > JAJRRL01. Next base: position 27,112 of record JBDOIU010000032.1, read on the forward strand.
ACTTGAGTGCAGTTTGAGTAATTTCTGCTCCAGGTGTTCCAAGGCTTTGTGCAGCAATACGGAAAAAGCTTACCCCTACATCTGTTTTCATTTCAGGTAAGTCAGCTAGTTTATCCCCTAAAGCCTCAACGACTGCTGATAGTATTTCAGGAGTACTGTGTAAGGAAAGTCTCAGTAAGTGTTGGTCACCAGTCAATGCTTTCGTCAGTAATCGTTTATCTATAGTGATCAAGCGTTTGACTTCTGCCAAGTTGCATGCTTTTACAGCAGAAATCAACCCATCCGTTAAGCGTTTTGAGACATAAACAGAATCTGACTCCCACAGCGTTGGGTTGTCATCCAAGAACCGAGTAATTTGACGACGAAGACCATTGTTTGGGATAAGGTGCGTGCTTTCTAGCACTTCACCTGAGTATGGGCTGGTCTTATGCTCCAGTAGCCAGGCTTCAATCACTTCGCGCTCATAGGTCTCACCATCATCAGCAATTACAGGGTCCAACATAATTTTTTTACACTGAGTGCAGATGTACAGTTCATGAATTTTTGTAGACAGGTCATGATTCCTCTTTTCTAATACCGTGATTTGACCGCTCAGTGTTTCTTTATCCTGCTGCAACGTGTGAGTCACTCGTTGTAGACTAGCATACTGCCCAAGCAAATCCTTACGCACCTTTGCAGTTTCCTGAGAAGCCTCTGCCCGTCCGCGTGAGTAGGCAGCATCCGCAAAGGAATCTGCTTTCGCATTCATGCGGCCACGTGTGGCTTCTTGGACAATGACAGTACCATTGTAGAGATAGCACGCTTGAAGTTCCGAGAGAAGCCAGCCAGTGGAGAAACACTCTTTCATAATAACATCTCCTGTTCATCCCTGCGGTTATGTGTACACAGGGGTTCATAAATATCCGTGGTTAGCTGGAATATAGCCAACCACGCCGATTATCATCCAGCAAGGGTGGGATTTGGTGGGCCGCATGCCACGCACCGTCCTCCCATGCTTTAGATAATAAATGCGTTAAATTCTTTCGGGGGGATAATTCATTCAGGTGATGCCACCAGGTAGCCCATCTGGCTAAGTACCGCTGTGAGGTGGCAGGATTGACTG
>JBDOIU010000033.1:0-3088 GCA_047404195.1 Coxiellaceae bacterium
AGGTACTTTAGGTGGCTACGTGAGCATAAATATAGTCGCCAGTGAATCAGTGAGAAAAAGCGCAGCAAGATCTAGGTGTTACAACGCCCATGCCAACTAAGGCTAAATTGACTAAGTAGATGTTATGCAATGCGATTATTGTTGGGTACGCGGCAGTTTGATTACTTCTCTTCTCTGCGTTTGTGCCCAGCGTCACGGTAGGTAATTCTGCCTTTGCTTAAGTCGTAGGGGCTCAGTTCCACTTCAACACGGTCTCCAGTCAAAATCCGAATGTAGTTTTTACGCATTTTTCCCGAAATATGTGCCAGTATGGTGTGTCCATTTTCTAGCTTGACACGAAAGTGAGTGTTTGGAAGTGCTTCGGTTACAACACCTTGCATGGTTATGGCATCTTCTTTTGGCACAGTGGCTCCTGTCAGTGAAAAAAGATCATATCATGGCTGAAAATGAGCGGCACCGCAAGCGAAATTACCATTTTACTGGCTATTTTCAAGCGCATCCAAATATTTTTCTGCATCTAATGCTGCCATGCAGCCGGCGCCTGCTGATGTAATGGCTTGCCTGTATATTTTATCGCCAACATCGCCAGCTGCAAATACACCTGGAATGCTTGTTTGTGTTGCGAAACCAGCTTGTCCACTTTTGGTGTCAAGATAGCCATGTTCATCCATTGCTAGTTGTTCTTTGAAGATGCCGGTGTTCGGGTCATGGCCTATGGCAATGAAGACGCCATCCATTTCCAGGTCTTTGTGTTGTTCGTCTTGAGTGCTTTTGAGGCGAATACCGGTTACTTTATGCTCATCACCGAGTACTTCATCAAGGGTGTGGCACCATTCGATGCTCACATTTTCTTTCTCACTTTTGTTGATGAGTCTTTCTGCGAGAATTTTTTCAGCACGCAGTTGATCTCTGCGGTGCACCAATGTGACATGCTCGCAAATATTGGCTAAATACAGTGCCTCTTCGACTGCAGTATTGCCGCCACCTATCACAGCGACGCGTTTACCTTTGTAAAAAAAGCCATCACATGTTGCACAAGCAGAAACACCTTTACCCATGTAAGCTGTTTCAGACGGAAGTCCTAAGTAGCGTGCTGAGGCGCCAGTCGCGATAATGAGTGCATCACATGTGTAGGAGTTGTACTCTCCTTGTAACTTAAAGGGCCGTTCAGCCAGGTTTGCGCTATTGATATGATCAAATATGATGTTGGTATCAAACCTTTCAGCATGCGCTTTCATGCGCTCCATCAGAGCCGGCCCTTGTAGGTCAAATGCATCGCCAGGCCAGTTATCAACATCTGTCGTGGTCATCAATTGACCGCCTTGTGACATGCCTGTAATGATTGTTGGAGATAGGTTCGCACGTGCAGCGTAAATTGCCGCTGTGTAGCCAGCAGGGCCTGATCCTAAGATGAGCAGTTTATGGTGAGATGGTGTTGTCATAATATTGTCCTATAATTAAGGTCGGGAGAATGGTCTCTGCATGCATGATACCAAACTAATGTCCGCCATACCAATACTGTGTTACCAGTGCGGTGTCCATTCAACTTGAACTGCCGATTGTGTTTAGGGGTGAGAGGCGATACACTAGTGCACAGTAAGTAACGGAATTCACACATGGGTTGCCGTTAGTAGCAACTGTTGGGAATTGTAATGCCTAAAAATAAAAAAACACAAAAATTAAAGAAAAAGTCCGCCAGTACTGCTGTTATTGGAGAATACTGCCGTGCACGTTGTAGAGAAGTCTTCTTTCTAATGATGCTGGCTGTTGTTGCCATCATTTGTATTTCTCTGGTTACTCACCATGCATCAGACCCCAGTTGGTCATCATATGCCGGTGGTCAGCATGCTGTACATAATGCAGCGGGTCGTGTAGGGGCTTACCTATCAGATCTTATGTTGTTCTTTTTTGGTGTGGCTGCTTATCTATTTCCATGTGTGATGTTCTGGCGGACTTATTGCGCGATTCGTCGTAGGGGCCAGCTAAATGTTGAGCATTACCGACCTATGCGCCTTGTGCAATATATTGGATTTCTTGTGTTGATGGTTTGCATGACTGGCTTGATATCAATCCATATCTCGCTAAATACCGATTGGTCATATCAAGCTGGTGGTGTGTTAGGCGATAGCATTGCGGGCATGATGTCGCACTGGTTTAATCCGCTCGGTGCCACATTGATATTATTCTTGCTGGCTTTCTATGCCTTGAGTTTATTATTGGGGAGCTCGGTGTTTCATGTGTTAGAGTGTATTGGTGAAGCTGTTTCTTTCGTTTTCAGTATAACCAGGCAACTCTTATCACATATTTCAAATGCGCCTTACGCGATTGTTTACGAGCGGGTGAAAGAATTTGTTGCGTCGAAGTATGCGCAATTGAACCAGTGCCCTACCAAAAAAGAAGAATCGCCTGCAGTTGTTGTCTCCCAGCCATCTCGATCAGAGGCTAACCCGGTTGCGCAGCCTGTTGTGCAGGCCAGGACTTTTACGCGTGCAGACCAGTGCAGTACGCAGGAGCCGACAGCGAAAGTGAAGGTTGGCAAAATAGCGCGTCGACCCAAGCATGGCAGTTTGCCAGTTCTATCTTTGCTTGATCAAGCAAATGACACCCATAAAGTTGCCATCAGTGAGGCGGCGCTTGAGCAAACTGCACGTGAAGTTGAGGCAAGGTTAGCTGATTTCGGCGTGTCTGTTCGTGTTGCCGGTGTATACCCTGGTCCTGTTGTCACACGTTATGAATGTGATCTAGCACCTGGCACTAAAGCCAGCAAGGTGTCGAATCTTGCGAAAGACTTAGCGCGTTCATTGTCTGTGATGAGTGTGCGTGTGGTTGAAGTGATACCAGGCAAAAGTTACATCGGTATTGAGCTACCAAATACTAAGCGTGAAATGGTTTTTTTACGCCAGATTTTATCATCAAGTAATTACACCAAATCAGGGCATGCATTACCGTTAGCACTTGGTAAAGATATAGCAGGAGAATCAGTAGTTGTTGATTTGGCAAAAATGCCACATTTGCTCGTTGCGGGTACCACAGGGTCAGGTAAGTCAGTTGGTTTGAATGCCATGTTGATGAGTTTACTGTATCATGC
>JBDOIU010000034.1:0-5784 GCA_047404195.1 Coxiellaceae bacterium
GGCAATATTTGCAATATTCATTGCTCAAGTATGGAATATGACTCTGAGTTTCTACCAAAGTCTCAGTACAATCCCAAAATCCTTACGTGAAGCGACAGAGGTATTTCAGCTATCAGCTTGGCAACGTTTTTGGCGCTTGGAAGTACCATTTGCTCTACCGAGTTTATTGTGGAATATGATGATGTCAATGTCTGGTAGTTGGGTTTTCTTAGTGGCTTCAGAGGCGATCACAGTTGCAAAGCAACATATTTTATTGCCGGGTATTGGTTCTTATATTGCTGTGGCCATTCAGCAGGCAAATACGACAGCCATTTGGTGGGTTATTATTGCTGTGTTTGCTGTTATTCTGCTGTATGATCAGCTGCTATTTAGACCCTTGATTGCTTGGGCTGAGAAATTTAAGGCACACCATACCGATGTAGAGTCTGAAGCAAGCTCATGGGTCTTGGATATGATTAATCGTGCACGGTTTTGGACGCGGGTTGGTGACAAGTTATCTATCGTTGCAGACTGGTTTGTTGATACACCATGGTTGCGGGGTCGCTCGCAACAGATAGAGCGGGTTGTTCGCTCAACCAGATTACGACAGTTCTTGTTATACACAGGGCATGTGTGTGTTGCTTTATCGGCCTGTGTCGGGTTTTATGCAATCAGCTCTTTTTTGTATGGTGCGATACCACTCATTGAGTACAGTCAAGTGATGACCTTGGGTTTACTGACGACGCTGCGTGTGTGTGTGGTGACATTACTCAGCTCTTTGATATGGATACCGGTTGGTGTTTGGGTAGGGCGTCATCCTAATGTGATGAAGTGGGTACAGCCAGTGGCGCAATTTTTAGCAGCCTTTCCTGCAAATTTACTATTCCCAGTTGTGACGCTCAGTGTGATTCATTATCACCTCGATATTAATATTTGGTCATCATTATTGATGATGATTGGTACGCAGTGGTATATTTTGTTTAATGTTGTGGCGGGTGCTTCAGCCACGCCCAATCATTTGTATGATGTCGTTGGCACTTTTAATGTGCGCGGATGGCTACGTTGGCGACGCTTTATATTGCCTTCCATTTTTCCATACTATATTACTGGGGCTATTACTGCAGCTGGTGCTGCTTGGAATATGAGTATTATTGCAGAAGCGGTGGATTGGGGGCGTTGGCATTTGCGTGCAGCTGGCTTGGGTGCCTATATGACTGAAGCAGCGCAAAACGGTGACTTTCATCGTTTGGTATTATCTATAGTCATGATGTCACTGTATGTTTTTGTGATTAATCGGCTCCTATGGCGTCCACTACAGCGGTTATCAGAAAGCCGATTTTTACCACATTAATGGGGAGTAATGTTATGGCGGAAGCTGTGCTACAAATCAATGATATTCGTAAAACATTCAGCAAGCCGAGAGTCAGTGAGTTGTTGGTGCTAGACCATCTTAATTTTCATGTTAGCGATGGTGAAGTGGTTGCTTTGCTTGGTCGTTCTGGTTCGGGTAAGTCGACTTTACTGCGTATCATTGCTGGCTTGGTAAAGCCCACTGCGGGAGAGGTGCTCTTTCAGGGGCAGGCGATACACCAGCCCATGCCCGGTTTAGCGATGGTGTTTCAAAATTTTGCCTTGATGCCCTGGCTAACTGTATTGGAAAATGTGGAGTTGGGTTTACAAGCGCAAGGTGTGCCCCGCGCTGAGCGGCGGCAGCGTGCATTGGCCACCATTGATGTGGTGGGTTTAGATGGTTTCGAGTCTGCTTATCCTAAGGAATTATCAGGTGGCATGGCACAGCGGGTTGGTCTAGCAAGAGCTTTGGTCGTGGATCCTGAGGTGTTGTTGATGGATGAGCCTTTTTCGGCACTTGATATTCTCACGGCTGAGCACCTACGCAATGACTTGATGACGATCTTCCAGTCGGGTAAGACGAATCTGAAAAGTATTGTTCTAGTGACGCATAATATTGAAGAGGCTGTGATCATGGCGGATCGCATTTTAGTATTCGCGCATAACCCGGGTTATATTCGATCAGCGTTGCCAGTGACGTTGCCTCGACCACGTGAGTCGGAAACAGAGGACTTTCGCGCCGCAGTAGATGATGTGTATGGGCTGATGACAGCGCGAGTGGTGGAGTCTGGTACGGGTACGAAAGAAGTGGCAGCAGATCATTTCTATCGCTTGCCACAATGTACTATTTCAGAAATGATTGGTTTCTTGGAAACCATGGTCAGTCATGGTGAAGGTGATTTGGCTGAGCTGGCTGAAGATTGTCACCTGGAAATCGATGATATGTTTCCAATCACTGAAATGTTGGAGATGCTGAAATTTGCTGTGGTCTCCGAGGGTTCTATTGTTTTTACAGGGGCTGGTACGGCATTGGTAAAAGCAGATATTTTGCAGCGTAAGCACCTTTTTTCTCAGGCACTCATGCAGTATGTTCCCTTGGCGAAATTCATTCGTGAAGCATTGGATGCACGTGATGAGCATGAAGAAAATGAGACGTACTTTATTGATATCTTAAGGCAGCACTTGAGTGCGAATGTCGCTGAGACAGTATTAACAACGGTGATTGACTGGGGTCGCTATGCTGAATTGTTCTCTTATGACTACAATTCTGGCCTACTGAGTTTGGAAGATCCTGGTTAGTTGTGTTGGGAGTATGATCTGTCGCAATAGTGTAACTGATACTCAAGGGTGGTTGCCTCAAGCACCCGCAGAAAAGTGCCCCTCATCATGACTGCCTACAGTAGAATGATACTGAAGGCTTAAATACCCATTAAACAAGGTCAGCATATGAATTATCAGGTAATTTCAGGAACCTGAATCCATCATACGTATACATATATATCAAATGTCATGGCCACTACCAGGCAAGTGATTGATTTATGCATGATCAGCTGTTTATCTATGCAACAGGCGCCTGCATGGCTTTTGCTTTTTGAGTCGTTATATGACTCATAATGCCCAAACCAGACGCAACACCAACGCTGGTTACTGCAAGCCCACCCACTACTCGTGTAGCAATTATCAAAGCAGCAATTGCACCAAATGGTATCATACAGCAACCAACAGCCACCGCCGCAACTGACAGTAGCACTGCCGCACCTATACTCACTGAGGTCTTTGCAGTAAGAGGGCCTCTAATCAAAACACCTTCTGGGTCTAGAAAAGTGATTTTTGAAATGTTTGATCCAAAAATGCTACGAAGCTTACTCTTATTCTTATCATAAAAATTTCTTGTACATGTCACACTATGCAAGCTGTAGCAATGCTCAAATGCATGTTTGTCAATACTGGTCACACTAGCTGAAATTACAACACTTGTTAGGCCAGTGCAAAATGCGAATGCGCCTTTGCCAATACTGGTCACACTAGCTAGAATTATAACACTTTTTAGGCCAGTGCAAAATGCGAATGCGCCTTTGCCAATACTGGTCACACTGGCTGGAATCACAATGTTTGTAAGGTTCCGACACCAAGAAAATGCGTTTTGACCAATACTGGTCACACCCTCTGGAATCACTATGCTTGCTAGCCTGCAGCAATCATGGAATGCCCGAGGACCAATACTGGTCACACTGGCTGGAATCACAATGTTTGTAAGGTTCCGACACCAAGAAAATGCGTTTTGACCAATACTGGTCACACCTTCTGGCATCACAACACTCATTAGGCTAGCGCAAAATGCGAATGCGCTTTGGCCAATACTGGTCACACCTTCTTGAATCACAACGCTTTTAAGGCCGTCGCATGCATAAAATGCACGTGTAGCAATACTGACCAAGAATAAGTAATTGCTAGAATTATTTATGCCCAGGATGTTTCTAAGATTAAGCGTGCCATCTTCTGGCAATAGTGTTCGATAATTCTGACTGCTACCATTAACATTCATTGAATAACAAATTTCATTCGTATCTCTATCAAACCTCTCCAAGCAAATTGACGTGACTTTTGGGGTGAGAAACTCTGCGATAAGTTTGCCAGCATAAGTCTGTTCATGGGGGAAGGGGGGATCCATTTCGTCTAGAATAAAATATGTTTTTGACAGATGACGTCTGAATAAATTATTTCTTATCTGGTGCGTGAACCAGTCTGCTGGGCTCATAAAAGCAACAGATCTACGCACAGGCCCATTATATGCCCAGGGGGTACCAGCAGTAGACACTTCAATTTCAAAGCATTTAGGGGGGGTCGTATAAGGATTTATCGTTTTTTGCTGCCGCTTATCATAGTGATTGTCAATCTTATTATAAAGCTCTGTTTGATGCTCTATATTGGTAACAATAATGCATGGGTGTGCGAGTGTCTGTATGCGAAATGGTTGCACCTTTGGTTCATTGGAGTCATTCTTTGTTACAAACAACACAGCTTCACTTTGTTGATTACCTGAGACATGAATAGTGAGGGGGGCACTAGACTCAGCCTGAGTAATTTCATCTGGACTACCACCAGCGTTTGGAATGGCAGCTGCAACAGGGGCAGCTTTTTGCTCAACTGCTGCAGCGCTTGCACCCACAGAAGGGTGGTCTGCACTAGGACTGCCTGCAGCGGAATGATACCTAAAACTTAAATACCCATTAACGAAATTTTGCATACGAATTACCAGATAATTTGATAAGCTTAATGGTATCATATGTGTACATATATACCAAATGTCATGACCACCACCAATTAAGCAATTGATTTGTCATGATAAACTGTTTGTTTGCACAACAGGCGCCTGCAATGCTTTTGCTTTTTGAATCATGCTCTGCCTTAGAATTCCCAGGCCAGATGCAACACCAACGCTGGTTACAGCAAGCCCACCCACTACTACCGTAGCAACTATCAAAGCAGCAGCAATTGTACCAAATGGTATACAGCAACCAAATGCCACCGCCACAACTGACAGTAGCACTGCCGCACCCGTACTGACTGCGATCTCTACAGTATACGGGCCTCTAATCAAACCATCATCTGGGTCTAGAAAAGTGATTTTTGAAATGTTTGATCCAAATGTGAAGATTCCAGAAGGCAGCGGATTTTTGTGGGCGGGCGGCCATTAAGATTTGTCGTTTCTTGCTGCGGCTTATCGCGCTGATCGACCAATATGGCCATATAGACTGCGAGCGGTGTGATTATCGTCGACAATGACAATAATACATGAGTGCGCGAGTTTCTGAATGCAAAATACCTGCAGCCCACGTTCACTAGCAGCATTTTTTGTTACAAACAATACTGCTTTTTCTCGTTGATTGCTGCAATAAGATATTATTTTTATAGCATATTACTTGTGTGAATATTCTGATTATTCTTTGTGGAGGTATACTCTTTAAATATGCTAACAGACAGGTATGTTGTTGCCGTAATACACCACGCAGCAAGAAGGCAGCCAAAGCAAATAGCGACACCTGCATCAATGATGCTTGACGTTACTAGCAGGACGAGAATACTGCTGGAAATCAAAGGTGCAGCTGCAATGCTGGCAGCCATTGCAGTCTTTGGTTGCACGATGACACTGCTGATAGTGGGGTTTATTTTTGGTTGAGTGAATGACTTGGCTGTAGGTGGTGCTTGTATTGTGCTTTCCACTTCTTCCACGCGTTGTTCTTCTACTGCACGCTTCTCTTCTTCTACTGCACGCTTCTCTTCTTCTGCTGCACGCTTCTCTTCTTCTACTGCCCGTTGTGCTTCTACTGCACGTTTCTTTTCTTCTGCTGCACGTTTCTTTTCTTCTGCTGCACGTTTCTTTTCTTCTGCTGCACGTTTCTTTTCTTCTGCTGCACGTTTCTTTTCTTCTGCTGCACGTTTCTTTTCTTCTGC
>JBDOIU010000035.1:0-4023 GCA_047404195.1 Coxiellaceae bacterium
GCTCAGTTGATCAGTCATCGGCTTGCTCCAAAATCAGTGTATTTGTGGGATCACCAAAACCAATAGTGGCTTCTATACCATATGGAATGTGGACGCAATGATTTGGCAATGTCTCATCAAGCACCAAGGGCAGCGTCACCTGGGAGCCACCCTGCAATGCCGTTACACGTCTATCCGGCAGCAATTCTAACTCGGTTGCTGTTTGTGCATTCAGCATGATATTAGGCTGTACATTAATAGACAAACTTTGCAAAGCTTCAGCCTGTCTTACCTGCGGATCAACACGCAGTGACGGCCAATAGTGATGGCGATATAACCCCTTAGACTGCTGTGCAGTATACTCTTTACGTACAGCCAGCTCACCGACTTCGGCTGACTGCATTTTTTGCTTTAACTCTGCTAGCACAGATTTTGAATCGGCATAAGTGAAATCATCACACCCCATAAAATTGGCAAAAACGCGCAAAACTTTCCAACCTGGGCGAACATCATCTGATGACATAACCGCAGCCTGAAAACTTTGCCATTGACCTTGTGTATTGACATAAGTCCCTGATGTTTCTGCGGGCGCAGCAATCGGTAAAATGATATCTGCGTATTTCCGCATTTCTGGGGTTTCAAATGCTGCAAAGCAGACAACGAATGCAGCAGCATCTAATGATTTCAATAATGCAGCTGAGTGTACAACATCAAACTCTGGGTCCACAGCATACAAGAAATAAAGGCGCTTAGCTTGTCGACATAGATCAGCACAATGCTCACCTGCGCGCTCAAAAACTTTACCAGCAGCCACGCGGTGCGGCAGGCAACCGGCCAATTGTAGTCCCACATAGTTAGCACCAGGGGTCAAACAACCATGGCTTGCCGATATTGTTTCAGCCAATGTAAATACATGTGCTCTAATAACAGCAGCATCTGGGTGTCGAACAACCTGCTCTCCCATGATAATGGCGCAACGTTCACTCACATTGATGGCCGATACAATTGACGCAAGCTCAGCAGGTACTTCTGCAGAACCGTTTGATACAGCGTTGTGTATTGCCTGACAATACTGAGGCAGCTCATAAGATGAAACTGTACATTGCTGATGAACTGGAAATGTCAATGCATAGTCTGCATCGTTTAATACAATGATTTTGAGACCTTCAGCCGCAAGCTCATTCAAACGACATGTCAAAACAGGCTGCTGCCTACGAATATCTGCACCAATAATAAACAATGTATCGCACTTCTCAAGGTCGGCTAGTGTTGTGCCAATGCCGAGAACCGTCGCTTGTGTATCTTGATCACGAAAATCTTGCTCTTGTAGGCGAAAATCGATATTGGATGAACCCAAACTACGACATAATTTTTGCAACAAGTAGCCTGACTCAGTTGTTGTCTGCGGGCCGACGAGAAATGCCATACTATCAGCACCATACCGCTGCAGTAATGTCTTTGTTTTATCGGCACACTCTAGGAGCGCACGCTCCCATCCACACTGCTGCCATTGTCCATTTACTTTAACCTGTGGTGTTAATACACGATTGGAGCTGGACAATGCTTGAAATGAAAAACGGTCCCTGTCTGATAGCCAGCACTGGTTAATGTCGTTGTTTTCTCGCGGAACCACTCTTTGTATAGACATACTGTTACCATCATCACGTGAAATGGTATGCGCGTAGATGTTAGAGCCGATACAGTCATGAGCTGCAATGGTGGGCTGCTCCACATATTCCCAGCTCCTACCAACAAACTGACTGGGCTTTGACGTTAAAGCACCAACAGGACAAACATCAATCATGTTACCGGACAACTCAGACTGTAACTCACCCTCAACATATGTTGAGATGCGTTCGCCCTCACCACGATCAACCAAGCCAAGCTCAGGAACACCTGCAACCTCGTGACTAAAACGTACACAACGTGAGCATTGAATACAGCGTGTTAAATACGTTTTAACCAACGGGCCCAACTTAAGCTCTGGAACTGCACGCTTTGGAAAAGAAAAATCAGACTCGGAACAACCATAACCAACAGAGTAATCTTGCAATTCACATGCACCACCTTGGTCACAGACAGGGCAATCTAGCGGGTGATTGATCAACAAGAACTCCATCACACTACGCTGTGCGTGTAGAGCCTTTTCGCTCTGCGTGTAAACGACCATGTTATCTGTAATAGGCGTTGCACAAGCAGGCAATGGTTTACCAACCTTCTCAACTTCTACCAAGCAAATACGACAGTTGGCAACAACAGATAATTTTTTATGATAGCAAAATCGTGGTATATAAATGTCGTGCATATCAGCCGCTTCTATGATGCTGATACCTTCGGGAACTTGATACTGCTTATTATTAATTGTGACTTCAATCATAAGTTTGCCTCCTTAGACGCAACTGATGAGCGAATACGAGCTTCAAACTCATGCCTAAAATGACGCAACATGCCAGCAACTGGCCATGCAATCGCCTCACCAAACACACAAATTGTTCTGCCCTCGATCTGCTTAGCAACTCGCCCTAGCCGGTCAATATCTTCTAAGCAAGCTGTGCCGTTCTCAATACGACAAAGTAATCGGTAAACCCAACCACTACCCTCTCGACAAGGGGTGCACTGACCACATGACTCGTGCTTATAGAATTGAGCAACTCGCCGTGCCACCTTAACCATATCCGTGGTTTCGTCCATTACAACCACACCACCAGACCCCAACATGGAACCTGCCTGCATGACACTCTCGTAATCCAAATTAGTTTGCATCATAACATCTCCAGGCACAACAGGCATCGAACTACCACCCGGAATGACCGCCTTTAGCTTGTTACCATTACGCACGCCACCAGCCATTTCCAACAAATCCTTAAAGGGAGTACCCAAGGGCAACTCAAAATTGCCAGGCCTATTCACATGACCAGATACGCAAAAAATCTTTGTGCCACCACTCTTCTCGGTACCTTGTTTTTGAAACCATTCGGCTCCCCTTTCAAAGATAACCGGCACAGAAGCAATGGTTTCAGTATTGTTGATATTCGTAGATTGCCCCCAAAGACCAAAATTGGCAGGGAATGGTGGCTTAAAACGAGGTTGCGGACGACGTCCTTCGAGCGCATTCATCAACGCTGTCTCTTCTCCACAAATGTATGCACCCATGGTATGCGCGTTGTGTAATTCAATACTCACATCAGTACCAAAAATTTGATTACCGATATAACCTGCCGCACGCGCTTCTGCTAATGCTTCTTCACAACGTTGAAACGGCAGTGCAAACTCGCCACGCAACAAATTATAACCAACTTCAGCACCAACAGCGTAGCATGCAATCAACATACCCTCCAACAGCTGATGTGGGTTCATAGATAAAATATAACGATCTTTACAGGTACCTGGTTCACTCTCATCTGAATTACACAGTATGTATTTTTTTTCTCGGAGAGTCAGGTGACATAAAGCTCCATTTTAAACCTGTTGGGAAACCAGCACCACCTCGACCACGCAGCACAGATGCCTTCAAATGAGCAATGACCTCTGTTGGTGACATACCTTCTTTTATAATTTTTTCCCAGGACTGGTATCCACCCACTTTTTTATACGCTTCTAATGTCCATGTTTTATGTTCCAATAGACTGTCTGCATCCCAAGCGGTGATGTTTTCAGGTAATACTCGATAGCAAAGATTGTTAAGCATTGACAGCCTCCTGTGTTGCCTCAAAGCGCAATCTCTCTAGCAGTGTATCCACCTTTTCAACTGTTAGATACTCATGGAGTCGCTCATCATTAACCTGCAACATAGGCGCTGTCACACATGAAGCTAAGCATTCCGCCTCACGCAAAGTAAACATACCATCAGTGGTTGTTTCCCCCATACTGATACCTAAACGCTTCTGCAGATGATCAACAATTTCATCACTACCCGTTAACATGCATGATACATTGGTACAAATCATTGCGTCCACATTCCATATGGTATAGAAGCCACTATTGGTTTTGGTGATCCCACAAATACACTGATTTTGGAGCAAGCCGATGACTGATCAACTGAGT